>DASTRL010000028.1:0-3432 GCA_035761265.1 Steroidobacteraceae bacterium
TATCCATGATCTCTCGCTGAGTGGCATCAGATACCCGCGCTTTTTCCCCCCGTAAATCCAGGAGCGACGCCTTCCCCAGGTCAGTCGCGGCGCGGATGTGCGAAAGGTAACCGCATTGCGGGATGACGGCAAACACGTTGCAGCCCGCACCGCGCAGGAACGACCTGAGATTTTGTGCCCCCCAAAACGAAGCGTCCCGGCACGAGGGCCGGGACGAATCGCTTTCGAAGGGTCTCCCCGCGCTGGGCACCGCGGGGAAACAAATCCGAACAAAACTTTCTTGTTATAGGTGTACTTACTTCTTGGTCTTGGCGGTCTTGGTGGCCTTGACCACCTTGGCCGGAGCAGCCTTCTTGGCGGCAGCCTTCTTCGGCGCAGCCTTCTTCGCAGCAACCTTCTTGACGGCGACCTTCTTCACCGCAGCCTTCTTGGCAGCGGCCGGCTTCTTGGCGACAGCCTTCTTGGCAACCTTCTTCACGGCGGCCTTCTTGGCAGCCGGCTTCTTCGCCACCGGCTTCTTGGCGGCAACCTTCTTCACGGTGGACTTCTTGGCGGCCTTCTTGGCGGCCGGTTTCTTTGCAGCGGTTTTCTTGGCAGTGGCCATGGTTCGTCTCAGCTCCTCATCAGTTGGCAGTGGTTGCCCAGTAAAAGCGTGAAGGAACGCCTCGACCAGCAAATCGCTGTTGGTGGCGTGCCTAAGATTGTTCACCTGGCGGTGGGTGCGCAGATCAGAAAGAAGCCGCAGGACATGCAGTGGAATCGAGACGGTTATCTTGCGTACCGCGCCGGCCTTCTCACCGTGGTCGACATAAGGCTTGACGAACTTCACTGCTGCCATAACACCTGTTCCCCAGAATCTGATGCGAAAGCTATTCCTGAAGATTTCGGCTGTCAATTGATTTTCGGCGTCCGCAGACACCCCGATTTCCCGCCCGAGTCGGCCCGGAAGCCTCGCCCCGCAAGGGGTTTGGGGAAATTGAAGATCAACGCATATGGACGTATAGACGTCCATATCAATAAATCAAAGAATCCTCGCAAAACCTGGGAAGCCGCGCCCCACAACGATTTCCCGCATCGATGACGAAAAATCGCTGATCGCCCGCCAAAATTTTCTTCTTGCACCAAACGCTTGGCGACGCCCCGCGACGCCCTGCGCAAACGCATGAATGGGAGACGACCGGGCCGCCTGCAAAAAGAAAAAATATTTTTGCCGGACGCACCCGATGGGCAGCGAGCCCCCTCCCCGGCGTCGTCGATACCGACCGATCACGCGGTGAGTACGTGGAGCAAAAATGACGACGGCCGCATGCGCGGCCGTCGTCCAGTCACCGAAGCAATCGATCGCTCAGTGATCTTCGTTCTCGATCTGCTCGGCGTAAGCATCGGCATCGAGCAACTCGTCGAGCTCGGCACGATCGCTGGCGCGCACCACGAAAATCCAACCGTTGCCGAAGGCATCCTCGTTGATCATCTCCGGCTTGTCGGCGAGCGCTTCGTTGACCGCCACGATCTCGCCGGACACCGGCGCATAGATGTCCGACGCCGCCTTCACCGATTCGACCACGGCCACGCCGTTGCCGGCCTGCACGCTGGCACCGATCTCGGGCAGCTCCACGTACACCAGGTCGCCAAGCGCCGCCTGGGCATGGTCGGAAATGCCCACGCGGATCAGGCCGTCGTCCTCGACGCGGGCCCATTCGTGGGACTTGAGGAATTTCAGATCGCCGGGAATCTCGCTCATGATCGGATCCAGTCGTTGCAGTGGGTAGGAGGTGGACACGGCGATTCTAGCGCGTCCATCCGTTGCCGCCGATGTCGGATCGGCGGGAAGAATTCAGATGCCGTCGCAGGGCTTGCCGTCACGCACGAACGGGTACTTCACCAGGCGCACCGGCAGCTCGCGGCCGCGGATGTCCACGCGCACATCGCCCGGCTCACCGGCCGGGATACGCGCGAAGGCCACCGCCTTTTCCAGCGTCGGCGAAAAACTGCCCGAGAGGATTTCCCCCTCGCCCTGCGCGGTGAGCACCTTCTGGCCGTGGCGCAGCACGCCCTTGTCGTCGAGCACCAGGCCGACCATCACACGCTTCACGCCTGTCGCCTTTTGCTGCTCCAGCGCGGCGCGGCCGATGAAGTCGCGGCCCTCGTCGAGCGCAATGGTCCAGCCGAGGTTGGCCTCCCACGGCGAGACGTCCTCGTCCATGTCCTGGCCGTAGAGATTCATGCCCGCTTCCAGCCGCAGCGTATCGCGCGCGCCCAGACCACACGGCTTCACACCCGCCTCGACCAGCGCCTGCCACAGCGCTACGGCATGCTCCTCCGGCACGATGATCTCGAAGCCGTCCTCGCCGGTGTAGCCGGTGCGCGCGACGAACAGCGGCATACCGTGCGGGCCCTGTGCCGCCGCCGCGGCGAACTTGCCCAGCTTCTCGATGCGCGGACGATCGCCTTCGTGCAGCAGCGCGATGACCTTCGCACGCGCGTGCGGCCCCTGCACCGCGATCATCGCAAACTCGGGCCGCTCCTTCACAACCACCTCGAAGGCCTTCGCCTGCGCCTCGATCCAGGCCAGATCCTTGTCACGCGTCGCCGCATTCACCACCAGGCGGTAGTGCGCGTCGTCAAAGAAATACACGATCAGATCGTCGATCACGCCGCCACGCTCGTTCAGCATGCACGAGTACAGCGCCTTGCCGCTCACCTTGAGCTTGTCGACGCTGTTGGCCAGCAGGTGACGAAGGAAGTCGCGCGTGCGCGGGCCGTGCAGGTCGATCACCGTCATGTGCGAAACGTCGAACATGCCGGCGTCGCGGCGAACCGCGTGGTGCTCCTCGATCTGCGACCCGTAGCTGATCGGCATGTCCCAGCCGCCGAAGTCGACCATGCGGGCGCCGAGCGCGCGATGGGTGTCGTTGAGTACGGTCTTCGCAGTCATGGGAAACACGCCTGGGGAAAGCGCGGATTATCGCCGGCCGTCCGCACCGCGGGCAATGCAGACGGCCGCACGCCGACGTATGGAAGAGGAGTGCGGATCCGTCCCCACAGATGCACCACTGCGCGCCGACGGGCTGAGGTCACCTTGCATATGGCTAGAGGCTGGCCCGCCAGCCGATCAGCGCACCACCTCCGGCCGGCGGCGCGGGAACGAGAACGATGCCGCCCTGAAAGTCACCGAGGCGGATGACGCGCCGGAACGGCGGCAGCGGAAGACCCGGGACCAGGTACAACCACCTGAGGAGAAACCGCTTCTCGGCGAGGCGCCAGCGGCGCTCGCCGTGCGCTTACCGCACGATCCGGCGAAACGTCAGATTGAGTCGCGGCGCGACCGCGCGCGTGGTGCGGGGCAGCGCATGCTGGTAGCGCTGCTGGGTGTCGCCGGCCATGCGCAGCAGGCTGCCGTGCGCCAGGCGCAATTCAACGGGCGCGCGCGCG
>DASTRL010000029.1:0-16008 GCA_035761265.1 Steroidobacteraceae bacterium
GCTGCGCCACGGTGCCCGGCGTCACGGCCGCCGTCGCCACCGTGACGGCGCCGAGCACGCCCACGGCGGAATGGCAGTCGTGCGGAATGAACGTGCGCGTGTTGATGTGTCCGGCCGGACCTGCCGGGGTCGCGACCGGCCTGGACACCAGGCACATCTTCGGCACCACCTTGTTTGCGACGTCGCCGAGATTCATGGCCGGCCCCGCCTGCAGCCGGATCGACTCGAGGCGCCTCTTGAGTGTGCTGTTCGCATTCAGCTCGTCGCGGCTTTCGTAGCCCGTGATGCCCAGGTCCGACGCCAGCATCACGACCACCGGCATGCCGTTGTCGATGCACGTCACCTCGATACCGTCGAACCGATCCACGAGGCGACCGGTCGGAAACAGCGATCCGCAGACCGACCCGGCCGTGTCGAGGAAGCTGATGTTCACGGGCGCGGCCGTCCCCGGTACTCCGTCGATGCGCGCGCTGCCGGCGTATTCGACACGACCGCCCGGCGTCTGCACCTCGATGTCGCACAAGGTGCCGGTGTTCTTCGTGAGCACGCGCAGCGTCGTGGTCGCCCCGCGCGGCGCCACCATGCCGCGCTCGAGCGCGAACGGCACGACGGCCGCCAGCATGTTGCCGCAGTTCGGCGTGGTGTCGACCAGGGGCTCCTTCAACGAGACCTGTGCGAACAGGAACTCGAGGTCCACGCCCTCCCTGCCGGTCGACACGATGCCGACCTTGCTCGTCAGAGGATCCGCACCGCCGATGCCGTCGATCTGGCGCGCATCGGGCGAGCCCATGACGGCGAGCAACACCCGATCGCGCGTCGCGATATCGGCGGGCAGATCGCCGGCGCGGAAGAACGGACCATGCGACGTGCCGCCGCGCATGAAGTAGCAGGGAATCGGTCGCTGCATATGAGGCACATATATTAGCAGCGCCCACCATCCTTCGATTGCGCTGCCGATCGAGAGGCCGCCGACATCGTCGAGTCGCGGAACTTGCGATATTAGTATGTGTTACTTACTATCGTCCGCGCGGTGCCGGGAAATCGGCTGCCGCGGACTGTATCGGGCGCGGCGGGGAGCGAGTGCGGACACAGGTCGGAATCATCGGCGCGGGGCCAGCGGGCCTGTTTCTCGCACATCTGCTGCGTCACGCCGGCATCGAAGTCGTCGTCCTCGAGAGCCGTGCCCGCGATTACGTCGAAGGCCGCGTGCGCGCCGGAGTCCTCGAGCAAACGACCGTCGATGTCATGCACCGGCTCGGCATCGGTGAACGTGTCGCGCGCGAAGGACTGGTTCACGCCGGGACGACCTTGTGCGTGGACGGCGAGCCGGTGCATTTCGACTTCCAGGAGTTGACCGGCCGGGCGGTCACGGTCTACGGGCAGTCCGAGGTCATGAAGGACCTGAATGCCGCCGCCGACCAGCGCGGCATCCACATCGAGTATCGCGCGGCCGACGTGACACCGCTCGATCTGCACACCTCGCGCCCGGCGATCACCTGGGCGCTCGACGGGTCGGCGCGCCGGCTCGATTGCGACTTCGTGATCGGCTGCGATGGCTATCACGGCGTGACCCGCGGCTGCATTCCGGAGAATGCGCGCGGCACTTTCGAACGCGTCTATCCTTTCGGATGGCTCGGCATCCTGGCCGACGTGCCGCCATGCAACGACGAGCTGGTGTACGCCAACCATGCCAACGGATTCGCGTTGGCGTCCATGCGCTCGCCCACCCGCAGCCGCTGCTATCTGCAATGCTCGCTCGAAGATCGGCTCGAAGAATGGAGCGACGAGCGATTCTGGGATGAATTCACGCTGCGGATCGGCACGGCCTTCACCGCCAGGCTGACGCGCGGGCCGTCCTTCGAAAAATCGATCGCGCCGCTGCGCAGCTTCGTCTGCACCACGATGCGCTGGGGCCGGCTGTTCCTGGCCGGCGACGCCGCGCACATCGTGCCGCCCACGGGAGCCAAGGGCTTGAATCTTGCGGTCGCGGACGTGGTCGTGCTCGCCGAGGCACTGGCGATGTTCTACGAGCACGGTGACTCGCAGGGCCTCGACCACTACGCGGCGCGGGCGCTGGATCGCGTCTGGAAGGCGGAGCGCTTCTCGTGGTGGCTCACCAACCTCACGCATCGCTTTCCGCACATGGACGGATTCGATCGGCGCATGCAGGTGGCCGAGTTTGCCTACCTGCGCGGCTCCCGGGCCGCCCAGACCTCGTTCGCCGAGAACTACGTCGGCCTGCCGCTCGAGTTCCGCGACGAGTTCCTGAATACCGCCTAGCTCCCTGATCCGGCGACCCGCAGCGCGTTGCGCTTGAAATCGAAATTACTTCGGCGATCATCGAGCCATTGGCAGGCGGCAGAGGCATCCTGCAAATCATCCCTTTCGAGAGAACGCCATGGGCGCACCGCGCGACTACGAGGACATTCCCGGCACCTACGTCTACGACGCGGAGCGCGGCCGTGTCGGATATCACCTCAACATGTTCTGCATGTCGCTCAACGACCCGGAAAACCGCAAGGCCTTCAAGGCGAATGAGGCGGCGTATCTCGACCGCTTCCCGCTCACGGCCGAGCAGAAGAAGGCCGTGCTCGCGCGCGACTGGTTAGGCATGCTGAAGGTGGGTGGCAACATCTACTACACGATCAAGATCGCCTTCTGCGACGGGCTCACTTTCCAGGACGTGGCCGGCATGATGTGCGGCATGCCGAAGGAAGAATACGGCCGGATGATGCTGGCCGGCGGACGGGCGCCCACGCCCGAGAATCTGTCGCGATCCGCAAGCCCGATGAAGAAGGAGCCTGCCTGATGGCGCGCATCGTCGGCGGCATCGCCTGCTCGCATGTGCCCGCCATCGGCGCGGCGCTCGACAAGGGCACGAGCACCAATCCGTACTGGGCCCCCTACTTCGACGGCACCATCCCGGCGCGTGATTGGCTGGCGAAGCTCGCGCCGGACGTCGCCATCCTGATCTACAACGATCACGCCAATGCGTTGTCGTTGCAGATGATCCCGACGTTCTTGTTAGGCACCGCCGCGCACTTCCCGGTGGCCGACGAGGGTTTCGGACCTCGTCCCGTGCCTTCTGTCTACGGACACCCGAAACTCGCCTGGCACCTGGTCGAGAATCTCATCCTCGACGAGTTCGACATGACCATCGCCAACGAGATGCCGGTGGATCACGGACTCACGGTGCCGTTGTCCGTCACCTGCGGCCAGGTGCGGGAATGGCCGTTCAAGGTCATCCCGCTGTGCGTGAACGTCATCCAGTATCCACCGCCCACCGGCGTGCGTTGTTTCAAGCTCGGGCAGGCCATCCGGCGCGCCGTCGAGGATTTCCCCGAGGATCTGCGCGTGGTGGTCTACGGCACCGGCGGCATGTCGCACCAGCTGCAGGGAGAACGCGCCGGCTTCGTGAACCGCGAGTTCGACCAGATGTTCCTGGACGGCATGGTGCACGACCCACGCAAGCTCACGCAGATTTCGCACACGCAGTACATGCGCGAATCGGGCTCCGAGGGCATCGAGATGGTCATGTGGCTGGCGATGCGCGGCGCGCTCGGCGACAAGGTGCGCGAGGCGTACCGGTTCTACCATGTGCCTACGTCGAACACGGCGTCGGGCCTCTTGTGCATGGAGTCACTGTGAGGAGTCGCGCGTGAAAATCTGCATCGCCGGTCAAGGCGCGTTCGGTATCAAGCACATCGAGGCCATCCGCAACATTCCCGGCATCGAGATCGCGACGCTGGCGGGTGGCAGTCCGGATTCCACGCGCGAGGTCGCACAGAAGTACGGCATCCGGCACTGGTCCACCGATCTCGGCGAATGCCTGGCGCAACCCGGAATCGAGGCCGCGATCCTGGCGACGCCCACGCAGATGCACGCGCGGCAAGGCATCCAGTGCATGCGGGCCGGCAAGCACGTGCAGGTGGAAATCCCGGTGGCCGACAATCTGGCGGACGCCGAAGAGCTCGCGCGCGCGCAAAAGGAAACCGGCCTCATCTGCATGGGCGGCCACACGCGCCGCTTCAATCCCTCGCACCAATGGATTCGCAAGCGCATCCTCGCCGGCGAGCTCAGGATCCAGCAGATGGACGTGCAGACTTATTTCTTCCGACGCACGAACATGAACGCCCTCGGCAAGCCGCGCAGCTGGACCGATCACCTGCTCTGGCATCATGCCTGCCACACGGTGGATCTGTTCCAGTATCAGACCGGGGAGACCGCAAGCGTCGCGCGTGCCATCCAGGGGCCGATACATCCGCAGCTCAAGATCGCCATGGACATGAGCGTCCAGATGAAGGTGCCGGGCGGCGCGATCTGCACGCTGTCACTGTCGTTCAACAACGACGGGCCGCTCGGGACATTCTTTCGCTACATCTGCGACAACGGCACCTACATCGCGCGCTACGACGATCTCGTGGATGGCAAGGACAACAAGATCGACGTGTCGAAAGTCGATGTGTCCATGAACGGCATCGAGCTGCAGGACCGCGAATTCTTCGCGGCCATCAGGGAAAAGCGCGAACCGAACGCCAGCATCCAGCAGGTGCTGCCCGCCATGCGCACGCTCGACAAGCTCGAGAAGTCGTTGCTGTAAAAGGGGGACAGTCCCGGTTTCCTGGCAAAGAGGGACAGTCCCCCTTTCCTGGAAAGAGGGACTGTCCCCCTTTCACCGCCACTCGTCGGACTCGTCGGTGAACAAACCGGCGACCAGCTCCCGCAGCCACTTGTTCTTCGGGTCGCGCTGGAAATTGCGGTGCCAGTGCAGCTTGAGGTCGATCCTCGGCACGCGCACCGGCGGCTGCGCGATGCGGATGTTCATGTGCACGTCCTTCACGAACATGCCGACCGCGTGCGGCACGGTGACCACCAGGTCCGAGCGTGAAATGATCGCTGGAATGCTGAGGAAGTGCGGCGTCTCCAGCACCACGCGCCGGTGGATCTTCTTGGCGCGCAGGTAGCGCTCGAAGATCTCGTAGGTACGACCCGCGCCGTAGACCACCGCGTGCTCGAGAGCCAGGAACTGCGGCATCGTCAGCGTCGCGGCCGTGATCGGATGATCGGCGCGCAGCAGGCAGACGAAGTGGTGAAAGAACAGGTGCTTCTCGAGGAATGACTTCTCGCGCAGATCGGGGAAGTAGCCCACCGCCAGGTCGATCTCGCCCGTTTCCAGTCCACGCGCGATCTGCGGCACGGTAGCCGCAACCGAACGCACCGACGCGCGCGGCGCCAGCCGGCGGATGCGCTTGAGGATCTTCGGCATGAACACCATCTCGCCGAGGTCGCTCATCGCGAACGTGAACGTGCGCTGCGTCGTTCTGGCATTGAACGCCGGCTCCGCGGTGAAAGTGCCGTCCATGCTCGCGAGCGCCTCGCGCAAGGGCTGGATCAGCGCGCGCATGCGCGCCGTCGCCTTCATGCCGTGGCCCGCGCGATGGAACAGCGGATCACCGTACTGCTGCCGCAACTTCAGCAGCGCGCTGCTCACGGCCGGCTGGCTGATCCCGAGATACTGCGCCGCAGCGGTCACGCTGCCGTGTTCGTGGATGGCGACCAGCACGGGCAGCAGGTTGAGATCGAAGCCACGTGGCATGCGGACACTATTACCCGGACGAATATCCGATATCAAATCTTCGCAATTGCCTGCACGCATCCACGCGCCTAAGTTTCGCGTCGATGCGGCTCCGCGGAAGGCCGGCATCGCTCAGTCATGGACGAAAATCCGGGGGGAAACATGAGAAAGCATTCGTCGGTCACGGCGATTCGCCGTGCGCTCGCCATCATCTGCGCGACGGCGCTTTGCGGCGGCGCATGGGCGCAGGTCACCGGTTCGCAGAGCCTCGAGGAGATCACCGTCACGGCGCGCAAGGTCGCGGAGAACCTGCAGGAAACGCCGATCGCCATTACCGCCCTGACCGGCAGCGACCTCGAGAACCGGCAGATCTTCAACACCAACGTCCTCGACCAGGTGGTGCCCAACCTGCAGTTCGGCGACAACGCGGCGCTGGCCGGCAACAATCATTCCTCGCAGGTCTTCATCCGCGGCATCGGCCAGACCGACCCGACCTCCACGGTCGATCCGGGCGTGGGCCTCTACATCGACGATGTGTACATGGGCTCGGCCGTCGGCGGCACGATGACGCTGCGCGACATCGACTCCATCCAGGTGCTGCGCGGCCCGCAAGGCACGCTCTTCGGCCGCAACACCATCGGCGGCGCCATCCTGATCACCACCAAGGATCCGGGCGACGAATTCGGCGGCACGGTGCGCGCCGGTCTCGGCGCCGACAACCTGATCGATGGATTCGTCGCGCTCGACGCGCCGCTCTCCAATGCGGTGAAGGCGCGCTTCGCCTTCGGGATTCGCAAGCAGGACGGCTACGTCACCCGCCCCGACGGCACGGACCTCGGCGACACCAACACCTTCACCGGCACGATGAAGTGGCTGTTCACGCCGAGCGACAGGATCAGGATTCGCCTCGCCGCGGACTACACCAAGGCCGATGAGAACGGCAGTCCGCTCGTGTTCGCCGCCATCAACGAGGCCGCGACGTTTCCGCGGGTCGCGAGCCAGGACGCCGGCTGTCCGGGCGTGGTCTTCCCGACCTCGGGTCCGGTTCCCATGATCGACGATCCGCGCTGCGCGAACGACCTGCAGGGCGCGGGTCCGTTCCGCAACAATGGCAACCTGCCGCTGGTCAGCTGGCTGAAGAACTGGGGCACGTCGCTGAACATGGCGTTCACGTTCAGCGATTCCGTCGAGCTCAAGTCCATCACCTCGTATCGCGAGATCGACTGGAGGGGCGCGCGCGACGCGGACAACACGCCGCTCACCATCCTCAACACCGTCTACGACGTCAACGGCGATCAGCTCAGCCAGGAACTTCAGTTCACGTACAAGACCGATCCGCTGGTGGGCGTCGTCGGCCTGTACTACTTCGAACAGACCTCGCACGACATCGCCACGGTCGATCTCAATCCGCCACCCCCCGGCATCCAGCACGACAGCGACAACAACGACGTCGACAACCAGAGCTGGGCCGCCTTCACGCAGTGGACCTACAACTTCACCCGCAGGTTCTCGGCCACGGTCGGCGGTCGCTACACCGAGGACAAGAAGGGCGCGTACCCGGACCAGTTCGACTACGCCACGCCCAACATCAAGCAGGTGCCCGTGCAGTGGTATCGCGACACATTCAGCTCGTTCACGCCTTCGGCCTCGCTGCAATTCAAGTGGAGCGACGCGGCCATGACGTACCTGAGCTACTCGGAGGGCTTCAAGGGCGGCGGCTGGAACAGCCACTTCAACTCGGTCCTGACGGCCAGTCAGCAGGCGGCGCTGCACGAGTTCGATCCCGAGGAGGCGCAGACCATCGAGCTCGGCACCAAGCTCGAGCTCGCCAACCGCACCGTCCGTCTCAATCTCGCCGTGTTCTCCTCGGACTACAAGGACATGCAGCTCACGTATCGCGGACCGGCGCCGAACGGCGTCGCGCCGTTCATCACCAACGCCGGCAAGACCAGCATCGATGGCGCCGAGGCGGAGCTGACCTGGGCGCCGATCGGCGATCTGCGCATCGAGGGCAGCCTCGGCTACCTGGATGCCACCATCGATGATCTCAGCAACATTCCTTTCGCCGTGCTGCCGCCGGGCCTCGTGGTAGGCAACGCGCTGCCGTTCGCGCCGGAGTGGACGGGACATGTCGGGCTCGCCTACACCGCACACGCGGCCAATCTCGAAATCGAGCCGCGCGTGGACGTGAGCTACCAGTCGAAGACCTTCTTCGACGCCACCAACACGCCGGAGATCGCGCAGGACGAGGACGTCACGACCGTGAACGCATCGCTGCAGTTCCGCGGCAATGAATCGAAGTGGCGCGTGATCGCCGGCGTCAACAATGCCACCGACGAGACCTACCCCATCGCGGGGAATTCCTCGCTGAGCACCGGCAGCGGCTACGCGGAGATCGCCTACGCACGTCCCCGCGAATGGTTCCTGAATTTCCAGTATGACTTCTAGGGCGACGCGCACCCAGGTCGTCATCGTCGGCGCGGGACCCGCCGGATTGTTGTTGGGACAGCTGCTGCACCGGGAGGGGATCGACAATGTCATCCTCGAACGGCGCAGCGGCGAGTACGTGCTCGGCCGCATTCGCGCGGGCGTGCTCGAGCAGGGAACCGTCGAGATCCTCGAGCGCGCCGGTGTCGCCGCACGGGTGCATGCCGAAGGCTTGCAGCACCAGGGGGTGGAAATCGGCTTCCGCGGCCGGCGGAATCGCATCGCGCTGCAGGAACTGGTCGGCAAGAGCGTCACGGTCTACGGCCAGACCGAGATCACGCGCGACCTGATGGAAGCGCGCCGCGCGAGCGGAGCCACCAGCATCTACGAGGCTGAA
This sequence comes from Steroidobacteraceae bacterium, assembly GCA_035761265.1. Taxonomy (GTDB): domain Bacteria; phylum Pseudomonadota; class Gammaproteobacteria; order Steroidobacterales; family Steroidobacteraceae; genus CADEED01. The sequence continues at coordinate 8,400 of DASTRL010000029.1, forward strand.
GAGGTGATGCCGCTGGAATGGAACGGCGCCACACCGCGCGTCAGTTATCGCCAGCGGGGCGAAATCCACGAGATCGCCTGCGACTTCATCGCCGGTTGCGACGGCTTTCACGGCACCTGCCGGCGCAGTATCCCGGACGAGCGGCTGTCCATCTACGAGCGCGTCTACCCGTTCGGATGGTTGGGCGTGCTGGCGGACGTGCCGCCGCCCTGGTCGGAGCTGATCTACGCCAACTCCGAGCGCGGCTTCGCACTCGCCAGCCTGCGTTCGCCGACGCGCGTGCGCTGCTACGTGCAGTGTTCGCTCGAGGATCGCGTCGAGGACTGGAGCGACGCGCGGTTCTGGGAGGAATTCCGCCGGCGCATCGGCGAGGAAATCGCCGCGCGCGTGGTGCCCGCGCCGTCCATCGAGAAGAGCATCGCGCCGCTGCGCAGCTTCGTGGTGGAACCGCTGCGCTTCGGCCGGCTGCTGCTGGCGGGCGACGCCGCGCACATCGTGCCGCCCACGGGCGCCAAGGGACTCAATCTCGCGGCCAGCGATGTCTTCTACCTGCACGAAGCCCTGCGCGACTTCTATCGGGAGCGGAGCGAGCGGCCGCTCGATGAATACTCGGTCCGCTGCCTGCGGCGCATCTGGCGTGCCGAGAGATTCTCGTGGTGGATGACGCGCCTGCTGCATTCGTTCCCCGGCGACGGCTTCGCGCGGCGGATGCAGGAAACCGAGCTCGAATACCTGTTCGAATCGAAGGTGGCGCAGACCAGCATGGCCGAGAACTATGTGGGGCTGCCGCTCGAACCCGGTGCGAGCGCGGCCCACGTGCGCGTCGCCTGACGATTGACCCCGGCCTGCCCTTCCACCAGAGTGCGGGCATGAACAAGAACAACCGCCGTCTCCTGCTTGCCGTCATCCTCCTGCTGCCCGGCGCGGTGCCGTTCGCCGCGGAACTGGTCGCCGACCCGCCCCATGTGTGCGACCCCTGTGTCGAATGGAATCAGCCGCGCGCACCCTTCCACGTGTACGGCAGCACCTGGTTCGTCGGCACCGGCGGCCTCGGCTCCATCCTCATCACCTCGCCGAAGGGACACATCCTCATCGACGGCGGCCTGCCGCAATCCGCGCCGCTGATCGCCAGGAACATCGAAGCGGCGGGGTTCAAACTCGCCGACGTCAAGCTCATCCTCAACTCGCACACGCACTACGACCATGCCGGCGGCATCGCCGCGCTGGCGCGGGTGAGTCATGCGCAGGTGGCCGCCAGCCCCGCGAGCAAGCTCGCGCTCGAGCGCGGCGGGCCCATGGAAGACGATCCGCAATTCGGTTTCGGGGCGCAGGCGAACGACTTCCCAGCGGTGCGCGCGGTGCGCGCCATCGCCGACGGCGAAACCTTGCGTGTCGGGGATCTCGCCGTCACGGCGCATTTCACGCCCGGGCACACGCCGGGCGGCACCACCTGGAGCTGGCTCGAGTGCGAGAGCCAGGCGCAGAACAAGGCCTGCCTGCACATCGTGTATGCGGACAGCCTGAATTCCGTTTCGGCGCCCGGCTTCCGCTTCAGCGGCGATGCACAGCACGCGAGTCGCGTCGAAGTCTTCGAGCGTTCGATCGACGAGGTCGCCAACCTGCCCTGCGACATCCTGCTCGCCGCGCACCCGGCGTTCGTGGATCTCGACGCGAAGCTCGCGCGCTGGAAGGAAAATCCGCGCGTGAATGCACTGCTGGACACCGGCGCATGCAAGGCGTACGCGGCGGGTGCGCGCGAGCGCCTCGCCACGCGCCTCGCCGAGGAACGCGCGGCGAAGTAGGCAGCTCGCGGGTGGCCTCATGAGCGTGCCAATCGTCCGCCGGCTGGAGCGCATCGGCGAGCGCGAGTTCGCCGGTTTGTGCGAAGTCCTCATCGACTGTGTCGAGGGTGGCGCCTCGGTGAATTTCATGTGGCCGATGACCGCGGCCAAGGCCGAAGCCTACTGGCGCGGCGTCGATCAAAGCCTGGCGCGCGGCGAACGCGCGCTGGTGATTGCCGAAGGCGCGCGCGGCGAGATCCTCGGCACGGCGCAGGCCATCTGGGCGACGCCGGAAAACCAGCCGCACCGCGCGGACATTTCCAAGATGCTGGTGCACCGTCGCGCGCGCCGCCACGGTGTGGGCGCTCTCGTGCTCGCGGCAGCCGAGCGCGTCGCGCACGATGCAGGCCGTACGTTGCTGGTGCTGGACACCGCCAGCGTCGAAGCGGAGCGCTTGTACGAGCGCGGCGGCTGGACGCGCGTCGGCGCCGTGCCCAGATTCGCGCTGATGCCGGACGGCCCTTTCTGCAGCACGGTGTTCTTCTACAAAGATCTCGCGGCACGATAAGCTCGCGCGTCTACTCCCGGGGGACGCGCATGCAACGTCGAGAATTCCTGCAACACCTGGGCACGGGCGCCGCGCTCGCCTGCCTGCCGGCCTTCACGCGCGAGGCCTTCGCGGCCGCGGCCAACGACGATGCGCTGCTGATCAGCGAAGTCGAAGTGCTGAAGCTTTCCGGCACGCACTCGCTGGTGCCGGGACTCAACCGCCAGTACCAGGTGAATCCTTTGCACCTGTACGAGGAACGTCGCCCCAAGCCCTTCAAGGATCCGGCCACCGGCACGCCGGAAGAGCGCCGGCCGCTGACTCACTACTACCTTCGTATCCGCACCAGGGGCGGCGCGGAAGGCCTGTACGGCGCCCTGGACCGCGAGGCGTTGCCGGTGCTGTTGGGCAACCTGCGTCCGCTCGTCATCGGGCAGCACGCACTCGCGGTCGAGCGCATCTGGGACCAGATGTACCGCTCGAACCGCCATTCGCGCGCCAGCCACTACATGATGGCCATCAGCTACATCGACAACGCACTGTGGGATCTGCGCGGGCGGGTGTTCGAAGTCCCGGTGTTCCGCCTGCTGGGTGGACCCACGCAATACCCGGTGCCCGTGTACGGCAGTTGCCTGGGATTCTCGATCGATCCTCCGCTCGCGGCGAAGCGCGCCGCGCAACTCGCCAGGGATGGCTTCATCCGCCAGAAATGGTTCCTCGGCTATGGCCCCGGCGACGGCGCGCGCGGCATGGACCTCAACGTGCAGCTCGCGAAATCCCTGCGCGAAGCGGTCGGCGACGACGTGCAGATCATGTTCGACGCCTACCAGGGCTGGGATCTGCAATACGCGCTCGAATGGTGCCGCAAGGTGGAGCAGTACCGGCCGTACTGGCTGGAGGAAGCCGTGCCGATGTCGGATCTGGAAAGCTTCATCAGGCTCAGCAGGTCCACCAGCGTGCCCATCGCCACCGGCGAGCACCTGTACGGGCGCTGGGAGGCGGAACAGTTCTTCAAGACCGACGCGCTGCAGTTCATCCAGGCGGACCCCGAGTGGTGTGGCGGCGTCAGCGAGACCTTGAAGGTGGCGCACCTCGCCTCGGTCCACGGCGTCAAACTACTCCCGCATTGCCACAACGTGCACGCGGCGCTCGCCATCGTCGCGAGCCAGTCGCCGAGCGTCTGCCCATTCGGCGAGTACCTCATCAATCACGTGCCGGAGAAGCTGCATTTCATCAAGGATCCGCCGCTGACCCGCAACGGACTCGTCAACCTGTCCGAGAAGCCCGGCTTCGGCATCGAGCTCGATCCGTCCAAGGTGGAGAAACAAGAGGTATTGACCAGCCTATGAGAACCATTGCCTTCACGCTCGCACTGCTGCTGCTCGCCGATGCGCAGGCTGCCGGCATCACCGCCAGCCGCCAGACCGCCGCCTCCAAGCAGGCGCGGGCCGGCGAGACGCAGTTCCGCAGGCTCTACCAGCAGCTGGTCGAGATCGACACCACGCTGTCCGCGGGCTCGTGCACCGACGCGGCGAACGCGATGCGCGTGCACCTGCTTGCCGCCGGTTACCCGGCGAGCGACGCACAGCTCATCGTGCCGCCCGAATGGCCCCGGCAGGGCAACCTCGTCGCGGTTTTGCCGGGCAGCGACTCCAGGCTCGAGCCGCTGCTGCTGCTGGCGCACATCGACGTGGTCGAAGCGCGGCGCGAAGACTGGCAGCGCGATCCGTTCAAGCTCGTCGAGGAGGGCGGATTTTTCTACGCGCGCGGCTCCGCGGATGACAAGGCCATGGCCGCGGTGTTCGCCGACCAGATGATCCGCTTCAAGAAGGAGAAGTACCGGCCGAAGCGCACCATCAGGCTGGCGCTCACCTGCGGCGAGGAGACGCCGAACGTATTCAACGGCGTGAGCTTCCTGGTCGCGAACCACCGCGACCTCATCGATGCGGGCTTCGCGCTCAACGAAGGCGGCGGCGGCCGCTACGACCAGGCCACCGGCGAATATCGTTATGTCTCGGTGCTCGCGGGCGAGAAGATCTACCAGGACTTCACGCTGTCGACGGCCAACCAGGGCGGACACTCCTCGCGCCCCACGCCCGACAATGCCATCTATCAACTCGCGCACGCGCTCGAGAAGATCGAAGCGCACCAGTTCAAGGTGGAGTTCAACGACACCACGCGCGGTTACTTCGAGAAGTTCGGCGCCATCGAAGGCGGCGCGCGCGGCGCGGACATGATCGCCGCCGCCAAGGGCGATGCCGCGGCCATCGAGCGGCTGAAGCAGGACCCCTCGTCGAATGCCATCCTGCGCACCAACTGCGTGGCCACGCAGATCGAAGGAGGCCACGCGCCGAATGCCCTGCCCCAGCGCGCCACCGCCAACGTCAATTGCCGCATCTTCCCCGGGCACGACCAGGAGGAGATCCGCCAGGAGCTGATCGCCGCGGTCGCGGATCCGGGCGTCAGGATCGAATTCCAGGCGCCGCCGGAGAAGCGCGGCGCACCGCCACCGCTTTCGCCCGAGGTCATGGGGCCCATCGAGAAGCTGAGCCGCGATATGTTTCCGGGCGTTGCCGTGCTGCCCACGGTCACCGCCGGCGCCACCGATGGACGCTTCCTCACGCCCGTGGGCATTCCGACCTACGGAGTCTCCGGCATGTTCGGCGACGGCGCGACCACGAACGCGCACGGCCTCAACGAGCGCATCCGCGTGCAATCCCTGATGGAAGGCCGCGAGTTCCTTTATCGCCTGACGAAGGCGTATGCGGGTGGTAGATAGAGACCGCCCGCAACCCTCAATAGCCCTTCCCGAAGTCCACCACCGCGAGCAGCTTGTCGCCGGCGACGAAACGGCGTAGCTGCTCGCGGAAGATCAAGGCGCGCGCGCTCTGGCCGAGATCCGACTGCGCCGACATGTGCGGCGTGATGATGATGTTCTTCGCCTTCCAGAGCGGATGATCCTTCGGCAGCGGCTCGGGATCGGTGACGTCCAGGCCGGCCCCGGCGATCGTGCCCGCATTGAGCGCCGCGACCAGGTCGTTCGTGACCACGCTGCCGCCGCGCCCCACGTTGATGAAGAAGGCGTTCTTCTTCATGCGCGCAAACATCCTGGCGTCGAACAGATGTGTGGTGGCCGGCACCAGCGGCAGGGCCGAGACGACCACGTCCGCTTCGCCGATCATCGCGGGCAGCTCATCGGGCAGGCCCACCTTGCTGACGTAGGCGGGCCCTTCGCGCGAGCTGGCGCGCGTCGCGATGACGTTCATGCCGAGCGCATGCGCACGCTCGGCCACTTCCAGGCCGATGCCGCCGAGCCCGACGACCAGCAGCGTCTTGCCCTTGAGCGCCTGCGGCTGGGAACCGGCGAAGCCGCCGCCCCAGCCCTCGCCACGCGCCTGGCGTCCGATGGACACCTGCAGCGAGCGCGACAGCGCGAGCATCAGCGCCAGGCTGTGCTCGGCCATCACCGGCCCCGCGACGGCGCGCATGTTGGTGACCACGATGCCCGGCCGCTCGAGCGCCTTCTTCCCGAGGCACTCCTCGACGCCGGCCGAATACACCGCGACCCAGCGCAGCTGCTTGGCGGCCGCGAGCACGCGCTCGTTGCACACGAGGTTGTCGCCGCTCGCGATGGCGTCTGCGTCGGCCGCGTGCGCAACCATATCTTCGAGGGAGTTGACCACGACGAAGTCGACGCCCGGCGCGATGGCCTTGAGCGCATCCAGCGACCCGAGCGGGGTCAGCACGATCTTCTTCGGCGCCTTCCAGCCCGGCAGCTCGCGCAGGGGCTTCGCGCCCTCGGCAAGCCCCAGCTCCTTCACCAGGGCGGCTGCCTGCGGATCCGGAGCGCCCGAATCGTTCGCGTGCGCCACGGCGGCCAGGGCCGCACAGGCCCACAGAACTGCTCGACCTATGCCTTTCGACATCCCCTTCTCCTCGTGTCAGGCCTGATCATTCTGGCGGGGACGCGGCTCGAAGCAAAGTCCGTTACTAGAGCAAGCCCGCCTTCACTTCGTCCTGCGACATGAGCTGCACGTGCACCGGCCGCGCGTGCCAGATGTCCGCGCAGTATTCGCGGATGGTGCGATCCGAGGAGAACTTGCCCGAGCGCGCGCAGTTGAGGATCGACATGCGCGTCCAATCCTCCTGGTCGCGGTACGTCTGGTCGACGTGCATCTGGCAGTCGGCGTAGGACTGGTAATCCGCGATCACGTAGTACGGATCGTGCCAGATCAGGTTGTCGATCAGCGGCTGGAACTGCGTGCTGTTGCCGCGCGAGAAAAAGCCTTCGTGAATCAGGGATATCACCGCCTGCAGCTCCTCGTTCTCCGCCAGGCACTCGCGCGGGCGATAGCCCATGGGGCGCATGGCCGCGATCTCGTGCGCCTCGAGCCCGAACAGGAAGAAGTTCTCGTAGCCCACTTCCTCGCAGATCTCGATGTTGGCGCCGTCCACCGTGCCGATGGTGAGCGCACCGTTCATCTGGAACTTCATGTTGCCGGTGCCCGAGGCTTCCTTGCCGGCCGTGGAGATCTGCTCGGAGAGATCCGCGGCCGGGTAGATGCGCTGTCCATTCGTGACGTTGAAGTTGGGCAGGAACACGACCTTGATGAGATCGCGCACGCCCGGGTCGCGATTGATGATCTCCGCCGCCGCGGTGATCAGGCGGATGATCAGTTTCGCCTGCGTGTAACCCGGCGCCGCCTTGCCGCCGAAGATGAACACGCGCGGATGCATCGTGAATTTCGGGTCCGTCTTCAAGCGGTGATACAGGCCGATCACGTGCAGGATGTTGAGGTGCTGGCGCTTGTACTCGTGGATGCGCTTCACCTGCACGTCGAACATCGCCGACGGATCCACGACCACCCCGGTGCGCTCCTGGATGTACGCCGCGAGCGTGGTCTTGTTGGCGTGCTTGATGGCGCGCCACTCGGCGCGGAAATCCGCGTCATCCGCCAGCGTCTCGAGCTTGCGCAATTGGCCGAGATCGCGGATCCACTCATCGCCGATGCGCTGCGAGATGCACTCCGACAGCCGTGGATTCGACAGCACCATCCAGCGGCGCGGCGTCACGCCGTTGGTCTTGTTGGAGAATTTCTCCGGCCACAGCTCGGCGAAGTCGCGCAGCACATCGCTCTTCAAGAGCTCCGAATGCAGCGCGGCCACGCCGTTGATGGCGTGGCTGCCGACGCTCGCCAGGTGCGCCATGCGCACGTAGCGTTCGCCGGATTCGTCGATGAGCGACAGCCGCCGGATGCGCTCTTCGCTGCCGAAGAACGCC
>DASTRL010000030.1:0-5713 GCA_035761265.1 Steroidobacteraceae bacterium
CTTGTGGCTTCGGGCTTGCGACCGAACATACTGCGTGTGCATCGATGCCGGTGCGCAGGATCAGAGGGGATTCCGCCGGCTTTGCCGCAGGCTGCGGCGGGTGAAACCGGCAAGCTGATACCATCCATTCCCAAGGTTTGAAGTGCGTCACGCGCCATTGAAAATCATTCGATTAGCCACGGTCCGGGGGGAAACTTTCGGTGCCGTTCAGGGTCTATTCAGCTTGCCGCATGCCGGGGGGCTCCGGTGACGGCGGAAGAGAGTGACCTGGTGCTCGTCAAGCGCGTACAGCGCGGCGACAAGAGCGCGTTCGATCTGCTGGTGCGCAAGTACCAGCACAAGGTGGTGAAGCTGGTATTGCGCTACGTGCGCAACCCGGCGGAAGCAGAAGACATTGCACAGGAAGCATTCATCAAGGCTTATCGGGCATTGCCTCAGTTCCGCGGAGACAGCGCCTTTTATACGTGGATGTATCGCATCGCCATCAACACCGCCAAGAACAGTCTCGCATCGCGAGACCGCAGTCCCATCGCCTACGACCTGGACCTGACCGACCCCGAGGAATCGCACAGCGTGCAAACCAAGCTCCAGGATCCCGACACGCCCGAGGGCATGGCCCTCACCGAAGAAATTCGCGGCATCGTGAACTCTGCGATCGAAGGATTGCCAGAGGAACTCAAGACGGCCATCGTGCTGCGCGAACTCGACGGCTTGAGTTACGAGGAGATTGCGGCAGCCATGGAGTGTCCCGTGGGAACGGTCCGTTCGCGGATCTTCCGCGCCCGCGAAGCCATCGACAAACGGTTGCGCGAAGTTTTTGAAGGCGGCCTGGGCCGCACCGAGGAAATGATATGAACGACGAGCGCCCCCCAAACGACAAAGGTGCTCAACAAGGCGAGAGAGACTCACAGCTCTCGGCGATGTTCGACGGCGAATTGTCGGCCGCGGAATGCGAATTGCTCGCGCGGCGGCTGTCGCGCGACGAGGCGCTGCGCGCGCAGTGGTCGCGGTACGCATTGATGGGTGCGGCATTGCGTGCAGAGCGCGGCGTCAAGCTGCACGATCGGGTTGCGCGCCGCGTCCAGGCGCAGATTGCGCTGGAAGTCTCGTATGGAGACGTCGCGGCGGTCGATTCGGGTCCGTCTCGGGCCGCCGCCACTCAGCCGGCGCGTCCCGCGGCAGCTTCCGATCGCTGGCTGCGCGTTGCCCGCCCGGTGTTCGGCGCCGGTATCGCCGCCGGTGTCGCGGCCATGTCCATCCTGTGGTTGCGAGGCCAGGAGTCGCCGGAAATCCTGCTGGCGTCTGCGCCGCTTCCCGAAGCGGCCACGCTCACGCCCGAGCCGGTGAGCAGCACGGTCACCGTGAATCAGCCGGCCCCGGCCGAGAACAGGCCCTCGGGCAATGGCGAGCCATTCCGCTATACCACGCCGGTTCCGAGCGGACAGCACAGTGTCGCGCCGCCCGCGCGGCTGGCTAACTACGTCGTGGCCCACAGTGAATACTCCGGGCCCTTGTCGCGCCGCCTCGCGTTGCTCGGGCTCGTGGCAAGCGATGGAACCGCCGACGGCACGATGCCCGCCGACGATCCGCAGGCCGATCCGGAGATCCGCAGCGATGCGCACTGATCTGCGGCGCCTGCAATCGCAGCTTTCGCGCAGGCATGGAGCGCGCCTGGCGGCGCTGTCGATGCTGTTTGCCGTGGGTGTGGCATTGGGCGCCGAGCCGCAGGAGTGGCTGGAGCGCATGAACCACGCGCTGACCACGCGCAACTACATCGGCGTGTTCACGCACAATCACGGCGGCCGCGTCGAAACCCTGCGCATCATCCATCGTGTGCGCGGCCGGGACGTCTCCGAGCGCCTGCTGTCGCTGGATGGACCGGGTCGCGAGTTCATCCGGCAGGGCGACGAGGTGACCTGTTACTTTCCGGACCGCAAAACCGTTCTGGTGGAGCGGCGCGCACCCGATGGCCCATTGCTCGGCGCGCTGCCGGCGCTGGGGGTGAGCGATTCTCAGGTCTACGAGATCCGTGGCGGCGAGCGCGAGCGGCTGCTCGGGCGCAAGACGCGAGTGGTCGCGCTGCAGCCGCGCGACGAGTATCGCTATGGCTACCGGTTGTGGATCGATGAGGAAACCTCGATGCCGCTGAAGACGCAGCTTTGCGGCGCATCCGGCGAGGTCATCGAGCAAATCGTGTTCTCGAACATCGATCTGCCGGAGCGCATTCCGGATTCCATGTTCAAGCCCCAGGTCGATGCCTCCACGTATCGATGGCTGCGGGCGGATCGCCAGCTCGCCAGCGTTTCCACGCCGGCGCTGTGGGATGCGATGAAGCTGCCTCCCGGATTCCGCATGACGACACGCTCGGCGCAGACGCTGCCCGGATCGAGCGAGCCCGCCACGCACCTGGTATTCACCGATGGCATCGCCTCGGTCTCGGTGTTCGTCGAACCGCGCAATGGAGACAGCCGCCTGCCGGCGGAAGGTCCCGCGCGCGTCGGTTCCTCCTCGGCATTTTCCACCGTGGTGGATGGCCACCAGATCACGGTGGTGGGCGAAGTCCCACCGAACACCGTGCAGTTCATCGCCACCCAGGTGAAGGCCATGTCGAGCAAGTCGCCGCCCGCCCAGGGCCTGGGTATCGCGCCGAACTCCGGTCGCAAATAGTCCTCGATGGCGCTTCCGACAGGCCTCGTCGTCCTGAGCCGGGAGGGGTGCGACCTGTGTCATGACATGCTCGTGGCGCTCGCGAAGCTCGAGCGCGAGCAGGCCATTCCGGAGGTCAAGATCATCGACGTCGATTCCGACGCGGAGCTGGCGCGGCGCTTCGGGCTCAAAGTGCCCGTGCTGCTGTTCGATGGCAGCGTCGTTTGCCATTACACGCTGAATTCCAAAGAACTTTTGAGGCTGGTCGGACGTTCAGCGGCTATACTTCCGCGCTGATTTTGCCGGGCGATCCGGCAGGCCCACCTCCAGGTCCGAATGCAGCGCATCCGCAACTTTTCCATCATCGCCCATGTCGACCACGGCAAGTCCACGCTGGCAGACCGGTTCATCCAGATATGCGGCGGCCTCGAGGCCCGCGAGATGCAGGACCAGGTGCTGGATTCGCTCGAGCTCGAGCGTGAGCGCGGCATCACCATCAAGGCCCAGTCGGTCACTCTTTATTACACGTCGAAGCGCGACGGCGAGCGCTACCAGCTGAACCTCATCGACACGCCCGGGCACGTGGATTTCTCCTATGAAGTCTCGCGCTCGCTGGCTGCCTGCGACGGCGCGCTTCTGGTGGTCGATGCCACGCAGGGCGTGGAAGCGCAGAGCGTGGCGAATTGCTACACCGCCACCGAGCTCGGCCTCGAGGTGGTTCCGGTCATCAACAAGATCGACCTTCCCTCGGCCGACCCCGCGCGCGTCATACAGGAAATCGAGGCCGTGATCGGCATCCCGGCCGAGGACGCGCTCAAGGTGTCGGGCAAGACAGGCGAAGGCGTCGAGGAGCTCATCGAGCGGCTCATCGAGCGCATTCCCGCCCCGAAGGGCGATCCGGACGCGCCATTGCAGGCATTGATCGTCGATTCGTGGTTCGACAACTACGTCGGCGTGGTGACGCTGGTGCGCATCTTCAACGGCACGTTGAAAGTCGGCGAAAAGATCCGGGTCATGTCCACCGGGCGCAGCCACCTGGTCGACAAGCTGGGCCGCTTCACGCCGAAGTCCGTGCCGGCGCGCGATCTCGGTCCCGGCGACGTGGGCTTCATCATCGCGGGCATCAAGGAAATCGACGGTGCGCCGGTGGGCGACACGATCACGCAGGAGCACAAGCTGGCCTCCGAGCCGCTGCCCGGCTTCAAGCAGGTGCAGCCGCGCGTGTTCGCCGGCATGTTCCCCATCGTTTCCGACGACTACGACAAGTTTCGCGACGCGTTGAGCAAGTTGCGCCTCAACGATTCCGCGCTGCACTTCGAGCCGGAGGTCTCGGGCGCGCTCGGCTTCGGCTTCCGCGTGGGCTTCCTCGGACTGCTGCACATGGACATCGTGCAGGAACGTCTGGAGCGCGAATACGAAATCGAGCTCGTGACCTCCGCGCCCACGGTGATCTACGAGGTGACCACCACGGATGGCACGGTGGTGAGCGTCGACAACCCGGCCAAACTACCGCCGGTCGACAAGCTCGAGGAACTGCGCGAACCCATCATCGTCGCCAACATCCTGGTGCCCCCGGATCACGTCGGCGGCGTGTTGCAGCTGTGCGCCGACAAGCGCGGCGTGCAGAAGAAGATGCTCTATCTCGGCACGCAGGTATCGCTGCAATACGAGTTGCCGCTGGCCGAAGTGGTGCTCGACTTCTTCGACCGGCTCAAGTCCACCAGCCGCGGCTATGCTTCCTTCGACTACGAATTCAGCCACTTCCAGCCGGCGCCGCTGGTCAAGCTCGACATCCTCATCAACGGCGACAAGGTGGACGCGCTGTCGATCATCGTGCACAAGGATTCCGCGTACGAGCGTGGACGCCAGCTGGTCGACAAGATGCAGGAGCTGATCCCGCGGCAGATGTTCGAGGTGGCCGTGCAGGCGGCCATCGGCAGCCATATCATCGCGCGCGCCACGGTGAAGGCGCTGCGCAAGAACGTGCTCGCCAAGTGCTACGGCGGCGACGTTTCGCGCAAGCGCAAGCTGCTCGAAAAACAGAAAGAAGGCAAGAAACGCATGAAGCAGCTCGGCCAGGTCGAGATCCCGCAGGAGGCGTTTCTGGCGGTGCTGAAGGTCGGGAAAAAATAATGCAAACACTCGTGCACGTGCTCATCGTGATCTTCGGCTGGCTGGCCATCCCGGCGGCGCTGATCTCCGCCTATGACAAGTGGGTGGCGGAGCCCAGACGTCCGCGCACGCCGCAGGGCGAGCCGGCAGCGGGGCCTTCCTACGCACGGCTGGCGCGCAGCCTGTTGCCGTTCACGTTGATCGCCGCGGTGGTGTCGATCGGCACCAAGGAGGTATTCGATCTCGCCGGCGAAATCGCGGTGCCGCTCAGCTGGATCTCGGCACCGCTGGGCCTGTGGCTCGCCATCGACAGCTGGTTCCTGGCGCCGCGGCGCCAGATCAGGGCGGGCTCGACGCAGGTGCCGGATCCGCCGTTGGTGCGCGCCGCGTACTTCGTGCTGCCCGTATTCGTGGTCGCGCCCATCGTGCGCATGATTCGCGCCGAGACGCTGGATTTCAGCCTCGTGCTGTTGCTGCTGTCATTGGTCACGGGGGTGGTCTGGGGACTGGACCACTGGTTCTTCCAGCGCAAGCGCGAAGCGGCCGCCGCCAGCGCGAAACCGCCGGTGACTCTGGCCGAGCCGGGCACGGTGGACTACGCGCGCAGCTTCTTCCCGGTGGCCTTCATCGTGCTGATCGTCCGCGCCTTCATCTTCGAGCCGTTCCGGATCCCCTCCGATTCGATGATGCCGACGCTTCTCGATGGCGACTTCATCGTCGTGAACAAGTACGCCTACGGCCTGCGCCTGCCCGTGATCAACAAGAAGTTCATCGATACCGGCTCGCCGCAGCGCGGCGATGTGGTGGTGTTCCGCTATCCACCGGATCCCAACGTCAACTTCATCAAGCGCCTGGTGGGATTGCCCGGTGACCGCGTCGAGGTTCGCGACGACCAGCTCGTCATCAATGGCCAGCTGATCCCGCAGGAGCCGAAGGGCTACTACTCGGATGGCTG
>DASTRL010000031.1:0-10502 GCA_035761265.1 Steroidobacteraceae bacterium
TAAAGTGCTACTCCCTATTGCTGGCGCGCGCGCCGCTCGACTCAGCCGTTAGACCGCAAAATGCGTCAACGGCAGATTCTTGGGTTTATTGCCGCATGTTGTGGCTCGGTGACGGTCGTGGCGTCAACGCCGGCCGGCAATTTGATTGTCGGCTCATGGTCGAGTGGCGCAACCCCGGAGATGAATCTAATGCTTGACGTCACACCCAATGAGGTAACGTTTGGCAGGTGCACGAGCCCGTATGTAATCGTGCGACAGGAACGCTCCGCACATCGCCCGTCTGCGACTAGGTACTACGGAACCTGGACTTATGTTGCAATTCAATTGCAGCCGGATCGCTCAAAGGAAAGCTGTCGCGATCAGCCGGAAGTGTTGGAGTTTGCGATACCCGACGACAATATCTGTCATTCGGAGCTATTGAGATATTGGACGATGGAAGATTTCCGGAAATCATTCGCATACATTGAAAGCCTATCCTGGGGAAACATCGATTGCATACTTGACCAGGCGCCAGACAAATCGCCGGAGCGGACGCGAGAGAGATAAAGTGTCAAGCTCAAACGCCGGCGCGAGCCGCTCAGCTCAATTGCCAGGTGGCACGTGACCAGCTTGCAGCCAACAGAGAAGTTGCAGGGATGGTGGGGAGCCGTGGTGCCACGAGCAAACCGCATCTATTTTTCGGTGATTCTCGCCGCCTCATCATTGGTGCTCGTTTTGCCCCGAGCCGTCGGTCGCTTCGTTCCCTGCGCCAAATACATGGAGACCGATTGGCTCTTGGTTGCGCTACTGTCGATGACGGCGATCGGAGCGCTGAACGTCATGTTCGCATTCGTTCCACTGCTTGAGCGTCATTTGCCCGAACGAGCGGTACAGCTGCTTCGCAACTTCCTCGTAGTCATTCTTCCATGCGCTGGGCTGATTGCCATCGTATGGATTGCAGTGGGGAGATTCGTCCCCGCCTTGTTCAACGATCCGGAGCTGCTGTGCGACTAGCGAGCCGCCGCCCGCAACCCCTACGCACCGCCGACCGCACGATCCTCATGAGGATTCATGAAACGTAGTCATCAGGTTTGCATCCTCGGCAGCGCCGAGCCGGGCTCCACCGCGTACGAGCTGGCCGGCGAAGCTGGCGCACTGTTGGCGCGACATCGTGTGACGGTGGTGAGCGGCTGCGGCAGTCCGGCCACGCGTGTGGCCGCCGAGCGCGCCATGGAGGCGGGAGGGCTGGTCGTCAGCATCATTCCGCCCGACAGCATGCCGCCTGCCGACTGGCCCGCAACCGTGGTGATTCCCTGCGGGATGGGCGATGCGCGAAATCTGCTGATGGCGCTGGCGGGCGATGCCTGCATCGTCATCGGCGGGCGGGCCGGCACGATCTCGGAAGTCTGCCTGGCGTGGCTGCACAAGCGGCCCCTGCTGCCGCTGGTGGGCCATGGCGGCTGGTCCGATTCGCTGCCCGATGCGCCGCCGGATGAACGCGGCAATTCGCCCATCCTGCCGTGGAAAAGCGCGGCCGAGCTCGAGACACGGCTGCGGGAGCTTGAAATCATCGCGCGCTGAGTGGAAGGCCTGGAAGAGCTGACGGAGCTCTTGCCTCGGGTCCGGTAAACTGCCGGGCCCGCCCATGAACTCCATCGACGACTGCCTGCGCCGCGACCAGCATCGACTGCGTCGCGAGCGCGATCGTTTACGTGACCAGAAGCTGCGCGGCAACGACGTCGCCGCGGCCGAGGCCGCGCTCGCGCAGAAGATCGCCGCATCCGCGGCGGCGCGGGCCGGGCGCGCGGCGAGCGTGCCCAAGGTCTCCTATCCCGAGGAACTGCCGGTCTCGGCGAATCGCGACGAGATCCGCAAAGCCATCGAGCAGAACCCTGTCGTCATCGTCTGCGGTGAGACGGGTTCGGGAAAAACCACGCAGCTCCCCAAGATCTGCCTGGAGGCGGGCCGCGGTGTCGCGGGGATCATCGGCCACACGCAGCCGCGACGCATCGCCGCGCGCTCGGTGGCGGCGCGCATCGCCGAGGAGCTCGGCACGCCGTTGGGACAGCTCGTGGGCTACAAGCTGCGCTTCCAGGATCACAGCCGGCCGGAAGGCCTGATCAAGCTCATGACCGACGGCATCCTGCTCGCCGAGACGCAGGGCGATCGCTTCCTCGATCAGTACGACACCATCGTCGTCGACGAGGCGCACGAGCGTTCGCTCAACATCGACTTCCTGCTGGGCTATCTCAAGTGGCTCCTGCCGCGGCGGCCGGACCTGAAAGTCGTGATCACCTCCGCGACCATCGATCCCGAGCGCTTCTCGAAGCACTTCGACGACGCGCCCATCGTCAACGTCTCGGGGCGCAGCTATCCGGTCGAGATCCGCTACCGGCCCGTGCAGCTCGACGAGGAGGACGACGAGACCGCGGCCGATGAGCAGGACGCGATCCTGCGGGCAGTCGATGAGCTGTGGCGCGAGCATCCCGGCGATATCCTGGTGTTCCTCAGCGGCGAGCGCGAGATCCGCGAGACGGCCGAGTCGCTGCGCAAGCATCATCCGAAAGATTGCGAGGTGCTGCCGCTGTACTCGCGCCTCGGGCAGGATGAGCAGCAGCGGGTGTTCAAGCCCGCGGGCCGGCGGCGCGTGGTGCTCGCCACGAATGTCGCCGAGACCTCGCTGACCGTTCCCGGCATCCGCGCCGTGATCGACACGGGCGTGGCGCGCATCAGCCGCTACAGCCATCGCAGCCGCCTGCAGCGGCTGCCCATCGAAAAGATCTCGCGCGCCTCGGCGAACCAGCGTGCCGGACGCTGCGGACGCGTCGGGCCTGGCATCGCGATCCGGCTGTACTCGGAAGAGGACTATCTGTCGCGCCCGGAATTCACCGAGCCCGAGATCCAGCGCACCAACCTGGCGGCCGTGATCCTGCAGATGCATGCGCTGAAGCTGGGCGACATCGAGGCCTTCCCGTTCGTCGAGCCGCCGGACGGCCGCTATGTGCGCGACGGCCAGCGCACCCTGCGCGAGCTCGGCGCGCTGTCGGAAGAGGGCGAGCTCACGGAAACCGGCCGCAAGCTCTCCAAACTACCGCTCGACCCGCGTCTCGGCCGCATGCTGCTGGCCGGCGCCGCGGAGCACGCACTCGAGGAAGTAGCCGTCATCGCCTCCGCGCTGTCCGTGCCGGATGCGCGCGACCGGCCGGCCGACAAGCAGACCCAGGCCGACCAGAAGCACGCGCCGCTGCGCGACGAGCAGTCGGACTTCCTGTCGTTGCTCAAGCTGTGGCGCGCCTGGCAGGAGCAGCGCGGGCAGCTTTCGCGTTCGAAGCTGCGCGGCTGGTGCAAGGAAAATTTCCTCTCCTACCTGCGGCTCACCGAGTGGCAGGACGTGCACGGCCAGGTCATGGAAGTGGTCAAGGGCGAGCTGGCCTTGAAGCTCAACGCGCAGCCGGCCAACTACGAATCCATCCATCGCGCCCTGTTGGCGGGACTGTTGTCGCAGGTGGCCGAGCGGCGCGAGCAGGGCGAGTACCTGGGCGCCAACGGCACGAAGCTCGCCATCCACCCCGGATCCGGGCAGTTCAAGGCGCGACCGCCGTGGATCGTGAGCGCCGAACAGGTGCAGACCACCAAGGTGTACGCGCGCACCGTGGCGCGCATCGATCCGCGTTGGGTGGAGTCGGTGGGCGAGCATCTGGTGAAACGGCAACACTATGAGCCGCACTGGGAGCGCCGCGCGGCGCGCGCCGCGATCTACGAGCGCACCACCTTGTTCGGCCTCACGCTGACATCCGGGCGCAGCGTGCCCTACGAGAAGATAGATCCCAGGGCCGCGCGCGAGATGTTCATCCGCCACGCGCTGGTGCTCATGGAATACGATTCGCGCGCGCCGTTCCTCGCGCACAACCTGAAACTGCTCGAGGAACTGGAATACCTGCAGCAGAAGGGCCGGCGCGTGGACCTGCTCGGCGACGAGCAGCAACTGTTCGAATTCTTCGACGCGAAGATCCCGCAGGGCATCTCGACCGGCGCGGCGTTCGAGGCGTGGCGGCGCAAGGCCGAGGCGGATGAACCGAAACTGCTGTGGCTCACCGAGCGCGACATCGCCCCGGGCGAAGCCGAGCTCGATGCGACGCGCTTTCCGGACCATCTGTCCGCCGGACCGCTGGTGGTGCAGTTGCGTTACCGATTCGAACCGGGACACGAAGACGACGGTGTGTCCGCGCTGGTGCCGCTGCACGTGCTGAACCAGTTGCCGGATGAACCGTTCGAATGGCTGGTGCCCGGCCTGCTCGACGAGAAGGTGGAGGCGCTGGTGCGTTCGCTGCCGAAGAACCTGCGCGTGCACTTCGTGCCCGTGCCGGAAGCGGTGGCGCGGGCGCTGCCATTGCTCGAGCGCGGCCGCGGCTCACTGCGTGCGCAGCTCGCGGACGCGCTGCTGCGCACGGCCGGAGTGCCGGTGCCGCGCGCTGCATTCCGCGAGGATCTGCTGCCACCACACCTGCGCATGAACTACCTGCTGCTCGACGATGCGGACAGGGTGATCGCGCGTTCCCGCAGCCTGGCCGAGTTGCGCGAGAGGCATGGGGGCGCGGCGCAACTCGACTATGCGCAACAGTCGCAATTGACCAGCGGCGCGCGCAACTGGGCGTTCGGCGATCTTCCCGAGCGGCAGGAAGCGGCCGCGGCGCGACGGCAGCAGGTTGGCTACCCGGCGCTCGTGGATGAAGGCGCGAGCGTCGGTCTGCGCGTGTTCGCGACCCCACCCGAAGCGCACCAGAGCCACGAACGCGGCGTCGCGCGGTTGATTCGTCTGGTGCTGGCGCGCGATCTGAAGCCTGTGCGCCGGGACCTCGCGGTCAATGTCCAGGGCGAGATTTTGTACAAGGCGCTCACGCCGCACCCGCTGCTGAACCCGGAGCTGGCGAGCGGCCGGGACCTGCGCGAGGACCTCATGGACCGGCTCGTGATGACGGTATTCCTCGACGGGCGCGAGCCGATCCGCAGCGCCGCGGCATTCGATGCGCGCATCGCTTCGCAGCGCGGGGGTATCGGTCTTCCGGCGCAGGAAATTTCGCGCAGTGCGCAGGGTGCGCTGGAGAGGCTCGGGCGCATCCAATCCGCGCTTCAATCCGCCGCGGCGAGGGCCAATCCCGCGGCGGCTGCCGACATCCGCGCGCAACTCGCCTGGCTCGTGCCTTCGGGATACCTGCTGACCACGCCGTGGGAGCGCCTGAAGGAATTTCCGCGCTACCTGCAGGCGCTGGAGCAAAGGCTCGAGAAATTGCCGCTCAATCCGAAACGTGACGCGCAGCTCATGGCCGAAATCGCGCCGCTCGAGTCGCGTTATCGCGAGCGCGTCAAGGCGGAACGCGGCGCGCGCGCGCCGGGTGAAGACGAGTTCCGCTGGTTGCTCGAGGAGTTGCGGGTCTCGCTGTTCGCGCAGCAATTGAAAACGCGCGTGCCGGTCTCCGCGCGGCGGCTCGAGGACGCCTGGATGGAGCGCGAGCGCCGCTGAGCCCCTGATCGGGCACCGGAGTCAAGCCCACCTCATGAACCCGGCTTCATGATCCGGTGGTGGATCTCGTTCACCTGCATCAACGCCGCCGATCCGTAGTACTGGTGGTACTCGGCCACCATCTCGCCGCTGGCGATGACCGGGTCGGTGGCGGTCAGTTGTTTGGCCTCCTCGATGGTCTTGACGGCGAAGATGAACATGCCCCGCCAGCCGTCGACGCCATCGAAGGGTCCGGCGAGCGCCAGCTTGCCTGCCGAGGCGAGCCGCTCGATGTTGGCGAAATGTCCCTTGAACATCTCGTCGCGTTCCGGGCCCTTGGGCCTGGGCGTCGGACCCGTCTTCAGGATCACCATGACGTACGAACGCATGCCGTGCTCGTCGGCGCCCAGCCGGGCGGCGAGCGCCGCGTCATAGGCGGGCTTGGGGTCCGGTTCCGCGCGCGCCAGCGAAGCGATGAAGACGATCGAGGCCGCGGCGATGATGAGTGTCCGGCGCATGGCTGACTCCCGGTGCGAATTGGACGGCATCATCTCATGGACCGGACTATGCTTGCCGCCGGGAGGCAAGATGCAAGCTGAAACGAGGCGCGTCTGCGACATGCTGACGACCTGGCCGTTCGTGCTGGCGCTCGCGACGCTGATCGTCAATGATGCCTGGCTCAAGCCGAACTACCCGGGACTCGTGACCGGCAAGCTGTCCGACTTCGCGGGTATCAGCAAGGGGGAACGATGAAAGCGGGACTATGGCCAATCCTGACGCTGTGCGCCGCGAGTGCTTCGGCTCTTGCGCAGACGCATGAGAAGGGACCGTGGTGGCCCAATGCCCAGTGGGGCGCGGATGACCAGGCGGGCGGCTCGAACTGGATCACACCCGAGAAGGTGCTGAAGGCGACCGCGCTCGTGAAGACCGGCCGCATCGTGGAGCTGGGTCACCTCTATGAACGCGGCATGCCGCTCAACGGCCAGCGCAGCTACAACATCTTCATCCCGTCGTTTCCGACGCACGGCCCCATCCTCGAGCGCGGCGTGGTGTTCAACGACGAGTTCGTGGCGTCCGAGATCGGGCAGGTGGGCACGCAGTTCGATGGTCCCGGTCACGTGGGGCAAAGGGTGAGGTTCGCGGACGGCACTGAATCCTTCGTGTTCTACAACGGCGCCACCGCCGAGGACATGCGCAGTCCCTACGGCCTCAGGCGCAATGGCGTCGAAAACGTGAAGCCCATCCTCACCCGGGCTATCTACCTGGACCTCGCGGCGCTCAAGGGTGTGGCTACCTTGCCGGGCGACTACGAAATAAAGGTGGCCGACGTACGCGCGGCGCTCGCGCGCCAGGGATTGAAGGAGAGCGACATCGAGCCCGGCGATGCGCTGCTGTTCGACATCGGCTGGTGGCACCTGTGGCCGGATCCGAAGGTGGAGAGCGCGCCGCATGCATACGCGGGCCGTGAGCTCATCGACTGGATCATCGCGCGCAGGCCCTCGATGATCGGCTCGGACTCGAACTTCGACGGCCCCGAGGCGCTCGTGCACACCGAGGTCACGATGAAGAACGGCATCTGGAACCTCGAGAACATGGACTTCGCCGCGCTTGGGAAGGAGAAGACCTACCGCTTCATGTTCGTGTTCACGCCGCTGCGGCTCAAGGGCGCCACGGGTTCGCCCGGCCGACCGATTGCGATCTTGTAGGGCCGTCGGTGCGCGGCAGGCGCTCTCGGTTACATCCCGCGAAAGCGGTACTGGAATGCGCTGCTGACCGGCAACACTTCGCCGTGTCCGCGGACGCTGAGCCGCAGCTTGCCGTCCTCGTCCTTCTCGACGGCACGGATCGCGCCGACGCGCACGATGACGCTGCGATGGACCTGCCAGAAGGCCTCCGGATCCAGCGACACCACCAGGTCCTTGAGCGGCGTGCGGATGTGGCCCTCGCCCTCGGCAGTGACCACGCGCGTGTACTTGTCCTGCGCCTGGAAGAACAGCACCTCCTCGATGGCGAACATCTTCATCGTGTGCCCGACGCTCGCCGTGATCCACTTGATGCCGCGGCCGCGGGGCGCGAGGCGCGACTGGACCAGGTCGAGCAATGCCGCCATGTCGACCGGCGCGCCGTTGTGCATGCGCAACTGCGTGCGCTCCACGGCGCGGCTCAGCCGTTCCCGGGCCACCGGCTTCTGTAGATAGTCCACCGCGCCCTCGTCGAAGGCCCGCAAGGCGTACTCCTCGTAGGCGGTGATGAAAATCACCTGGCAATGGGGCCCGGCGGCGCGCGCCACCTCGAGGCCGCTGACGCCCGGCATGCGGATATCGAGAAAGGCGACGGCGGGGCGGTGCTGCGCGAGCGCCTGCAGCGCCTCGAGCCCGTCGCCGCATTCGGCGACCACCTGCAGCTCCGGCCAGAGCTCATCGAGCAGCGCACGCAGCTCCTGCCGCTGCGGCAACTCGTCTTCGGCGATGATGGCGGTGGGCCGCGTCATGCCCGCGGCGCCTCGCGCGGAATCACCAGCCGCGCCAGCACGCCGCCGAACGCACGTTCCGTGAGCTCGAAGCTCGCCGCCGCGCCGTAGCGGATCAGGAGCTGTGCGCGGATGTTGGCGAGCCCGGTGCCTTCGCCCATGCCGAGCTTCAGGCCCGCGCCGTCGTCTTCCACCAGGACTTCGAGCTTGCCTTCGACCTCGCGCGCCGCCAGCACCACCTGCGTGGTGCCGGGCTTGGGCTCGACGCCGTGCTTGATGGCGTTCTCGACCAGCGAGATCAGCAGCAGGGGCGGAAACGGCGCCTCGCGCAGATCGGCCGGCAGCCGCAGGTCGAATTGCAGCCGATCGCCGAGCCGCAGCTTCATGAGCTCGAGGTAGCTGGCGCAGATCGCGAATTGCTCGCCGAGCGTCGAGGCGGCGCCGGGCTCGACGCGCAGCTTCGGCAGCGTGGCGCGCAGATGGCGGGCGAGGGCGTCGATGGTCTGTGCCGCGCGCTGCGGATCGGACGCCACCAGCGAACGCACCGAGGCGAGCGTGTTGAACAGGAAATGCGGCTCGACCTGCGCCTGCAGCAGCGTGAGCCGCATGTCGCTCTCGCTCTTGTGCAGGCTGAGCCTTTCCAGCTCCGCGCGCCGCCAGTGCTCGGCCCAGCGCCGCTTCTCGGAAAAATACCCGGGCAATGCGAAGCCACCGCTGACGATGAACAGGATCAACAGGTCGCCGCTCACGTCGAGCGCCCGCCGCACGACGGCGTGTACGTCCGAGGCCGGCTGCATCTTCGGCCTTGCAGGTACGTGTCCGTGCGCGGCCATCCGCTGGTCGTGAAAGCGCGAAGCCCGATCGTCGGCGACCGCGCCGAATGCGATGCCGGCGAGCACGGCCGCGACGATCAGGCCGCGCTCGCGTCGGCGCGGCCAGCCGCGATGCCGGAAGAAGGCGGCGATCATCGGCCCCGCGCCGACGATCACCAGGTTCGCCGATGCGCACGCGAGCGACACCACGACCGCCTCCCAGACGTCTTTCAGGAACAGACCGTGCGAGATGCCGAAGGTGACGCCAGCCAGCGCGCCGATGCCGCCAAACAGGACGGTGCGGCGCCAGGCCCAGGGCCAGCTGAACACCGCGTACTTCTGGTAGAACTGGATGAACGGCGATTCGCCCGCTGCCACGTCGGGTGGCAGCGGGCGCATGAGCGGGTGCGAGGGCTCTCTCATGGCGCGATGGTACGCCTCACTACCGGATGTTGTGATCGTTGGCCGCCTTCTCGAGCAGCGCCTTCGGGATCATCGGCCGCAGGGTGGGATAGAACTGCGCGAACGTGCCATTGAACGCGCCATGGTCGACGTGGCAGCGCACGCAGGCATTGCCGGGCGGCACCGGCGTGCCCTCGGTGTCAGTGGTGCCGAACATGTAGAACGCATGGCCCTCCTGGCCGCGGACCGCATCGATCAGGTGGATCTCGTAGTTGGTGAGATCGGCTTGCGTGAAACCGTGCTGATTGATCGAGCGCTCCTGCACGTCGGCATCGTAGAAGGCCAGAAGGAACATGGAACCCGGCGCATAGCTGCCGTGCTCGACGAAGTATCGATAGGCCGCGGGCTCCATCATCGCCACCTGGAATTGCCCGGGCCGCGCGGCGTTGAACGAGCCGGGGTTGTAGCCCATGCCGAGCGATGCGCCCAGGAACACCCAGCTCGCAAGATCGCCCGGTTTCTTCATCTTGCCTTCCGCGGTGAAGCGAGCGACGTCCAGGGGCTGGTCCGGATTGATTTGTGCGGATGCAGCGAGCGCCGCCAGCGTGACGCACAGGGCGCCGGCGGCGGCGAAGATCGAACGGCGGATCGGATGATTCATGGTGCCTCCCTGATCGGTACGCGCACGGTAGTGGGGTCGCGGCGGCCCTGCCCGGACATGCGACGAACCCCGGGTTTTGGCGGATGGAGGCCGGCCGATCGCGGCCGGCGCTGGAATCGCCGCGCGGAAGTGCACATACTGCGCCCGCACCGCGGGTCAAACGAACCGACTAACAACCCGCGCGCCTGAGGGACACATGGCCATCGTGCGAAAGATTCTCGACGCGTTTTCGGCGAAGCAGACTTCCGTGGCCACGGGCTTGCTGCTCGCCGCCATGGCGTGGACCGTCACGCGGCTCGCCGACGCGGTGGATGCCTACGACACGCTCGAGTACCAGGTCACGCAGAGCCGCGACGTGCTGGCAGACGGCCGCAAGGGTTTCCTGGTGAAGGTGAAGCTCAGGAATCTTTCCGGCGGCACCACGCTCGAGTCCGTGCGCGCGCAGCTCAGCACGCACGCCAGGGGCGTGGAGTTCAGCGCGAACCCGGACGACTATCTATGCGCCGTCGAGCCGCCAGGCTGGGCCGGAAACCCGAAATGCGATCCGCAGGGAATCGGCTTCGATTTCTCGATCGACAACCTGACGCCCGGCACCTACGTCGGCTTCCAGGCGCGCTATACGCGCCCGGACGGGGCGAATGAAACACCAGTGCTGCGCGTCAATCTGCCTGCGAACAA
>DASTRL010000032.1:0-22088 GCA_035761265.1 Steroidobacteraceae bacterium
CTACCGCGGCATGACCGAGGGCCGCATCCGCAACGACGACGCCAGACCGCTGCTGGGCGGGCTCAAGCTCCCGGCGCGAGGTGTTGCGCCGCGCGGTGGCGCGACAGGCGTTGCCGCGCCACGCCCTGGCGCACCGGGCCCTGGCGCAGCGCGCGCTGACACAGCTCGTGGCGCCGTCTCTAACTACATCGCCCGCATCGTCGAGCGCCTGCATCGCGAAGTGCGCTACACCGGCGTCGAGTTCGGCGCCGCGCGGCTGATCCCCGAATACCCCTCCGAGACGCTGCGGCGCCGCTTCGGCGATTGCAAGGACAAGTCGACGCTGCTGGTCGCGGCACTGCGCGCGTCCGGCATCGACGCCTATCTGGCGCTGCTCTCCGCCGGCGACGACCAGGACATCTCGCCCGAGCTGCCGGGCCTGGGCATGTTCGATCACGCCATCGTATTCGTGCCGGGCGCGGGCTCCGACGGCGCGGACCTGTGGATCGACGCGACCGCGGAATACGCACGCGTCGGCACGCTGCCCGCGCAGGACGCCGACCGGCTGGCGCTCATCGTGCGTGCCGGCACCCGCGAGCTGACGCGCACACCCGCGCTGCGCTCCGCGGACAACCGCCAGGTCGAGACGCGCGACTTCTTCCTCGCCGAGTACGGGCCGGCGCGCGTGGTCGAAACCACCGACACCTTCGGGATAGTCGAAGGCGAGTACCGCGCCTGGTACGCGGGCGCCGACACCAAGGAACGCGTCGATCAGATCAAGGCGTACATGCGCGATGCGTATCGCGCCAAGGAGCTGGTCGACTACCAGCACACGCCGAGCTCGGACTTCTCCCGGCCGTACTCCATGCGCATCGAGATGAAGGACGCGCCGGTGGGCTTCACCGACCTCGAGACCGCGGCCGTGGGCATCAACGTGGCCAACATCACCGCGCGCATGCCGGAGTACTTCGACTCCCGCGTCGAGGATCCGCAGACCGATGCCGGCCGCACGCGCACGGCCGACGTGGTGTTCGATCCTTTCATCACCGAGTGGCACTACCGCATCCAGCCGCCGCCCGGATTCCAGCCGCGCACTCTGCCGGCCAACAACGTGGTGAACCTGGGGCCTGCGAAGCTGCTGTCCGAATTCAACGTGACGGCGGACGGCGCGGTGCATGCCACCTGGCGTTTCGACACGGTGAAGGGCCGTTACACGGTGGCCGAGGCCGAGGCCTTGATCAAGTCCTTGCGCGAGCTCAATGCCGCGGAGACGCAGCTCATCTCCTTCGACCAGGTGGGCGTGGCGCTGCGCGCGGACGGCGACTTCAAGGGCGCGCTGCAGGCGAACGAGGCGCTGGTGCGCAAGTACCCGCGCAAGGCCGTGCATCGCGTGCGCAGCGCCTCGGCGCTGCTCGAGGCGGGCCTCGGCACGCGCGCTCAGCACGAGGCGCTGGCGGCCACGCGGCTCGAGCCCGGACTCGCGCTGGCGTGGAAGACCTACGGCTGGACCTTGCAGCACGACGCGGTGGGACGCCGCTTCGGGCAGGGCTTCGATCGCGCCGGCGCCATCGCCGCGTATCGCAAGGCGCGCGAGCTCGCGCCGACCAACACCGACATCGCCGCGGACCTCGCCGTGCTGCTGGAGCACGACGGCGACGGGGTGCGCTATTCGCCCAAGGCGAATCTCGACGAGGCCATCGCCGCGTACCAGGCGCGCCGCAAACTGCTGAGCGACGCCGAGGCCAAGTCCGACGACTACGCCAACAATCTGTACTACGCGATGCTGTACGCGCATCGCTACGCCGAGCTGCGCGAGACCTTGCGGCAGGCGGGACCGGGCCTCACGCAACGCGCGTTGCTGGTCACCACGCTGGCGGCGGAGCGCGGTGGCGCGGCGGCCATCGAGGCCTCGCGCGCGTTGATCAGCAGCGAGAACGACCGGCGCTCGGCGCTGGCCAGCGCCGGCAACATCCTCACGCGCCTGCGCGAATACCAGGCCGCGGCGGATCTCATCGAGGCCAGCACGCGCGGCCAGACGACGACGGCGGCGAATACGCAGCGCATCGCGATGCTGCGCAAGACCTCGCGCATCGACGCGCGCAGCATCCAGCCCGTCGACCCGCGCGGCGTGGTGTTGCGCTCCTTCGGCGAGCTGCTGGCACCGGGGCACGATCCTTCGGGCTTTCGCAAGATGCTGAGCCGCCGCAGCGTGGGGCTCGACGACGCGGGATTCGAGCGTGCGCAGCGCCTGATACTCAACGGCCTCACGCGGCAGGAGCTGCCGTTCGAGGTGGGCACGGACCTGTTGTTCAGCAACGTGCGCGTGAACGTCGAGGGAGATGACGCGCTGGGTTATCGCGTGCAGCTGCGCGCGGCCGGCGACACGCAGACTTTCTACGTGATCAAGGAGGACGGCGCGTACCGCATCCTGACGGTGGCGCCGTTCGTGGGGCCGTTGGCGTTGCTGGCGAAGGAGCGCATCGACGCGCAGGACCTGGACGGCGCGCGGCGCTGGCTCGACTGGGCGCGGCTCGAGCTGCGGCCGGCGAACACCGAGGATCCGCTCGACGGGCCGGCGTTCGCGCGGGTGTGGACGGTCGGGGTGGAGTCGGACCTGGCGCGGGCGCGCCTGGCCACCGCCATGTTGTTGGCCGACTGCAACCTGGGCGAGCGCGCGCTGCCGTTGCTGGCGGCGGTGGACGCGGCCTCGTTGGGCGCCGCGGAACGGCTCAGCCTGGATCTGGCGCTCGGCAAGGCCTATCTGGACCTGGAGCGATGGACACAGTTGCAGTCCGTGGCTTCGCGGCTGGTGAGCGCGGTGCCGACGTCGGCATTGGCGTTCCGCTACCAGCAGTGGGCGGGCATCCAGCTGCAGCAGTGGGACGCGGTGGAAGCGGCGTCGCGCGCGCGGCTGGCGCGGCTGCCGGATGACTCCGTGGCGCGCGAGATGCTGGTGCATCGCGCCGAGGCGCGCGGCACCTTCGGCGAGATCCCGGTGATCATGCAGCCGCTGATCGACAGCGGGCGGGCAACGGCCTCGGACTACAACCAGTTCGCGTGGACCTCGCTGCTGCTGCAGCCGGTGTCGGAGTCGGCGGTCGAGGCGGCGCGACTGGCGTACGACGAGACGCAGGGGCGCAGCTTCGCGATCAACCACACGCTGGCGTGCGTGTACGCCGCCAGCGGCAAACCACGCGAGGCGCGCGACCTGCTGCTGAAGGGGATGGAACAGGTGGGCATCGACGAGCCGGACGATTCGGCCTGGTACGGGTTCGGCCTGGTGGCAGAAGCCTACGGCGACGCCGAATCCGCGCGCGACTACTACGCGCACGTGCAGAAGCCCCGCAAGGGCGTGATCCAGGCGAGCAGCGTCTACGCACTCTCCCAGGCGCGCCTCAAGGCGCTGTAATGGGGACATTCTCCGTTTCCTAGCAAACGGGGACAGGCCTGAGGGCGGCGTGGCCGGGCTAAGCCGCATTCCCGTCATATCGAGGCATACGGAGCAGTTTCACGCGCACACCGCAGGCCACCCTCGGTCTATCGTGCGCGCATGCCACGGACGGCGCGCTTCATCGTCGCGAACTACTGCTACCACGTCCTGAATCGCGCCAACAAGAAGGCGCGGATCTTCCACTCGCCCGCGGACTACGAGCAGTTCCTGGCGCTCGTGCACCTTGCGCAGCAGCGCGTGCACGTGCCGATCCTCGCGGCGTGCGTCATGCCGAATCACTTCCACCTGGTGATGCGGCCCACGCACGCCGACGACCTCGCGCGCTGGATGCAGTGGGCGTTCACGACGCACGTGCGCTGGCATCACGCGAAGTACGACACCACGGGTCGGCTGTGGCAGGGCCGGTTCAAGGCCTTCCTGATCCAGCAGGACCATCACCTGCTCACGGTCATGCGCTACGTCGAGCGGAACGCGCTGCGCGCGAAGCTGGCGGAGCGCGCGGAGGATTGGCGCTGGGGAAGCCTCGCGTGGCGCGCGGCTCGCCATCCACCGGTCGATATCAGCGAATCGCCGGTGCCCTTGCCGGGCTATTGGCGTCATCTGGTCAACGAGCCGCAGACCTCAGCCGAGCTCGAGGAGATCCGCACCTGCGTGAATCGTCAGCGGCCGTTCGGTGAGCCCCGGTGGGTCGAGGACCAGGCGCGCGCGCTGGGCATCGAGCAGTCGCTCAAGCCCTTCGGCCGGCCACGAAAATCGAGGTCTGTCCCCGTTTGCTAGGAAACGAGGAATGTCCCCATTATTCCCCGATGGGGCGGTGGCGCTTGACGCGGATGCTCTCGGCCCACTCGGCCGCGAAGTCGCGCTGCATGCGGCGGTTCACCAGGGCGGCGATGCACATCGAGATCAGCGCGCCGAGCGAGGCCAGTGCCATGTCCTTGTGCGCGTCCCAGACGTCGCCCTGCGTACCCAGGTAGGCGGCGCCCAGGTCGCCGCCCACGGTCACGGCCGCGCCCCACTCGATGAGCTCGTACAGCATCGAGGTGGACATGGTCAGGTCCAGCGGCAGGAAGTAACCCCAGAACCCGCGCACGTTGCCGATGCGCAGGAACATCTCGCGGATCGGATACGCGAGCAGCAACCCGTACGAAAAATGCACCAGCCGGTCGAAATGATTGCGCCCGCCGGCGAGCGACGGGAACCACTGCTGGTACGGCACCTCCGCATAGGTGTAATGCGCCCCGAGCGCATGCAGCACCAGGAACACGAAGATGCAGCTATACGACACCCGCGACAGCGGAAACGCCTTGTACGTGGATACCAGCAGCGCGACCGCCAGGAACACCAGCACGTTTTCCATCCACCAGTCCGACCGGTCGTTCGGCGAAATCGCCATCATCGCCCACCAGATGGCGTACACGATGCCCAGGGTCCACAGGTAGCTCTTACGACTCATGCTTCACCACGCGACGCCAGTAGTCGGCCAGATCCGCCCGCAGCTCGGGCAGCAGTAGATAGACGGCGATCAGGTTGGGGATCGCCATGCAGAAATTCAGCGAGTCGACGATGTTCACCACCTGCCCGATGTCGAGCGTCGGCGCCACGAACAGCACCGCGCACAGGAACAGCCGGTAGGCCATGCGGCTCGGCCGCGCGCCGCTGAACAGCCAGGTCCAGGCCTGCTCGCCGTAGTACCCCCAGGACAGCACCGTCGACAGCGCGAACAGGATGGCCACCACCGCCAGCACCACCGGGAACCACGGCACCACGGTGGCGAACGCCTCCGAGGTCAGCGCGATGCCCTCGCTCGAGCTCGTCTGGTACACGCCGCTCACCACCACCACCAGCGCCGTCAGCAGGCAGATGACGATGGTGTCCAGGAACGGCTCCATCAGCGCCGCGAAGCCCTGCGACATGGGCTCGCGCGTGCGCACCGTGGCGTGCGCCATCGGCGCCGAGCCGATGCCCGCCTCGTTGGCGAAGGAGGCGCGGCGAAAACCCTGGATCAACGCGCCGACCACCCCGCCCGCGACCGCATGCGGCGCGAACGCCTCGCGGAAGATGGTCGCGAGCGCACCCGGCAGGTTCGCGTAGTTGGCCGCGAGCACCACCAGGCATGCCGCCACGTACAGCAGGCACATGAACGGCGACAGCTTGTCGGTCCACTTCACGATGCGCCGCACGCCGCCGAACAGCACGATGCCGACCCACAGCGCGACGATCAGCCCGTACACCCAGGCCTGCTCGAACCCCGTCACGGCCCGCAGCTGCGCGTACGACTGCTGCACCTGGAAGATGGTGAGCGAGCCGCCCACCGCCGCGACACAGAAGAATCCGGCGAGGAACTTGCCGAGCCACGGCAGCCCGACCCGCTGCAGGGCCACCGGCACGTAGTACATCGCGCCGCCGGACACCGTGCCGTCGCCGCGCACCAGCCGGTATTTCACGGCGAGCGTCACCTCGGCGAACTTGGTGCTCATGCCGAGGAAACCCGCGACCGCCATCCAGAATGCCGCGCCGGGGCCACCGAGCGTCACGGCCACGGCCACGCCGCCGATGGACCCCAGGCCCACGGTGCCCGACACCGCGGTCGACAATGCCTGGAACGGCGTCGCCTCCCCCGGATGCTCGCGGCTCGAGAAGTCGCCGCGGATCACGCGCGCCGAATGACGGAAGCCGCGCAGGTTCACGAAGCGGAACGCGAGCGTGCAGACGACGCCGCCCATGATCAGCCACACCATGATCAGCGGCAGCTTTGCCTCGCCGATGGGCAGCGAGTAGAAGATCACCGCGCCGAACCAGTCGGCGATCGGCGCCAGCCACGCATTGATGGTTTCGTCGACGGTCACGCGCGGGTTCGCATACAGTGGCGCGCAGTGTACGTGCAAGGGAGTGGTCTGTGCAGGCACGAACGGCGTGGCGCGAAGTCGGCCCGAGAATCATGCCGACGATCGAGTCGATGGCCAGGCCGATGGCCATCCCGATGTCCATCCCGATGGCCATGATCATGCTGCTGGCCATGCTGATCGCCGCGCCCGCGCACGCGGCCGACGAGCGCTGGCAGGTGGTGCGCGCCGAACAGACCAAGGTAGGACACGTGCGCATCGTGCGCAGCGAGAATGGCGCGACGATCTTCGACTCCGAACAACTCGAAATCCGTCTCGGCAGACAAGGGCGGCGCGTGCTCTATCGCGTGCGGCTCGACACGGAAAGCGGCAGCGACGGTTCCCTGCGCCGCATCGCGCGCGAAGTCGAAGCCAGCGAAGGGCACTCACGCGTGGAAGCGATGGTCGCGGGTGACGATCTCGAGGTGAGCCATGGGCCCGGCCGCATGCGCACTACGCAGCGCCTGGCCGGCGCCGCGCGCGGACTCAAGAGCGATGAATTCGCGCGTGCATGGCTCGCCTCCGTGGGCCGGGGCGAGAAGCCTGCCCCGCTGCGCTTCAGGACCTGGGACCCGGTGAAGATCGAGGTGGTCGACGTGGAGCTCGCGGTATCGGATCGGCTGTCGGGCGCGGGCGTCGAGCGCCGCGTGTATTCCTCGCGCGCGACCACCGGCTCGCTGCTGCGCGTCGACGCCGCGGGCAACGTCGTGCACGAGCGCATGTCGCTCGGCGCGTTCACGCTGGAGCGCGCGGATGCGCCGCGGCCCGAGGCGTTGGCGCCAGATGAGCCCTTCGACCACGTCGCGGCGCTGCTGCAGCCTTCGCCGTATCGCATTCCCGCGCGCGACATGGATCAGAAGATCCGCTATCGCTTCGACAACCACGGCAACGACGTCGCGCTGCCGACCGGCGCCGGGCAGCGCACCTGGCGTGAAGACCGGACCACCTGGATCCAGGTCTGCGCGAGCTGCGCGCTCGATGCCACCCCATTGAGCGACGAGGAGCGCCAGCGCGCGCTCGAGCCGACGCCGTGGCTCGAGTCCGCGGATCCGCAGCTCGCCAGGCACGCGCGTGTGGCCACCGCGGGCGCGCGCGACGACGCCGCGAAGATGCGCCGACTGGCCAACTACGTGCGCCAGCACATGAGCACGCAGGTGGACATGCTCGGCTACGGCACGGCGTTGCAGGCGCTGCGCACGCGCCGCGGCGATTGCACCGAATACGCCGTGCTGCTGGCGGCATTGGGACGCGCGGCGGGCGTGCCGACGCGCGTCGCCATCGGCCGCGTGTACGCGCGGCATTTCGAAGGCCGCCGGCACGTGTTCGTGCCGCATGCCTGGGTGCAGGCGTGGACGGGCAGCGGCTGGCAGAGCTTCGATGCGGCGCTCGGCAAGTTCGACAGCACGCACCTGGCATTCGCCGTGAGCTACGACGGCAATCCGCAGAATCATTTCGCGGGGACCGCGCTGTCGCGGGAGTTGACGCTCGAAGCGGCGGCGCGCGTGGTACCGCGCAAACCGGAGGCCGGCGCGTCGTCCGGCGAGCGGGCGACGCGATGATTTTCCGCGCGACCGGCTAGCGGCCGTCGTCTTCGATCGTGGGCAGCTCGGGCGGCGCGTCCTTGCCGTCGTCGACCCACTGCGCCTGGTCGCCGCGCTCCACTCCGCCGACGATGACGTCTTCGTAGTAGTCGTCGCAGTGCGGATACTGCTCGGGCGCCGTCGCCACCGGTGACCTCGCGCCGGTCGGCGGCTCGGCCTGGTCCGCAGGATCGGCGGCCGCGACCGGCAGCGACGCCAGCGCCGCCGCGGCGACCGATGCGGCCATGAGCCCGCGATGTCGCGCCGGAATCTTCACGGTGTACGCCACGCAGACCTTGCCGCGGCAGGAGCGCATGAAGGCGCGCCGCTCGCCATCCGACATGAGATCCAGGTTGTGCACGCTGCGATCGCACAGCGTGCAATGTTCGGTGGCTCCGGCGGGCAACCCCTTGCCCGCGATGGGACAGGGAGACTCGACGACGGGGACTTTGGCCATGGGTCACCTCGAGTTGTTAGGCGGCACGCTACGCCGCGACTCGAAGATGTGCAACCACCCGCATCGCGAAGCACAGGACCGTGTGCGCGCGTGGCCCACATTCGGGCACATTTTGCACGCAAGCTGACAATAATCCGGACGCATTCGGCGAACCCGTTGCAGCGCGCACGCTTTGTGCCGGTTTGCGCGCGCTGCCCATTGCTTGCGCGGCGCGACGACTCCTAACCTGTTCGCATGGTCGTGAAGGGCCCGACAATCGGGACGGTGGCGGCGCTGGCGTGGATCGCGGCGAGCTCGTTCGCCCGCGCCGGCGACGACCTGCTCGATCGTCCGATCGCGGCGGCCGCGCCGCTCGAGATCCCGCACATGCTCGAGCTGGTGCTCGGCGAGAAGTCGCGCAGGCGCAATCGCAGGCCCGACAACATCGAGAAGTTCGACTTCCTCGATCTCGCGGTCGGGCTCGAACCCGTGACCTGGCCGAGGAATGGCGACCTGCGAGCCCGCATCCTCACGCCCGAGGTCAAGCGCACGCCGGTCGTCGGCTGGCTGGCTGCCAACCTCTATCGGGACCGGAAAGACAACGGCTGGTGCCTCGAAGTGGATCCGGGCGAAGGCGAGTACCTCGTCTTCTATCGTTATCACCCGAAGCGCTGATCAGGGCCCGACCCACTTGCGCGGCTGCCGCGCCTGCACGCCGTGGTCGATCAACCATTGGTAGATCGCCTCGGTCTGCTGCGCGTCGACCCAGGAGTCCTTCTGGATGTAGAGCACCGCCAGGCGGTCGCCGCTGAAGATCTGCACCTGCGGGTACTTGCCCATGCGCTGCAGGGCGACGCCGTCCATGTTGCTGAGCGCGAGCTGCAGCTCCGACATCAGGTAGCCGTCTTCCAGGCTGAACAGGTTGAGGTCGTGCGGCGTCTGCACGTACACGCAGTTGAAGAAGTTCGGCCGCTCGTCGCTGCGGATGATCGTGGCCGCGCACGGCATGCGCATCTCGGCGCGTTCGGGTTCGACGCCCGCGCTGATCAGCATCTGGTCGTCGTTCGCGGCCTTTTCCACGGCGCGGTAGTTCGCCGCGACGGCCAGCGTCGAGAGGGAAACGAGCGCGAGACCGAGCAGCGTACGCATGCCGGAAAATGTAGGCGGACCCTTGCGCGCGGCGCGTCAGACGGGATTACGCCCGCCCGTCAGGTGCGGCCCAAAAAAAACGCGTGCAGGCCCTTCCGTTCCTGCACGCGTCCGTCCAGCAAAAAATGTCTCACGAGGGGGGAGGAGAACATTCCGCAGACGAACTGGATAAAGCAATCCGCGTGCCAGGGTGGCCGGGCCGCCGGGAGGCCCGGAACGGCGTTTTCGCGCCGCAGCGCGTGCAGGAAATCCCAGCTTGGGTGCAGCGGCGCCGGAATCGCTTCGATCCGGTGCAAGGCCAGCGGACGCGGCGCCCTAGTTGATCCGGATCCGGAACTGGACGGTGAAGGCGGGATTGCTACCGCCGGAGGCGGCGTTCATGACGCCGCTCGGCACGATGCGCACCGCGCGCACCAGCGGGTCATAGCCGTTCGCGTCGGGCGACGGCGTGTAATCGAAAGGCCCGCCCGTCCCGGCCGAGGAATACTTGACATTGGCGCCGTAGTTGAACGTCAGGCCGCTCACCGGCGGACCGTCGATGAACACCACGGGCGAGCCGCCGCCCACGTACATGGTCGAATTGGGCGGAATCGGA
The DNA here is from genome assembly GCA_035761265.1 of Steroidobacteraceae bacterium. Lineage (GTDB taxonomy): Bacteria > Pseudomonadota > Gammaproteobacteria > Steroidobacterales > Steroidobacteraceae > CADEED01. The sequence continues at coordinate 10,073 of DASTRL010000032.1, forward strand.
TCGATGATCTCGAGCGAGTTGGAGTCCACGACGCCCGGTCCGCTGTTGGTCACGCTGATGTCGTAGCGCACCACCGCCAGCGGAATGCGCTTCGGATTGGCGGCGCCGGTCGGATCGGAGAGCACGACCGAGGATTTGAGCACGGTGAGCTGCGGCATGAACGGCGCGACGATGAAGCTGCCCACGCCCACGTCGAAAACGCCCTCCACGCCTTCGTTCGCGGTCACGCGAATGGTCCAGCCGCCGAAGGCGGGCGATGCCGGCACGGTGAACTGTGACTGGTAGATGCAGGTGGCCGAGGTCGTGAGCCCGCAGCCGGCCGCATTGCCCTGCGCCGTCATGGCGGCGTTGTTGACCACCGTGTTGCCGTTCGGATCGAGGATGCTGATCGTCGCGCTCGAGATGTCGAAGCTGCCGAACGGATCGCTGACCTGCGCGCGCACGAACAGCGTATTGCCCGGGTTCCAGGTGCCCTGCTGCGCGCCGCCGTTCCAGGCCGCGGTCCAGGTCTGCACGCTGTTCACGTTGATGACGGTGGCGCTGTTGAGCTCGACGCGCGAGTAGTTGCCACCGCTGTAGGGTGTCAGGTCGAACGAGCGTTGCCCGTTGCCGCTGCTGAGGTTCGTGATCTGCAGTGAGAAGGTGCTCCCGGCAGGTGCGTTGACGCCGGCGGTGTTGAGCACGACCGAGTACATCTGCTGCGAACTGAAGTTCTGCGTGAAGGTGAGCTGCTGGGTGTCGATGGTGCCGATGGCCGAGTTGCTCAGCATCACGCGCACGGTGCGCGAGGTCGCGTTCGAGCTGGTCCGCTGCAGCAGCAGGAAGACGTTGAAATTGCCGGAGTTCAGCGTCAGCGCGGTCTGCAGGGCCGGGTTCAGCGTGAATGTCGTCGACTGGCCCTCATCGAGGCCGATGGCATTGTGGATTCCCGTGGGCATGGTGCGCGACAGCCGCTGCTGGCTGCTCCACAGGTAGAGCTGCTTGGTGCCGGAGGAAGGAATCTGCGACGCCGAGACGATGATGGTCGGCGCGCTCGGCGTCGCGCCCTGGCCGTTCGGATTGTCGATGGTCGCCGTGTTGTCGATCTGCGCGCTGGGCGAGACGTTCGCGACGGTCACGTCGAACACGACGGTCACCGTGCCATTCGCCGCGAGCGAGATGTTCGAAACGGTGAGCTCGCCGTTGCCCTCCGTCCCCGCCGGCGGCGGCGCGAACGAACTGCTGGAGCCCGCGGGAATGCTCACGAAGCCGTTCCAGGCGGTGTTCGCGGGCACGCTGTCCACGACCGACACGCCGGAGGCAACCCGGCCCGCGGTTTCGCGCAGCGTGATGGTGTAGCGCAGCGTGTCGCCGGGGTTGGCGTCACCGCCGTTGAGGTCGACGACGGTCTTGGTGGATGTGGACAGGTTCGGGCCCAGCACCGTGATGGTGTCGCTGGCCGAGTTGTTGGTCGAATCGAGATCGAAGCTCGCCGTGCCGACGGTCACGGTGTTCACGACCGATGGCACCGCGGGGCCGCTCACGTTCACGGTGATGTTCAGCACCGGGAAGGCGGCGCCGGCATTCAGCGTCGGCGCGTGCGTACAGGTCACGGTCTGGCCGGCGGCGCTGCAGGACCAGCCGGTGCCGGTGAAGGAACTGTAAGTGAGGCCGGCCGGCAGCACGTCGGTCACGGTGACCGTGTTCTCCTCGCGCTCCATGCCGGCGAGGTTCGAGACATTGACCGCGAAGGTGCCGGTGGTGCCCGCGGTGAAGTTGCCGCTGTGGCTCGTGGTCACGGCGAGGTCCACGGCCGGATCGGAGGTCGCGCTGACGATCTGCGCCATCAGCAGCACGAGGTCGTCGCCGGATGAGTAGATGGTCGTCGCGCTGGTCTGGCCCGGGCTGAGCAGCGAGCTCACGTCGTACTGGTCGACGTCGATGCCGTAGCTCGTGACCACGCCCTGGGTATTGATCGTGCCGTCGAACTGCTGGTCGACAGGATTGCTGTCTGCCGGCACCAGGCCGTCGTTGAGCGCCGTTCCATTGAAGGTCAACGACTCGCTGATGCCGTTCTGCGAGCCGGAATTCTGCGGATCGCCTTCGAGTGTGAACACGGCGATGCGGCCGTCGATGTTGCTGGGCGGCACACGGAAGCCATCGGGCGTCTGCGTGACCTGGCTGCCGTAAAAATAGTCGAGGCCGTCGTATAGATTGATGGCGCGCAACCGCTCGGCGGCGCCCTCGTAAATCACGATGAGCGCCCAGCCGCCGACCACCGCCTGGGAGCCGCACCAGGGATTGCCGTTGCTCACGCTCAGGCCGCCGAAACTGTAGCTGCCGTTGCCGCTCACGAGCGCAGTCACGTCGGCGAAGCCACCCGCGAAATTGAATGCCGTGCCGTTGTTGAAAGTGCGCGTGAAGGTGCGCGACGCAGTGACGTTGCTGCCGTTGAGCGTGACGGCGGTGTCGGGCGAGTTGGCGGAAGCACCCCAGTACAGGTACGCCTTGCGCACAGTGCGCGTCGCCGGGATGCCGGACAGAGTCTGCGTACTCGTCGCGTTCAGATTGCAGGGCTGCCCGGTGTTCGGAGAGCTGCGCAGCGAGCCACCGGTGGTCACGAAGTTGATGTGCCCCGTGTCGCGCACGAAACGCGTGATCGCCTGCGCGCCGGCCTCATTCGCGCCGAACAGCGCGAACGCCAGCAACGCAAGAAGGCATCCGCGACCCCTGGTGACCAACCAGGAGCCGCGGATGCCGCGACCCGACGGCTCTCTCATGGAATCAACTTTAGGGGCTCGCGCCGCAGCACGACGGCACTGCCTCTCATAATGCGGGCGCCCGTAAGTCCCGGATTGAGAACGGCTTCACACCGTCATTCGGTGTTTCCCCGAGGGCGAAAACTCAGGCCGGCGCGAGCGGCGCGACGTGCAGTACCGGGCCGGTGGGAAGGCCGGTGGGAGAGCCGCCCGCGGGCTCGAGGCTGACCGCGAGTTGTCTGGCGCCGGCCAGGGCCGTGCGCTGCGCGGCCGTGAGATCGCGAAGCTGCGCACCGCTCGCCGGCAGCAGACCCAACGACACGGGATTTCCCTGCGCCGGCAGTACCCACAGCTCGAGCGCCTTGCCGGCCTCGAGCGCGTGCCTGCCCCGCACGGTCGCGCGGATCTTCTCGTTGTCGCCGAGCAGCTCGACGGTCCAGTAGATAGTCTGCGCGTCGCCGATCGAGGCCTGCTGCGTGGCGAGCAGTGGCCGCAACACCGGCCCGCCGCTCAGGAAAAACAGGTACACCATCGCGGCGATGACCAGCGAGGCCGCGAGGGCCACCCAGCGCATCGCGGGCCCGCGACCGAGCTTGCGCAAGCGCAGTCTATCTTCGATGCCGCGCCACACCGTGGCCGGCGGCGCCACACTCTCCAGCCGCGGTTCCAGGCCCGCGAGCCTGTCTTCCCAGGCCTTCACGATCGCACCCACTTGTGGTGACAGCAGCCAGCGCTCGAACCGGCGGCGCGCGCGGCCGCGCAGCGTGCCGAGTACGTACTCGGCGGCGAGGCGGTCGACGAGCTCGCGGTTCGCGGATTTCATGCCGTCTGCCGCTCCTCGGAGAGACAGGCCTTGAGGCTCATCAGCCCGCGGCGGATCCAGCTCTTGACGCTGCCGAGCGGATTGGCGGTGAGCCGCGCGATCTCATCGTGCGAGCGGCCTTCGACGAACGCCAGCGTCAGGCAGTCGCGCGTGGTCTGCGGCAGGCGGCCGATGCAGTCGTCGAAATTGCCGGGCTTGTCGAACGCGCCCGGCTCGGCGGCGGCATCGTCGGCGATTTCGGCGAGCGCATCGTCCCCGACCAGGGTCATGCGCTCGCGGCGCATGAGGTCGATGGCGCAATAGCGCGCGATGGTCACCATCCACGCCAGCGCGCGGCCGCGCGTCACCTCGTACTGGGCGGCACGCTGCCAGATGCGTACGTAGACTTCCTGCAAGGCCTCCTCGGCCACGCTGCGACGGCGCAGCATGCGCAGCAGCCGCGCGAACAGGATGGGCGCGGTCTTGTCGTAGAGCTTGCGGAACGACTGCGAGTCGCCTGCCGCGCAGCGCTGCAGGAGCTGCGCGAGCTCGATCTCCGGCGGCAGTGGTTCGGTCCGGTCCATGGTGGTTTCCTACGTCGCGTACGCGCCTTCGGATGCAGCGGCCAGACTAGCATGGCATGGGACATATGCCGGACAATGCGCGCCCCGCCGAACCCTGCCGGAATACCGTTTGACCTCGTCCCGCGCCGCACTCACGTTCGTCCTGCTGACGGTGTTCATCGACAGTCTCGGATTCGGAATCATCATTCCGTCGATGCCGTCGGTGATCATGCAACTCACCGGCGAGCCGATTTCGGTGGCGGCGGATTGGGGCGGCTACCTGATGGCGGTGTACGCACTGCTGCAGTTCTTCATGGCGCCCATCTTCGGCAACCTGAGCGACCGCATCGGGCGCAGGCCGGTGCTGCTCGCCTCGCTGGCGGCGTTCGGTGTGGACTTCCTGCTCACGGGTCTCGCGCCGAGCATGGCGTGGCTGTTCGTCGGTCGCGCCGTGGCCGGCGTGTTCGGCGCCTCGTATGCCGCGGCGGGTGCCTACATCGGCGACATCAGCATTGACGAGAACCGCGCCAAGAACTTCGGGCTGATCGGCGCGGCCTGGGGCAGCGGCTTCACGCTCGGGCCGGTGATCGGTGGATTCTTTGCCGACCACTTCGATCCGCGCGCGCCGTTCTTCGTGGCGGCCGCGCTGGCGCTGGTCAACGTGGTGTTCGGAATGTTCGCGTTGCCGGAGTCGCTGCCGCCCGAGCGGCGCCGCAAGTTCGACTGGACGCGCGCCAATCCTTTCGGCGCATTCCGCAGCCTGGCCCATCTACCGATGGTCGCGGGACTGCTGGTGGCGGTGTTCCTCTACCAGGTCGCGCACGACTCGCTGCCGGCCGTGTGGATGTACTACACGCAGCTCAAGTTCGGCTGGTCGCTGTCGCAGATGGGCATGTCGCTGACTTTCGTCGGCATCATGACGGTGATCGTCATGGGGGGACTCACGGGCGTGGTGGTGCCGAAGCTCGGCGAGCGGCGCGCCATAGTCGTGGGCTTCTCGGTGATGACGCTCGGGTTCCTCGGCTACGCGTTCGCGACGCAGGGCTGGATGATCTACGTGGCGCTCGCCATCGGGTCGCTGGGCGGCATCGCCTCGCCGAGCGTGCAAAGCGTGATGTCGCAACGCGCGGGCCCCTCCGCGCAGGGCGAGCTGCAGGGCGCGGTGGCGAGCCTGAGCAGTGTCGCCGCCGTGCTGTCGCCGCTCTTCATGACCCAGCTCTTCAGCCATTTCTCCGCGCCCGGCGCGCGCCTGCACTTCCCCGGCGCCCCGTATCTCGTCTCGGCCGCGCTGGTATTCCTCTGCGTCCTGATCTGCGCGCGCACGATGGCGGCTGGCAGGGTGGTGTCAGGCAGGGAAAACGGCGCTGCGCCGCGCGAGTAACGCCAGACGGCGACGATGGCGATGACGGCGACGTAATCCCTCCCTGACACCACCTGGTGGATGGCTGCTGGCCGCCGAGCGCAGGCCGCTCGGCCACACTGGCCCGAGTGCTGATGCAGCGGCACCTCGACAGGACCGATCGGCCTCATGAATGCAGCGAGTCAACATGCGCCCGTGGCGCGAGGCCGAGCGCCCACGACGTCCGTGCTGGACGAGGTGCTCGCGGTCCTGAAGCTGGCCTTGACGCTGCGGCTCGATGGCCGCCGTGTCGTCGGGCGCGACGCGACCCTGGCGTTGCTCGGCGTCGCCGCGCTGGGCGTGTGGATGCTGCTCACGCGCTGGCGGCTCGATGGCCTGGCCCTGCTGCGGCTCGATGGCCTGCCCGGCGTCGCGGCCATGGGCCTGGCCGCGGCCGCGCTCGCCTGGCTGCTGGCGCGCAGCAGCCGCCCGGGCCAGCCGATACACCGCACCGCCTGGCTGGTGGTGGGCTATCTACCCGCCGCGGTCGCGATCGCCTGGCTGCTGTATGCGCCGCTGCCTCGCCCGGTACTCATGCTCGCGGCGGCGCTGGCCGCGGTGCACGCCTCGCTGTACTTCTTCTTCGGACTGCGGGCGCTCGGGAATGCGCCGCAATGGCGAGCCTTTGCGGTCTGGGCGGTGAGCGTCGCGGCGCTCGTGGCGATCGATCGGGCCGTGCACGTGGACGCCGCGCTCTGGGAAATACGCCAGCCTCCCGACCAGCTCGCCGATCACGCGGAATCCGCGCGTCGCACCGAAGAGCTGATGTACCGGCAACCCGAGCGCATCGAGGCGGCACTGGCGCGCGTCGAGAGGGCGTCGGCCGATCGGGCAAGCGTGTACTTCCTGGGTTTCGCCGGATTCGGCCGGCAGAAGCTCTTCTCCAACGAGATAGCGCTGGCGGCACGGCGCGTCGGCGAGCGTTACGACGCGGCGGCGCGGGCGCTGGTGCTGATCAACGACCGGCGCGACTACGACACTCATCCGCTCGCATCGCCCTCGGCATTGCGGCGCGCGCTCGCCGGTGTCGCGGCGCGCATGGACCTCGAGCGCGACGTGCTGTTCCTCGCGTTGTCGTCGCATGGCAAGCCCGGCGCGCGGCTGGTGGTCGACAATGGCGCGCTGCCGCTCGATTGGCTGACCGGCGACGCGCTCGCGCGGATGCTGCGCGAGGCCGGCATCCGCTGGAGGGTGGTGGTCATTTCCGCGTGCCACGCCGGCGCGTTCATCGAGCACCTGCGCGACCCGTATACGGTGGTCATCGCCGCGGCGGCGCCCGACCGTGCCTCCTTCGGCTGCCGCGATTCGCGTTCGCTCAGCTACTTCGGCGAAGCGTTCTATCGCGACGCGCTGCCGGCGGCGCCGACGCTGCGCGCCGCTTTCGGCGCCGCGAGCCAGGCGATCGCGCGCCGCGAGCGCGCGCTCGGGTACCTGCCATCACGGCCGCAGGCGCACTTCGGCGCGGAAGTGGAACGCAAGCTCGCCGCGCTGGAAGCCGCGCGCTGCGCGGGCGTCACGCGCCAATCGCTGCCGCGCCTGGCTCCGCAGCTCGCAATGCAGCGGCTAGGGCTCGCCCCGCTAGATCCTGGGCCAGAGCCAGCCGAACGTTCCTGCCATGACGAGCGCATACACCAGCCCGTCGAACATCAGCTTCGCCGTCGTGCTCCACTTGCGGCCGTACCAGATGGAATCGACCATCATGCCGAGCGATAGCGCCATGAACGCGGACGTGCCGACGAAGCGGAACACGCGCAGGTAGTGGGCGCCGGGCGCCATCGCAAAGGAGCCGATGTAGCCGGCGAACAGCGCGACCAGCAGCAGGAATACGAACCACAGGAACAGCATCTGCCCCATGGCCGGCAGGCCGTTCGGGCGGACTGTAATCAACCACACCGGCCCCTCGGTCATCTTCTGCATGAACTCGGGCGAGCGCATTTCAGCGGCGGACTTGCAGCGCGGCAGCATGTATTCGCCCGGCGGAATGCCGAGCGCGCCGATCGCCGCGCGCGCCTTGGGTTCGTCCGGCACCTGCGGGAAGTCGTTGCGATGCCACAGCGGACCCATGTGGAAGACGGCACTGATGAAGAAGCAGAACACGGCGCCTAACAGGATCGGCAGCCACAGCGCGGCGAGTGAAGTCATGACGGTCTCCTCCGTTCGTTCTGGTTCTGAAGGGTCCCCCGAGCGCAGCGCATTCTGCATGGAAGGAGCGGTGCCGGGGAAGGAGAACGGTGCCGGGGGGGGAGAACGGTGCCGGGGAAGGAAAACCGGGAAAACTCCAGGTTTGGCGGCGATTGGTTCTGGCGCTGCCCGAGATAGGCGACTTGGCCTTGGTAGCACCCCGAAGTCGAGCCCTATACTCCTCGCCCATGGAAGCATTCACGGTGACGACGAAGTTGGACCTTTCGGACTGGAAGGTGCTGGTGCGCCAGGTGCAGCAGCGCGCGTGGCGCCGCGCGGGTCCGATGCCGGGGCGTTTCCTGGCGCTCTTCGTCTGGGCCTGGGTGTTCGCTTGGCTGGTCTGGGCGATGTGGCGCTGGCCGGGGGAATTCAGCCCCGGCTCCATGGCCATTGGCGTGCTGATGTTTGGCAGCCTGCTGTGGATCCTGATGGCTCGGCATCGGCGCGGTCTGCGGCCGTCGCCGGACAGCCGGATGCTGGAGACGACGGTCTACAAATTTCGGCCGGACGGCTTCGAGGTGCGCCGGCCCGACATCGTCTCGCGCTGCCAATGGACACTCATCCGCGACATCGCGCGCACGCCCGGGCACATCTTCCTGTGGCTGGACTTCGCGACGGCTTACGTGATCCGCATCGCGGATCTGCCCGCATCGATCACAGCCGACCAGGCGATGGCACGGCTGCGAGACGCGGTGGGAGGAATGGTGCCGGGGAAGGAAAACCGGGAAAACTCCAGGCTCCCGCCACCCGCCGGCTGACCCAACCTGCAGATTTCCCGATTTCCTTCCCCGGCACCGCTCTCGGCGGCGCGGTCAGGGTAGTTCGGTGGCCCCCATCAACCAGCGGTCGCATTCGCGCGCGGCGCCGCGGCCTTCGTTGATGGCCCAGACGACGAGCGACTGACCGCGGCGGGCGTCGCCGGCGGCGAACACGCCGGGGATGTTGGTGGCGTACTTGCCGTATTCGGCCTTCACGTTCGAGCGCGCATCGACGTCGACCTTGAGGTCCTTGAGCAGGCCCTGCTCCGGGCCCAGGAAGCCCATCGCGAGCAGCGCAAGCTGCGCGGGATGTTCCTTCTCGCTGCCCGGCTCCTCGACCGGGATGAACTGGCCCTTGTCATTCTTCTCCCAGCGGATCCTGACGGTCACGACACCTGCCAGTTTGCCGGCGCCATCGCCGGTGAACTTCTTCACGGTGGTGAGATACACGCGCGGGTCCGAGCCGAACTTCGCGGCGGCCTCTTCCTGGCCGTAGTCCATCTTGTAGACCTTGGGCCATTCCGGCCACGGATTGTCCGCGGCGCGTTCCATCGGCGGCATGGCCATGATCTCGATCTGCTGCAGCGAGCGGCAGCCCTGGCGCATGGAGGTACCCACGCAGTCGGTGCCGGTGTCGCCGCCGCCGAGCACCACGACGTCCTTGCCCCTGGCGGTGATCGGCGTCGAGTCCGGCGCGTCGCGCAGCACGGACTGCGTGCTCGCGGTGAGAAAATCCATCGCGAAGTGCACGCCCTCGAGATCGCGGCCCTCCACCGGCAGATCGCGCGGCAGCGTCGCGCCCGTGCAGATGATGGTCGCATCGAAGTCGCGCACCAGCAGCTGCGGCTCGACGTTCTCGCCGACCGTCGCATTGCACAGGAACTTGATGCCTTCCTTCTCCAGGAGCGCGATGCGGCGCGCGACCACCTCGCGCTTGTCGAGCTTCATGTTCGGGATGCCGTAAGTCAGCAATCCACCCGGGCGATCCGCGCGCTCGAGCACGGTCACGCTGTGGCCGGCCTTGTTGAGCTGCGCCGCGGCCGCGAGACCCGCCGGACCCGAGCCGATGACGGCGACCTTCTTGCCGGTGCGCACCGTGGGCGGCTCGGGCACGATCCAGCCTTCTTCCCAGCCCCTTTCGGCGATGGCGTTCTCGATGTTCTTGATCGTGACCGGCGGCGCGTTGATGCCGAGCACGCAGGAGCCTTCGCAGGGCGCCGGGCAGACCCGCCCGGTGAACTCGGGGAAGTTGTTGGTCCGGTGCAGGCGCTCCAGCGCCTCGCGCCACAGCCCGCGATACACCAGATCGTTCCACTCCGGGATGAGGTTGTTCACCGGGCAGCCCGAGGCCATGCCGGAGATCAGCTTGCCCGTGTGGCAGAACGGCACGCCGCAGTCCATGCAGCGCGCGCCCTGCTGGCGCAGGCGCTTCTCGTCCATGTGGTGGTGGAACTCGTTCCAGTCGCGCACGCGCTCGAGCGGGGTGCGGTCCACCGGCAGCTCGCGCAGATATTCGATGAATCCTGTTGGCTTTCCCATCTAACTAACTACTCTTCTCGTTATCAGTTGCCGCCGACGCGCGACGTGTCGCGGGCGTTTTCCTCGAACGCCGCCATGATGGCCTCGTCTCCCGACAAGCCCTGGTCGTGCGCGCGCTTCAGGCAGGCGAGCACGCGCTTGTAATCCTTCGGGATCACGCGCAGGAATTTCGGCAGCTTGGTCGGCCAGGCCGCGAGCACGTTCTGCGCGTGCCGGCTGCCGGTGGCGGCGACGTGTCTTGCGATCAATGCGCGCAGCTCCTCGGCTTCCTTCGCGTCCACGACGCGCTCCACCTCGACCATCTGCGTGTTGATGCGCGACAGCGCGTCGCCCTGTTCGTCGAGAAGATAGGCGATGCCGCCGGACATGCCGGCCGCGAAGTTGCGGCCGGTGGGCCCGAGCACCACGACGCGCCCGCCCGTCATGTATTCGCAGCCGTGGTCGCCCACGGCCTCCACCACCGTGTCCACGCCGGAGTTGCGCACCGCGAAGCGCTCGCCGGCCATGCCGCACACGAACACCTCGCCGCGGGTGGCGCCGTACAACGCCACGTTGCCGACGATCATGTTGTTCTCGGATTCGAACGTCGCCTTCGGGCTCGGGAACACCGCGAGCTTGCCACCCGAGAGGCCCTTGCCGAAGTAATCGTTCGCGTCGCCTTCGAGCGCGAAGCTCATGCCGTTCGGCATGAACGCGCCGAAGCTCTGCCCGGCAGATCCCTTGAACTTGATCTGGATGGTGTCATCGGGAAGGCCGGCGGCGCCGTACTTCTTCGTGACCTCGCTACCCGTGATCGTGCCCACCACGCGGTTCACGTTGCGCACCTCGACCTCGGCCGTGACCTTCTCGCCGCGCTCGATGGCCGGTGAACACAGTTTCAGCAGCGTGGTCACGTCCAGCGACTTGTCGAGGCCGTGATCCTGCGCAATGGTTGCGTAGCGGCCGATCTCGGGGCCCGCGTCCGGCGCGTACAGGATGTTGCTGAAGTCGAAGCCGCGGGCCTTCCAGTGATCGATGGCGGCCTGCGGCTCGAGCATGTCGACGCGGCCCACCATGTCCTCGAGCTTGCGGAAGCCGAGCTGCGCCATGATTTCGCGCAGGTGCTGCGCGACGAAACGCATGAAGTTCACGGCATGCTCGGGCTTGCCGGCGAACTTCTCGCGCAGCCGCGGATCCTGCGTGGCCACGCCCGTCGGGCAAGTGTTCAGATGGCACACGCGCATCATGATGCAGCCCAGCGTGACCAGCGGCGCGGTGGCGAAGCCGAACTCCTCGGCACCCAACAGGGCTGCGATCGCCACGTCGCGGCCGGTCTTCAGCTGGCCGTCGGTCTCGACCACGATGCGGCTGCGCAGGTTGTTGATGACCAGCGTCTGGTGCGTCTCGGCCAGGCCCAGCTCCCAGGGCAGGCCGGCGTGCGTGACGGAGGTCAGCGGCGAAGCACCCGTGCCGCCGTCGTAACCGGAGATGAGCACCACGTCGGCGTGCGCCTTGGCGACGCCGGCGGCAATCGTGCCCACGCCCACCTCGGCCACCAGCTTCACCGAAATGCGCGCATCGCGGTTGGCGTTCTTGAGGTCGTGGATGAGCTCGGCCAGGTCCTCGATGGAATAGATGTCGTGGTGCGGCGGCGGCGAGATCAGGCCGACGCCCGCGGTGGTGTGCCGCGTCTTCGCGATCCACGGATACACCTTGGTGCCGGGCAGCTGGCCGCCCTCGCCGGGCTTGGCGCCCTGCGCCATCTTGATCTGCAGCTCGCGGGCGTTCACCAGGTAGTTGGACGTGACGCCGAAGCGGCCCGAGGCCACCTGCTTGATGGCCGAGTTCTTCGAGTCGCCGTTCTCCATGGGGATGTAGCGATCCGGGTCTTCGCCACCCTCACCCGTGTTGGACTTGCCGCCCACGCGGTTCATGGCGATGGCGAGCGCCTCGTGCGCCTCCTTGGAGATGGAGCCGTAGCTCATCGCGCCGGTCTTGAACCGTTTCACGATCGACTCGACCGACTCGACCTCCTCGATGGGAATGGCCGTCGCCGG
>DASTRL010000033.1:0-4018 GCA_035761265.1 Steroidobacteraceae bacterium
GGCATCGGCGCGGCCGTGCAGGGCTGGTGGGCCGCGGACAAGAAGATCAGCGTGTATGTCATCGGCGACGATTTCACCGGCGGCTCCATCGAGGCGGCGCTCGCGGCAGTGCGTAAATACAACCCCGTCGACCGCCAGGGCCGCCATCGCATCCGCATCCATGCCATCGGCATGCCCGACGGGCCGAATTCCCCGCCGTTTATCAATTCGCGGTTTGCTGCTCTAATGCGTGCCATGTGCGACGAGAACGAGGGCACGTTCGTGGGCCTCACGGTGGGCAGCGGTTGCGCGGTCAAGGTCGACGTGTTCGGCCAGCCGCGTTGCATCGGTGGTTAGACGCCCGATGAAACTTCCGCCGTCACTTTCCTGGAGTCTCGTGTCGCTTGCGCTGCTGCTCGGCGGCTGCGCCAAGGTCGCGGTGCGCCCGGAAGGAGATCTGCCCAAGCCGCTCATCGTGCCGACGCCCGCCAAGGTGGGCGTGGTGGTGACGCCCGAGGCCGCCAACTACACGCACAAGGAATCCCGCGCCAGCGTGGACTATGAAGCGGACCTCGGCCCCCCGCACAAGCACCTGGTCGAGGAGATCTTCAAGGCCGAGTTCACCGACGCCAAGTTCTTCGACAGCATCGACGCGGCGCGACTCGAGCCCGGGCTGATGGCGATCTTCGAGCCGCGCATCGAGCAGTTCTCGTTCGCCAACGCCAAGGAGACCGGCGGCGTCTACTGCGCCGTGACCATCCGCTACAACATCGGGATCTTCGCGCCGGACGGCCAGCAGGTCGACAATCTCACGCTCACCGGTTACGGCAGCGGGCCGGCGCCCAAGATCGGCAACGGCGAGGAAGAGCTGGCGATTGCCGCATACGCGGCGATGCGCGACGCGGCGGCGAAATTCCTGACGCAATTCCAGGGACTCGAAGTGGCCAAGCCGCTGATGGCTTCGCATGCGCTCGAGCACAAGGCGGCACCGGCGCCGGGTTCGGCCGAAGCCGCGGCGGTTGCCGCGGATGTCACCATCGAGGCGGTGCCGATCAACGACACGCCCGTGGTGGCCACTACGTCTGCTTCTCCTCCACCTGTTGCGCCGCCGGCTTCTGATCCGGCGCCGGAGCAGGCTCCGCCGGCTGCGCCTCCGGCGCCTTCTCCGAATCCGTCCCAGATGACGGCGCCGTACCTTCCGGTGCACCGGACTGCGACGGCGCCCTGATCAACACCCGCTCGACGTACAACACGTTTTCGGTGGGCACCGCCACGCCATTCTCGATGCGCGGCGCGAAGCGCGCCCGTTTCGCCGCGCTGATCGCATTGCGCACGATGTTCTCGGGCACGTCGGTGGTGGAAGAGGTGACATCGCCGACCCGGCCATCGCGATCGACGTTCAGGCGCATTTCCACCGCCTTGACCACCGCTTCGGCCGGATCGAGCTGCGAGCGATCCACGGAACTGACCGAGGGCCGGAAGGCCAGCAGGCGCGGAGATTCCAGGTAGCGCGTGCTGTCCGCCTGCGCCAGCGCCTTCCACGCCTCCGCGTAGGTCTCGTACGAGCGACGCTGCGCGTTGGAGATCAGGTACCAGTCACCCAGGTCGGCCAGCACGGCACCGCGCAATCTCATGTCGACGGGACTGTTGGCGTCGATGATGTCGAGCGCCGAGGTCAGTGTGCTCTCGCCGCGGCGCTGCTGGCTGCCCTCGGTGAAAACGCCCGCGCCATTCGTGCCTGAATTGAAGGTAGCGCCGCTGTCCGCGCCTTCCACGCCGTAAAAGGCTTCCAACCGGTAGGAGCGGGCGATGCCGCGCAGCGGACCCACGCGGCGCAGGTCATTCTCGGGCGCGCCCTTCTGCAGGATGGCGAGCGCCCGTTCGTACACGTTGCGCTCGCTGGTGTAACGCCGATCAGCCTCGTAGTAGCGCGCCAGCTTGTCGAGTCGGTCCAGGAGCTTGATCGAAGTGCGGCCATAGGCGGCTTCTTCGACCCGCATGGCGTACAACGCTTCCTTCTCCGCTTCCGGGTAGCGCCCGGTCGCCCAGTACGCATCGATGAGGGCATCGATGAATTCGACCTGGTTGATGTTGAAGAGGCCATCGGTGTTGCGCGACAGGTCGGCGGCGCGTTTCAGCGCGACCACCGCGGATTCCGGGTCGTTGATGCCCATGAAGCTGACGCCGAGCCCATGCAGCGGGCGGATCTGCTGCTTGTCGGCGAGCGTGGACTTGGACTGCAGGATGCGCAAAGTGCGCTGATAGTTTTCGATGGCGGCGCGGAAGTCGCCCAGCTTGTATTCGACGGTGGCGAGATTGGTCAGCGGGGTGGTGAGGACCAGCTCATCGGGCCCGTACTGTTCCTCGGTGAGCTGTACCAGCTTCTCGGCGAGCGGCTTCGCCGCCGCGTACTGCCTGGCATCGAACTGCGTGCGGAATTCCTTGTATACGGCGATGCGATCGGCGTCCGTGACCGCGGCGGCCGGCGCGGCCGGCAACACCAGGGCCAGAGCGAGGATGCTGGTGCCGAGCCGGCTGGAAAAAGGCATTGGCATGGCCCCGAGCCTACCGCTTTTCAAAGGGGTTTGTGCATCGCGGTTTCACCGATAAATCCTGCTGCGGCTCGCCGCATTCCCCTGCCTTCCTACAGAACCCGGACGTGAATCCGGGATGATGAGCGGACAAGGAGTCGTGAATGCCCAAACAGATCGGTTATCTCATCGGCAGCCTTCGCAAGGAGTCGTACAACCGCAAGCTCGCGAACGCGCTGATCCGGCTTGCCCCACCGGATTTCAACTTCAAGGAACTCAGGATCGGCGATCTGCCGCTTTACAACCAGGACGATGACAGCAGCCAGGCCCCCGAAGTTCAGCGCCTGAAGAGCGAGCTGCGGACCGTCGACGCCGTGATGTTCGTGACGGCGGAATACAACCGTTCCGTGCCGGGCGTGCTGAAGAACGCCATCGACCACGCGTCGCGGCCGTACGGCCAGAGCGCGTGGGCGGGAAAACCCGCAGGCATCATCGGGGCATCCATCGGCGCGATCGGTACTGCCGTGGCGCAGTCTCACCTGCGGACCGTCCTCGGATACCTCGACATGCCCACCCTGGGCCAGCCCGAGGTTTACGTGCAGGTGAAGGACGGCTTCTTCGATGAGGCCGGCAATATCGCGAGTGCCGAGACGCGCAAGTTCCTGCACGGCTGGATGGACAAGTACGTCGCCTGGGTGAAACGACTCACGGGCTGAATCTCACGCATTACTGATTGATTCCGGCAGAAATGAACCTACGGTGGCGGCGTGATTCATGGCAGAACGCGCGGCATGCCGGCCGACCTTTTGCCCGAGATCCTGCGCGAGTTGCGCCGCACGGTGCGCATGGCGCGACGCCGACCGACGCGGCCGCCCGAGGCCCTGCCACTGATCATTCGCGCGCTGGCTGAATTCCGCACGGTGAGCATCGAGCAGCGCGAAGGCGGCATGGCCTTCCATCTCGTCGCGAAAGCCGACCATGCGGTCGCCTGCTCCGTCACCTGCGTGATCCACGATGGCGCCGGTTCGGCCGCACTGACCCCGACGGAGCGAGAAGTGGCGGAGCAACTCTGCCAGGGGAGGACGCTCGCGCAGATCGCGCGTCTGCGCGGCGTCTCCGTCAATACCGTCAAGACCCAGGTGCGTCAGGTTTTCCGCAAGCTCGACGTGGAGACTCGCGTGGCCCTGGTGCGCCGCCTGTGTCCCTGACTACTTCGGCAACATGGTGAAGAAAACGTCCACCATGATGGTCCTGCCGGGCCAGGCGCGTTGCATGGCCCACGCCCAGAGCGGGATCAGGTTGCCGGCAGCGTCGAAGTAGCGGTGCCGCTTCGGAATGGTCTCCAGTGCCGTGATGCCGTAGCTCCTGAGCGTGCGCATCTCCGGATATGTGGCGATTCCGTCGGCGTCGAGATCCACCCAGATCCGCAGCTGCGGCCAGATGGCGTCGGCCTCGGTGATCAGCCCATCGTCGTTGCCGCCGAGCCGCCGCTGATCGTACTGCGCCAG
>DASTRL010000034.1:0-52924 GCA_035761265.1 Steroidobacteraceae bacterium
CTCGTTGAACAGCCCGAAGCAATCGTCGTGCTTGAGCGTGTGCGTGCGCTCGTCGCTGGCGACGTCCGCGGTGACCACCTGGTGCGGCGCTTCGAGTGGAATGGCGGGTTCAGAGGGCACCGGAACGTGACCTCGCGTAGCGGATGCGCGTGCGCAGCAGCGAATCGCCGGCGATGCGCGAGTACCAGGAAACGGTGGTCGTCGGCTCGCGACGGCCGAACGAGCGCGACACCCAGCCGCCCTGCGCGGCCGTGCCGCCGCGATGCACTTCCACGCGCTCGAGCGGCTCGAGCGGCTCCATGTGCACCTGCGCGAAACCCGAGACGATGCGCAGGCCCGCGCCCTCGCGCTCGACCTGGCACTGCTCGGCAAAGTGCCAGGTCCGCCGCGCGGTGTGCTGCCCCTGGCAGCGCAGCAGGTCGGTGATCTCGATGCTGTGCCGTGCCGCGTCGAACACGATCTCGCGCCGATGCACCACCGGGTCCTCGAGTCGCGTGTAGCCGTCGTGCTCGCCCACGAATCGCTGTATCGTGCCGCCCGCCTCGAACTCGATGCAGCGCGCGCGCGCGTGCTCGCTCCACATGAAATTGCCGGCCTGCCGCGACTGGTCCTGCTCGTCGATGCCGACGGTGTTGTGCGCGAGCGTGCTGCGGAAGTAGCGGCGCCACTCCGGATCGGTGTGATAGGCGTACGTGCCCGGGTCGATCAGGATCTCGCGCTCGCCCACGTTCAGCAGGAATTGCAGCGCATCGGCGTGTCCGTGCGCGGCGATGCTCAGGTAGCCGAGCGGGCCGGCGTCGACCAGCATGCGCACCTCGTCGGGTGTCTCGAAGGCGGTGCCCAGCAGGTAGTAGCCGGATTCGGAGAACTGCACGCGCGGCCGGTACCCGGTTCGCCCGCGTGCCTTGAGCCTCGCCAGCGTGCGCACCGCGCTTGCGCCGAGCAGCGTCACGGTCTTGCTGTCGGCGGCGCCCGCCTTGGCGGCGAGATCGGGGCGATCGAACAGCACGGCGCCGGTGGCGATCAGCGAGCCGTGCGGCGAGAAGCCGGCTTCGGGCGCGAGGCGCACCACGTAGCCGTCGTCCGCGTCACCGACCATGGGGAGCAGGCCGGCGACGCTGGTCATCGAGGCGAGGAAATCGATCATGGTCTCGATGCGCCGCCAGTACGCCGGCGAGAAGTCTTCGCCGCGAGCGCGCGCGGCGAGCCCCGCCAGCAGCAGGAAGTCCAGCACGAATGTCTGGTAGCCGAAGGCCTGTTCGCGGTTGCCGCCGTCGGGAGCGTTCTGGCGCAGGCACTCTTGCTCGAGAATTTCACGGCAGCGCTCGCCCCAGGCGCGCATCTGCGGCCACAGCGGCCAGGTCGATGCGGCGATGTAGACACCCGCGGCCTCGCCGATCAGGTGATTGTTGGCGGAGGAGAAGCGCGACAGGTTGCCGACGATCATGCGCGCCTGCTCGTACACCGACTTCAGCCAGCGCTCGCGGAACGCCACGCCCTCCTCGTCGGTGAACAGCCGCGCACGCGCGCCGCCGATCAGCTGCCAGGCGATGCTCCAGTTGATGAGACGGATGCCGAGCTCGAGCGCGCTGCACCAGTTCGGCCCGCGCCCCGCCGGGCATTGCTCGATCCACGAGTCGATCTGCGCGCGCACGCCGCGCGCGAAGCGTGCGGCGCCGGTGAGCGCGCTGGCCTGCGCCAGGGTCGCGAGGTGCAGATGTCGATTGGCTTCCCACAGGTACTTGATGTTGCCGACGACGCGCTCGTCGCGATAGTCGATCGACGCCGCACGTCGCGTTCCGGCGACGCGATGCGTGAGCGGATCGCGATTCCACTGCGGTGGATCGCCGAGGTCACAGTCCTGCAGGTCGAAGAAACTGAAGCGTCCGGCCAGCACCCGTTCCGCCGCCGCCACGAGCGCGTCGGGTGACAGCGACACGAACGGCGGCAGGAAGCGCAGGTCCGTCGCGAACTCGTCTCGCGGCGGCAACGTGTGTTGCGTGAACGGCATCGACACCGTGCGCACGCTGCGCGCGAGACGATAGGCCACTTCGGCGCCGGACATGCGCCGCAGGCGCTTCAGATACCAGCCCGGCTGTTGCATGACTTCAGCGCGTGAACAGCGGCTCGATGCCCTGCCGTCGCAGCACGTCGTGCACCGGCGGCCGATGCACGATGAGCGGCGTCTTGCCGCGTGGCGTGCGCTCCAGCCGCGACGCGAGCTCGACCGTCACGTTCACCTCGTCGGGAATGCGCGCCCGCGCATTGGCGAGCAGGATCTGCGCGTCGTCCTTGCAGAACTCCTCGGTGGGCAGCACGAAGATGCGCGTCTCATCGAAGCTCTCCTGCACGACCTGCATGCGCAGCACGTTGGGGACGTCGTGGGGCAGACAGCCGATGCCGCTCAGCCGCACGCTGTGCGGCACCACGATGATCTCCTGCTGCCGGCCGAGTACGCCGTCGAAGGGACGCAGCCCGAGCGACAGCTCTTCCAGCTCCGCGGCGCCCCAGCTCGCCGGTATGCGGATCAGGTCGCCGGTGCGGTAGCGCACGATCGGCAGCACGCTGTTCCAGTACGAGGTGCCGACGATCTCGTACAGCCGGTATGGCGTGCCGCGCGGCAGCGCGGGCCCGTCATAGGGGACGAACTCCACGTGGGAGTAGGCGCAGGAGAAGCGATACTCGCGCGGCGCCGACGCATACGCGAAGGCGACA
This sequence comes from Steroidobacteraceae bacterium, assembly GCA_035761265.1. Lineage (GTDB taxonomy): Bacteria > Pseudomonadota > Gammaproteobacteria > Steroidobacterales > Steroidobacteraceae > CADEED01. Next base: position 2,716 of record DASTRL010000034.1, read on the forward strand.
CGTTCGGCCTGCCCGTAGTAGTCGATGATGCGCGCGCCGAGCATGCGTTCGGTGAGCCGCCAGGCGTCGGGGCGGAATACCTCGGACGAGGTGACCACGGCCGGGATCGACAGCCGCCGGTTGGCGTCCCGCAGGAAACGGCACAGCGTCTCGAGCGCGGTCGGGTATGCGCACAGCAGCCGCGGCTGGAATTTCTCCAGCTTGTCGGCGACGAACTCGGCGCTGATGTGCGTCACGGCGTTCGCGCTCATGGTCAGCATCCGCCCGCCGTTGATGGTCTCCGAATCCGGGTTCGGCGAGATCTCCAGGTCGCGCGGATTGTCCCCGCGCAGCACGGCCGTGCGGTCGGTCAGCGGCTCGGCGCCGGCCGCGCGGATCAGCCGGTCGATGCTCGCCTGTTCGAAGACGATGGCCTGCAGCGAGCGCAGCACCTTGAGCGGTACACCGCTGGTGCCACCGGTGGTGGCGGGCGCCGACAACCAGTCGAAACCCGACACGAAGGACTGCAGGCCGTGGCGCAGCGACTCCTTCTCGAGCAGCGGCCAGCTCGACAGCGTCTCGCCACCGCGCACCGAACGTCCGTATTCCGTGCCGCCCGACAGCTCGAGCGTGCGCGCGAGCTGCGCCGCCACCCAGGCGCGACGCCCCGCCAGGTCCATGGACTCGACCTCCTCCAGCGTCGTGCAGGCCTGGTCGTAGTACATCGGGTTGCGGCGGATGAGGCTCTGCCCGAGCACGTGCTTCTTGAGGAACAGGCCGACCGACGTGAGCGCGCTCATGCGAGCTCCCGCACGCCGGCCACGGGCGCGATGCGTTGATAGATTTCACCGAGACGGCGCGCGTACACCTGCACATCGAGCGCGCGGACCCGCGCGTGCGCGCGGCGCCCGGCGGCGATGCGTTCCTTTTCATCGCCGATCATGCGCGTCATCGCGGCGGTGATCTCGCCGACGCGGCCCGCGCCGACGAACAGGCCGTCACTGCCGTTCGTGAAGACGTCGGGAATGCCGCCGACCGGCGTGACGATGGACGGCAGACCCGCGGCCATGGATTCGAGCAGCGCCATCGGCAGGCCTTCGGCGTGCGACGGCAGCACGAACACGTCGCTCGCCGCCAGCAGCCGGTCGCGCTCCGCCGGATCCACCCACGAGAGCACGCGCACCGCATCGCCGAGCGGCGCGGCGAGCCGCCGTGCGCCCTCGAGATCGCCGTCGCCGGCGAGTACCAGGCGGGCGCGCGCGCGCAGCTCCGGCGGCAAGGCGATGAACGCCTTCAGCAGGTCGAACGAACCCTTGTGCTCCGCGATGCGCCCGAGCGCGAGGAACTGCACGTGCGCGCGCCCCGAGCGGTCCGGGATTTCCGGACGCCAGCGCACCGGGTTCGGCAGCACGGTCACCTGCGAAGGCGACAGCTCGCAGGTCTCGATGAAGAACTCGCGCCAGCGCTGGGACAAAACCACGAACACGGTGGCGCGCTGCAGGCAGGCATTGATCTTGCGGCGCAACGCGCCGGGAAGCCGTGCATGGAAGCGGTCGAAGCCGCCGCCATGCGCGTGCAGCACCAGCGGCCGGCCGGCACGCTGCACCATCGAGGCGAGGATCAACTTGCGGAACGTGCTGCCGCGCGAGGCGAAGTGGATGTGGAAGATCGCAGGTTCCGGCGAGGCCAGCGCCCTGCGCATTTCCTGCACGGCCTGCGTGAAGGCCGATGCCTTGGTGATGGCCGAGCCCTCGCGCATGGTCGCGACGTGGCGGATCACGGCGTACGGCGCCAGCTGATCGCAGATGATCTGCTCCACGGCGCTGATGCCGCCGCGCACCTCGAGGCCGGGCCCGAACTGCAAGACGCGCGCGCGCGCTTCGGCCATGGGCGGCGCGGATCGCGCCGCTTCGAATTCGCGATGGATGGTGCTCACCTCCGCGCTCATTGCGCCTCTCCACCGTGGAACAGGCCGCGGTAGCTGGCCACCATCGCGGGCTGCGAGAAGCAGTTGACCGCCCGGCTGCGGGCGGCGGCGCCCATCTGCTGGCGCTTGCGCCGGTCGGCGTACAACGCGGCGAGCAGCGCCGGCAGCCGTGCCGCGAGCTCCGTGGGCGACACCACGTAGCCCTCCACGCCCTCGGTGATCATCTCGCGGGCTCCGCCGATGTCGGAGAGGATCACCGGCCGGCCCATCGACATCGCCTCGAGCGCGGCATTGGAGAACGACTCGACGGCGGTCGAGGGCAGCACGAAGATGTCGAGCGCCGAGAGCACCGGCCGCACATCCGTGACCGCGCCGAGGAAGTGGACGCGATCGGCGATGCCGAGCTCGGCGGCGCGCCGCGCGAGCGGCTCGCGCATCGGGCCGTCCCCGGCGATGACCACGTGCGCATCGACGCGCGAGACGCGCAGCTGGCGCAACGTGGTGAGCAGCACTTGCTGGTTCTTCTCCGGCCGGCACATGCCCACGGTGCCGATGAGCAGCCCTTCGGGCCGCACGCCGAGCGAGGCGCGCAGGCGTTTGCCGGCCTCGAACGTGGCGGTGTACTCGAAGTGGTCGGAGTCGACGCCGTTGTAGATGACGAGCGAATTTCGCCACGCTTCGCAATCGTCGTTGAACCAGAACTGGCGCTGCGCCTGCGAGCCGTGCACGGTCACGTCGAAGCGCTGCAGCACCCACTGGTAGAGGCGGCGCCACGCGCGGTGCCCGCGAAACGTCGAGGTATTCACCAGCGCCACGGTGCGCGGCCGATACGGCAGCAGCCAGGTTGCCAGTGCCACGTACAGCGCCTGGTAGAGATTGACCGCGAGCACCGTGGCGGGCCGCTCCGCGATCAGCAGTCGGCGCAGGCGCCAGGCCGCCGCCGGGGAGAACTTGCCGCGCCGCTCGAGCTTGCGCAGCGGCACCTCGCGGCGCACGTTCGGCTCCATCGTGAAGGGACCATTGAGACAGGCGAGCATGACGCGCACGCCCTCATCCGTGAGCCGGTTCACCAGCCGCACGATCTTGCTCTCCGAGCCGCCGATGGCGAGCGTCCCGAGCACGAACAGGGCATCGGGGCGTGTCGCGGATGCCGCCTGGGCGCCGGCCGCGGCGGGCGCAAGTTCGTTCAGCGTGGCTTCCGCGTAGGCGGGGGTGTTCATGGAACGGTTCCTCCGTCGGCCGCGCCCATGCGAACGCGCACCGGTGTGGCTTCGAGTAGTTCGATATACCGCGATGCCGCGGCACTGGTGAATTCCCTCGCGACGAAGTCGCGCGCGCGGCGGCCGATGTTCTCGCGGTACACGTCCACCTCGAGGAGTCCGCGGATCGATTCACGCATGTCGTCGAGCGACGTCGCGACGTGGCCGAGCTGCAGGCGGCGGATCAGGCCGTCCGGGTCGAAGAAGCTCACGACCGGAACGCCGCGGATCCATGCCTGCAGGAAGGTGTTCGGAAAGCCCTCGATGCTCGAGGTGTTGAGGAAGACCCTGGCGCGGTCGAACCATTCGCCGGATTCGGTGTAGCGCACGCCGCCGGGCATGGACACATTGGGCAGGCGCGCCGCCGCGGCCTTCACGTCGTCGTAGTACGTGTAGCCCCAGGGATGCGGACAAGGTCCGCCGGCCAGCGTGAATCTCACCTGCGGCAGCTGGCGCGCGAGCTCCAGCACCATCTCCGGCCGTTTCAGCGAGCGCAGGTTGCTGAGCCACAGCACGTCGATGTCCTTCTCGACCGGCGCGCCGCCGCGGCGCGGCGCCTCGACCAGCATGTTCACGACCCTCGAGTCGAGATCGTGGTTGTCGCGCAGCATCTTCGCCTGCACTTCCGTCTGCACCGCGACCAGATCCGCGCGCTTCAGTCCATAGTCGTACAGCTTGCGATCGCGCCACAGCTCGAGCCGCCCGTGCTCCTTCTCGCAGTCACTGTCGGAGGCGACGCGGAAGATGAACTTGCGGCCGTTCATGCGGCAGAACCACGCCACCACGCCGGTGTACGCACCGGCCGGCGACTGGTAGTAGATGTCGGCGTCCGCCGCCATCAGCGCGGAGAACAGCTTCGAGCTGCGCGGGTGGAAGAACTTCAGGCCCGGCAGGCCGCCGTTGCGCGTGTGCGCGGCGATGAGGGTGATGCCGTCGACCACGCGGCGCGCGCCCTGGCCGTCGTCGAATACGATCATCGAGACCTCGTGCCCCTGGTCGCGCCAGGCGCGCGCGAGCAGCACGTGCTGCACGGTTTCGCCGCCGATGTACTTGAGATCGCCCTCCCCCGAGAGCAATCCGTACGCGTCCATGCCGACGATGCAGATCCTGCGGTGTCTCACGATCGGCGTCCTTGTGCGCCCGCCCAGCCGTAGGCATCGCGCGGCCGCTGCGGGCCGCGCAGCCGCAGCCGGTGCTTCGACCCGGGCAACGGTGCGCTCTGCTGCGCCGCCTGCGGCGCCATGCACAGCGCAAGACGCATGGTCGCGCCGCTGTACATCCAGAAATAGGTCCACGGATCGTGCAGGTCGACGAAGAACACCGCACCGCACACCGCGGTGCCGCCGACCACGAATGCGATCAGCTGGCGGCGCGACTCGGGATCGGCGATCAGGCTGGCGCGGCGCGCGCGGCCGATGGCGCTGAACAGCAGGTAGCAGCCGCTCACCAGGCCGACCAGGCCGAGGTTGAACCACAGCGCGAAGTAGTGGTTGTGCGGCGCGAAGTGGAACGGCATCGACCAGTACACCACCCAGCCGTAGCCGGTGATGAACGTGACCGGATTCGCCACCATGGCCTCGAACAGGTCGAACCAGATCTGGCTGCGTCCCGAGGACGCATCGAAGGCGTCGCTGCTCGCGGTCTGGCCGAACACCCGCTCGGTGAGCAGGCCGCCGTACTGCGAGAAGCTCAGGATGATCACCAGCAGCACGAGCGAGGCGAACACCCAGCCGGCGACGCGGCTGTACGACACCAGGTGGCGATATAGATAGGCACCCACCACGCAGGCGAGGATGCCGCCGGCGATGGCACCGCGCGATGCCGTCATCGCCAGCGCCACGCAGGACAACAGCACGCCGCCCAGCCAGGCGAGGCGACGCACGCCGCGGCTCGCGACCGCCGCGGCGATCAGTCCCGGGATGAACAGCACGATGTACGCGGCGTACTGGTTGGATTCGCCGAGCGCGCCCTGCGTGCGCCCGTCGATGCGCTCCTTGTAGCCGAGGTTGACGAGCCCGGCCGTGTCGAAGATCGTCATCAGGTGCGCGAACACCGCGCCCGCCAGCATCCACTTGATGACCTTCATGGCGTCCTCGGCGCTCTCCACGCCGAACAGGAACACCAGGAAGAAGATGTAGTAGTCGACCAGGCCGCTCTTCAGCAGGATGCCGCTGGCGAGGAGGTCATAGCCCGGATACTTGATGATGAGCGCGGCGACGAGCCAGGTGCACATCGCGTAGCCGATCTGCACGAGCCATGCGGCCTGCAATCCCGGCGCGGCGATCACCGAGGTCCGCGCGATCACCATCCGCAGCCCCACGATGACTGCCAATAGATAGATGATCAGGTTCTTGGCGGAAAGTCCGGTCGTGATCGTGAGATCCCAGCGAAGCACCTGGATCGCGAGCAGGAAGAACGATGTGATTCCGAGCAGTGTCGCCAGACAAAATCCCCTTTGTACGAACCCGTCATCAGTACGCCCGATCCGTGCGTATCACGGCGATGACCGTGGCCACGAGGATCTGCAGGTCCAGCAGCGGCGACCAGTTGCGCATGTATTCCAGATCGAACACCACGCGCGCTTCCATGTCTTCCACGCGTGCGGTTTCGCCGCGACAACCGCGCACCTGGGCGAGCCCGGTGATGCCCGGCAGGACCTTGTGACGAACCATGTACCGTTTGATCAGCTTGCGGTATTCCTCGTTGTGAGCCACCGCATGTGGGCGGGGTCCTACGAGACTCATGGTCCCCTGCAGCACGTTCAACAGTTGCGGCAACTCGTCGAGCGACCAGCGCCGCAGGTACTTGCCCACGGGCGTCACGCGCCGGTCATTGCGCTTCGCCTGCATCACGTGCGCGCCGTCCTCGGCCACGGTCATGGTGCGGAACTTGTAGACCAGGATCTCGCGGCCATCGAGGCCGTAACGCCGCTGCCGGAACAGCACCGGCCCCGGCGAGCTGCGCTTCACCGCCCACGCGATGCCTAACAACAATGGCGACAGCAGCACGACTCCGAGCGACGCCAGCGCCACGTCCATGAGCCGCTTCACCAGCCCGCGGTAGCCGTGGAAAGGCGTCTCGCACATCGCGACCACCGGCAGCCCGAGGATCTCGCTGGTGCGCTGCTGGATCATGTCGAAGCCGCTGACGTCGGGCACGAAGTAGATGGAGGCGGTGGTGTCGCCGAGCTCGCCGACCAGCTCCCGCAGGCGGCTCACCTGCCCGGGCGGAATCGCGATGAAGATGACGTCGATGCCGCGGTTTTTCACGAAGTGCGCGACGTCGGCGAACCGGCCGAGCAGCTGCGCGTGGTTCGCGCATCCCAGCCGGTCGCTGCCGCGGTCGTCGAAGAATCCCGCCACCGACATGCCGAGTTCGGTGTGGCGCGCCAGCCGGCGCGCCAGCTCCTGGCTCGCCGGCGTGCAGCCCACGATGATGGCGCGGCGCGCGTGCGCCGAATCCATCAGCAGCGCGCGCGTGATCGAGTGCAGCACCAGCTGCAGGACCACCAGCAGCAGCGGCGTGACCAGCACCCAGGTGACCACCACGCGCCGCGAGTATTCCTCGGAGAACTTGGTGACGTAGCCGAGCGCCAGCAGGCAGGCGACCAGCACGGCCCAGCGCCACAGCAGGTTGGTCGCGAGCTCGATGCGGCTCGAGATCACCTGCGTGGTGGTGTTTCCCGGCAGTACCGCCAGCGTGAAGGTCGCGGCGAGGATCGACAGCACCAGGAACGGGCGGTCGTACTCCACGTCGTAGAGGCGCGTGAGTGGATAGAACATGACGCCGGCGAGCACCGCCGGCAGCGCATCCATCAGCCACAGCAGCACCGGCGCCACCAGCGAGGTGCCGCGCTTGAAGATGATGGGCTGGCTGACCTGGGACTGGTAGTCAGCCGGCGAATGGATGCGTGGGGAATTCATGCGCGCCTCTCCTGTGCGCCCCGCAGAATAGAAAAGGGCCGGCGATCCCGACGCCGGCCCTTTCCTCCTTGCCCTATCGCCCGACGATTACACGTCGCGGCGCGGCTCCTACACGACGTTCACTTCACCGACAGCGATGCGGGAGCCGTCGGACTCAGCGACGACGACACGCCGTTCATGCCGTCGTCGAGCGCATGCAGCCAGTTCTCGAGATTGGTGTAGCCGTTCGACGCCACCGTGCTCGGGTTCGACGGGATCGTCAGGCGCCGCGTGTTCTGCGTGTAGCTCGGCCAGCCGCCGGCGTTCTTCTTGCAGCGCGTGGTGCCGTTCGGCGCGACGCAGTTGATGATCTGCCCGCCGCGCACGCGCACGCTGTACACGATGCGCCGGTCGGTCCGGTCGCGGTTGACCGGCCGCGCACCGGCATTCGCCAGCACGCTGCTGTACACGGCGCTGTGCGCGTTCTTGATCACGTTGATGCCGCTGTTCCACACGGGCCGCGTGGACGTCGTCAGCAACCCGGAGATCACGTCGCCGCCGTTAAGGCTGACGACGTCGTCGAGCGAGCTGCCCGACTCGGGCGCCCAGTTGTCGTTGACGTATACGCGCGCGCCGTACACGAGAGACGCGCTGCCCTTGGTGCGCAGGTAGATGGGCCGCGTGGTGCGCGAGTAGTCGGGGCCGCGCAGGAAGGCGTTGCCCACCAACGAGCTCTTGGTCACGCGGTCGTACTCGGTCTGGCCGTCATAGTCCATGGTGCCGCGGTTGTAGACCAGGTTGTTCACGAACACGAGCTCGCGCGAGCGCACCAGCGGGTTGCGCTCCACCATGTGCGCCAGCAGGTTGCCGATCATGGTGACGCGGCCGCCGGAGGCACTGCTGCCGAGGAGCACGCCGTAGCCATGCGGGATGCGCGTGGTCTGCGTCGCGTCGTCCTTGTGCAGCGACTCGTTCAGCGCCTCGGCGAAGATGTTGTTCGAGAAGGTGATGTTGTCGTGCGGGCCCCAGACGCTCGCGGTCTCGTCGATGGCCCACTCGAACGTGCAATGGTCGATGACGATGTTCTTGACGGGCTTGGAACTCGTGCCCTCGATCTTCAGCGAATCGCGGTTCTGCGGGTCGGGGCCGACCGGATCGTCGCCGGCGCGCACGCGCAGGTGCTGCACCAGCACGTCGGAGGTGGTGATGTCGAGCGCGGCGCCGCGGATCATGATGCCCGGCGCCGGCGCCGTCTGCCCGGCGATGGTGATGTTGCTGTTGCGGACCTTCAGATCCGAGGTGAGCTTGATCACTCCCGACACCTCGAACACGCAGACGCGCGGTCCCGACGCGTCGATGCAGGCCTTGAGCGAGCCCGCGCCATCGGCCTTCAGGTTCGTGACCTTGTACACCTTGCCGCCGCGACCCGCGGTCGTCTCGATGCCGTAACCGGCCGCGCCCGGGATCACGGGCCGCGCCTGAGCGGTCGTGGCGCCGAGTGTCAATGCCATCGCGGAGGCGACGGCGGTGGACAGGACGCTCGACGTCAGGCGATGCGTGCGTGCGCGAAGGTTGCGGAATCTGGCAAGGCTCATTCCTGGTACTCCCTGGAAGTGATGGTTGACGAAAGCGGGAATCAGATGGATTTCATGGCCGGCGGGGTCGGCGGACCCTCGAGTCCGCTGGCATTCAGCGCGATCACGGCGAAGTACCAGACACCCTGGGGCAGATCGGTGAACTCATACGAGGTCTGCGCGGGATCGCCGATGTAGACACTGTGATCCAGGTCGTCGGGCGAGCGGCCATAGACGATGCGGTAGCCGGCGAGGTCGTCGAGCGGCGAGCCGTCGCCCTTCGCCATCGGCGCTTCCCACTCGAGCGTCGCCGCGACGGTGACGCGCGGCACCACGGTGATGGAGAACGGCGCGGTGCCGGCGCGCTGCGCGGCATCCGCCGCCGTCACGGTGATGGTCTCGTACTCACCCACATCGGAGTCGCCCGGCGTGCCGGTGATCGTGCCGGTCGCCGGATCGAGCTGCGCCCACGGCGGCAGGTTTTCGGCGGTGAAGCTCAGGCGGTCGCCGTCGGCGTCGGCGGCCTCGGGCTGGAATCGATAGGGTTCGCCGACGCGCGCATACGCGGCGGCATCGGCGGAAATGGTCGGCGCGCGGTTGCCGGTGACGGCGGGGAGCGCGCCTGCTGCCTGCGCCGGCGCCGCGGATTCAACCGGCGCGCGGGACACGGCATGCAGCAGGGCCAGCACGCCGGCGAGTAGGATGACTCCCACGAAATAGCGAAAGCGCGATTGCATCTGTCGGAATCCTCCGTCCCGGTCCGCAGTGGACAGAGGCGATTACGGCTTCCGAATGCAATCGATTCAACGCGATAGAAAAAAAGTGCAGCGGCCGGCGCTCGTCGCCGAAACCCGACAAACCAATTAATTCAAATGCTTACCGGCCGGACGGGGTATCCCCGGTGGTCAAAAACTGTGAGGTGGTGTCAGGCAGGAAAACGCCTCCGCGTTTTCCCTGCCTGACACCAACCGCCAGCACTCTTATATATGCCTACCAGCAGGCGCCTTCGTACCGGCAGCGAAGCAGGTCGCGATTCGGCAGGTTGACCAGGTCGACCAGGTAGTGATCGGGCCGGACGCGGGCCTGCAGGGCGGCGTCCAGCGCGGGCTGCTGCAGGCCCACCAGGATGACTTCCGACGGATCGATCATCTCGGCCAGCTCGTCGCACAGCAGCGAGCCCAGGTGCGGGATGTGCGCCTCGATGTAGCTGCGGTTGGCGCCTAACAAGCGCGACAGCTGCACTTCCGGATCGAAGATGCGCAGCTCGCAGCCTTCACCGATCAGCCGCTTCGCCACGATGACCAGCGGGCTCTCGCGCAGGTCGTCGGTGCCGGTCTTGAACGACAGGCCCAGCATCCCGACGCGCGGCCGGCCGAGCTTGAGGATCTTCTCGACGGCGTGCTCGATGTGCGCGCGATTGCTCGCCAGCAGGCTGGAGAGCATCGGCACCTCGAGGTCGTTCTGCTTCGCGATGTGGGTGAGCGCGCGCAGATCCTTGGGCAGGCACGATCCGCCGAACGCAAAGCCGGGCTTCAGGTAGGCCGGCGAAATGTTCAGCCGCGTGTCCGCGCACACCAGGCGCATGACCTCGTGCGAATCGATGCCGAGCGACTGCGAGATGCGCCCGATCTCGTTCGCGAACGTGATCTTGAGCGCGTGGAATGCGTTGCAGCTCATCTTGAGCGCCTCGGCCACGCGGATGCCGGTGACCAGGAAGCGCGCCTCCAGGTGCTGGAAGATCTCGCGCACCGCCGCGACCGCCGCCTCGCAGTTGCCACCGACGATGGTGTACGGCGGATGGTCGTAGTCGCGGATCGAACTACCCTCGCGCAGGAATTCCGGCTGGAACGCCAGCCCGAAATCGACGCCGGATTTCCGGCCGCTCACGCGCTCGAGGATCGGCTCGACCCGCTCCTCCAGGGTGCCGGGCTGCACGGTCGATCGCACCACGATGGTGTGGAACTCGCGCTTGTGCCTGAGCGCCGCGCCGATCTGCTCGGCGAGCCGCAACAGTGCGGACAGATCCTGGCTGCCGTTGGCCGCCGACGGCGTGCCCACGCAGATGAACGACACCTCGGTTTCGCGCACCGCCTGCGCGGCATCGTCCGTCACCTTGACGCGGCCCGATTGGACCACGTCGCGCATCAGCTCCTGGATGCCTTCTTCGAGGATGGGCGACTTGCGCGCCCGGATTAGCTCGAGCTTGGCCGGATCGATGTCGACGCCGACGACGCGGTGGCCGTCGCGCGCGAGGCACGCAAGCGACACCGCGCCCACATACCCCAGTCCGAAGATGCTGATGCGCTTGATGCTGGCCGGCCGCCGGGGACTGTCCCCGTTTTCGGCTTCGAAAACGGGGACTGTCCCCACTCTCCGGTCCAACGTCGGCGCGAGCGCCGAGAGCTCCGGCGCTCCGGCCGGAGCTCCGGCGTGATCAGTAGTACGCACTTTCGTTGCGTTCCTTCGAGCGGTTGAGCACCACGCCGAGCAGGTTCATTTCCGCCAGCACTTCCTTCGCGCCGCGCAGCATGGCGCGGCCGCTCATGCCTTCGGAGACGACCAGCAGCAGCGAATCGAACTGCGGCGCGAATGCCAGCACGTCGTCCGAGGCCAGCAGCGGCGGCATGTCGAAGATCACGATGCGACGCGGCACCTCGCGCTCGAGCGCCTGCAGGAACTCCGACATGCGCGGAGAATTCAGGAACTCCGAGGAATGCTGGAACGCACGCGCATTCGGGATCACGCCGAGGCGTTCCGAGTGCAGCTTGTAGACGATCTCATCCAGCTCCGCCTTGCCGAGCAGGTAGTCCGAGAGGCCCTTCTCGAAACTCATGCCGAGGTAGTTGGCGATCTGCGGTCGCTGCAGGTCGAGGTCGACCAGGAACACGAAGGTGTTCACGTCCTGCGACAGCGCGAGCGCCAGGTTGATGGCCGTGAGCGTCTTGCCCTCGCCCACCGACATGCCGGACACCGCGATCGAGCTCCACTTGTGCATGTCGAGACGTCGCAGCACGCGCGTGCGCAGGATCTTGAACGCGCGCAGTGCGGCGGTATCGGATACGGCCGGCAACACGCACTGCCTCTCCATCGCCCGCACGTCGACCGCGGCGTTCTGGAAGCGCCGCGCCTGCTGCAGATCGGCCGGCGCCGCGCTCACCCGGCGCACCCGCTGGCGCAGGTAAGAGGACTCGATGGCATTGGGGCGTTCCGCGCTCGTGCGCTCGGCGCCGGCACGCTCGGCAAAATTGCGGCGGATCGCGTCTTCCATGGTTGTGCTCATTGATGTCTCTCTCCAACGTCAGAGGAAATTCTGGATCACGGTGAATGCCACCCACACGCCGACCACGGCGCTGGCGGTGGCCGCGGCGAAGCGCCAGGCGTTGCGGCGGCGCGAGCGCGAATTGCGGATGGTCGGGATCGCCACCAGCGGCGAAACCGACAGCAGCTCGCGCACGTCGCGCGCGCCACGGACCTTCGGATCGAAGGCCTCGGCCGCGACGGTGGTGGTCAGGCCCAGCACGACGGCGGCGACCAGACCGATCAGCAGGATGGCGAGGCGCTGCGGCTTCGAGGGCATGCCGGGCAGCATCGGCGACTGCACCAGGCGGAACTCGTCCGCCCGGCCGCCGACGATCGCCGCTTCGCTGACCTCGGCGTCCATCTGCCGGTTCAGCAGTTGCTCGTACTTCTCGCGCGCCACCGTCAGGTCGCGCGTCATGTTGGCGTACTCGCGCTCCACCTGCGGCGTCTCGGTCACGTTCTTCTCGAGGCCGTTGAGCTTGGCGCGCAACGCCGAGTTCTGCGCCGCGATGCTGGCGAGCTGGCTGTCGATGGCATTGATCTGCGTGCGCAGCTGCATGCCTACGGGCGTGCCGTCGGCCAGCTCGACGTCGCCCTTCTCGCCGGCCTTGATGCGCGCCTCGAGCGTGGCGATGTCGCGCTGCAGCTTCTTGACGTCCGGGTATTCCTCGCCGTAACGCTGGCGCGCTTCGGCGAGCGTGGCGCGCTTGGCATTCAGTTGCGAACGCAGCGAGGTTCCGGCCGCGGCGCTGGTGCCGTACTTCAGCGCGTCGATCTGCCGGCGCAGCGCGATCATGTCCGGGTGACTCTCATCGTAGTTGGAACGCATGCGCGCGTACTGGTCCTCGAGTTGTCGCAGGCTGGCGGCGTCCGTGCCCTGCGCGCGCTGCTGCTCGAGCTGCGCCGCGAGGAACACGCGCTCCTGGCGCAGCGAGCGCGCCTGCATGTCGTTCTGCGCGATCTGCGCCTCGGTGCGGTCCATCATCGACATGTTCACTTCGGTGAGCTCGGGCAGCTGCCCGTAGTTGGCCCGCTTGAACTCGGCGATCTTCGCCTCGAGCTTGGCCACGTCCTTGCGGATGCGCTCGGCTTCCTTGGCGTAGAACTCGGCGGCGTTCGAGGCACGACCCTGGCGCTGGCGACGATGCTCGGCGAGGAACGCGGTCACCAGCCACTGCGCGCCCTTCTGCGCCTTCTCCGGGACGCGGTTGTCGTACGAGACCGTGAAGGCGTCGACCACGTCACGCTCGCGCCCGGTGCGCGGATCGAGGATGGGCGTGGTCACGATCGACACGTTGATGTCGCGGCGCAGGCGCGCCAGCATCGCGTGATCGTCCTCGATGTCCGGATACAGATCGTGCGTCTGGTTGAGCTTGCGCAGGTTGTTGTCCGTCAGCACGATGCCCTTGAGGTTCTGCACGTACTGGTCGGCGTAGTCGGATTCACCGTTGCCCGCCTGCATGGACAGCGGCTGGGTCGCCGAAGGCTCGTCGATTTCCACGAGCCCGGACGACGTGTAGACGTCCGGCAGCGTGAGCGCCAGCAGGATCGCCAGCACCGCGATCGGGATCGCGACGCCGAACAGCAGCGCCTTGCGGCGCGCGATCGCGTGTACGTAGTCGGAGAATTCGGGAGAGGCCTGGGCTTCCATTGAGCGTTCCTTCAGCGTCGGCGTTGCAAGGGTTGATAGAGGAATGAAAGGGTGGCGCCGTTCGAGGTGGCCGCATCGGTGACCGACTCGTCGAACCGCTGCCAGGTGTAGTCGTAGGCCACGCGCAGCGAGAACTCCTCCTGCCACCGCCACTGCAGCCCCACGTCGCCGGTGGCATAGCTGCGCGCGCGGAACGTGGAGTCCGGATCGACGTCGTCGTCGTGCGTGCCACGGATGCCGGCGAGGAATGCCAGGCGCGGCGTCACGTCGTAGGTCCAGCGCAGGCGCAGCTGGTCGCGGGTCACGACGATGCCGGCCGAGGACGGCCCGACGCCGCGCATCAGGTCCAGGAACAGCTGGTGGCGGCCCATCAGCATGCTGGCGCCGCCACCGGCCACCCAGGCGGTCTTCGAGCCGCCGCTCAGCAGCTCGACGTTCTGCGCGCCGAGGCGCAGGTACTTGCGCGTGTCCGCGGCGTTGCGCGTGTCCCACTGCAGCTCGGCGCCGTAGGAGTTCGTCTCGCCCCGCAAGTCGATGTCGTAGTTGGCCCCGCGCAGCCGCGTGGTCAGCGAAGTGGTGGGCGTCAGGCGCGTGACCAGCCCCGCGTACAGGTCGGCGTTGCGGAAGTCCACCTGCGCGCCGGCGATCTCGTTGTCGTAGCTCACGTCGACGTAGCTGCCGCCGAACTCCAGCGAGCGGCGCTGCGACAGCTCGTACTCGAATACCGGCCGGATCGAGCCGCGCGTGCGGCGGTTCTTGACGAGCACCACGCCGGAATCGCCGATGTCACCCTGCCCGAGACTCGGATCCGGCGGCAGTACGGCATCCGGCTGTTCGCTGTTCACCACGTCCTGGTCCGCGAACTCGCCGATCAGGTCGCTGCTGAAGCGCTGCCCGCGATGCTGCCAGTCGAGCGTCGCGAAATAGTCCACCGTGTCGAGATCCTGCTCGTCGGGGAAATACGTGGCGCGCACGCGCGGCGTGAAGCTGAATTCGCCGTTGGGCCTGCGCGCCCGCATCTCCAGCTGCGCATCCGCGAGCGGGCCCTTCACTTCGATCTCGGTGCCGGGCTGACTGAGACGGTAGTTGTCGTCGAAGAGGTATCCCACCTCGAGCGCGGGATTCAGTTCCCAATCGGCGGCGCTGGCCGCGAGCGGCAGCAGACCCGCCACCAGCGTCGCGGCGGTGCGTTTTGCCGTGGAGCTCACGGCCAGGTGTCTCGCGGCGATCTTTTTCATTGCGTGCCTCACGGCAGATCCCTGGATGCGCGCCTTACGGCACGACCACCACGTCACCGGCCTGCAGATCGATGTTCTGGTCCATGCGGCGGCCCTTGACCACATCGTTGTAGCGGAACGGGATCGACTGCTTGCCCGTGGGCGTGCGGCGCAGCACGACGATGTCGCCGAGCGAGGCGAACGGCGTCGTGCCACCGGCCATGGACAACGCCTGCATCACGTCGACGCTGGGATTCATGATGAATTCGCCCGGCTTGTTGACCTGGCCGATCACGTAGATCTTGTTGCCGCGGATCTCCTGGATCGACACCGTCACCACCGGATCGGAGATGAACTTGGTGAGCCGCTGCGACAGCGTCTTGTTGAGATCGGCGACCGTCTTGCCCTTGGCATCCACTTCGCCCACCAGCGGAAAGGAAAACGAGCCGTCGGGGCGCACCAGCGTCTCCTTCTGCAGGTCCGGTTCCTTCCAGACGCTGATCGACAGCAAGTCGCCGGGTTTGACGGTGTAGTTGGGATCCTGCGCCAGCACGTTGGTGGCATAGGCCAGCGCCATGATGACGCAACACGCCATCAGCAACTTCTTCATCGTTGTTCTCCAGCAGGGTTGAGCAGATGTTCATAGGCGGCGAGCAGCCGCGGTGCCTCGTGTTGCCACGACAGCACGTGTTCGATGCGATCACGCCCGCTCGCGCTCATGCGCCGGCGCGCGTCTTCGTCGGCGAGCAGCGCGACCATCTTCTGCGCGAGGTCGGCGACGTCGTTGGGGCGTGCATACCAGGCGGCATCACCGGCCGAGACGCGGCCCTCGGTGAGATCGAACTGCACCAGCGGCTTGCCGAGCGCCATGTACTCCATGACCTTGTTCATCGTGGAGCGGTCGTTCATGTCATTGGCGCGATCCGGGTTCACGCAGATGTCGGCGGTGTTGAGCATCTCGAGCAGCTCGGCATCGGGCACGCGCCCGGTGAACGTCACGTAGTCGGCGACACCCAGGTCCCTGGCGAGACGGCGCATGGCCTCGAGCTCCGTCCCGCCGCCGACCAGGCCGAACTGGATGTCGGTGCGACCCAGGTGCCTGACGATGAGCTGCACGGCCTGCAGCAGCAGGTCGATGCCTTCCTGCTTGCCCATGACTCCGACATAGCCGACCAGGTACCGACGGCCCTTCTTCAGCGCCGGATTCGGCGGCACGATCTTCATGCGGGTGAGGTCCGGGCCCGAACGCACCACGAAGACCCGCTCGGGCTCGACGCCGCCGCGCGTCAGCGCGATCTGCCGGTACGATTCATTGGTGGAGATCACCATGTCGGCGGTGCGGAAGGTCATGCGCTCGAGTGCTCCCAGCAAGCGGTAACCGAAACCGCGCCGGTTGAACTTGGCCTCGTACAACTCGGGATTGATGTCGTGGTGGTCGAACACGAACTTCTTGCCGAGCAGCTTGTAGAACCGGCCGATCAGGAAGATCGTGTCCGGCGGATTGCACGCATGGATGATGTCGAAGCCGCGACCGAAGAGGATCTTCAGCGACAGCCAGAATTCCATGAGCAGCGCCACGCCGTACTCGAGCGCGTACCCGAGTGCGCCGTCGGCCTCGCGTGGCAGCGCGTGGCGGTGGATGTCGATGCCGTCGATGCGCTCGAAGGCCTTCTCGTAGCCGGGCCCCTTGGGACAGATGATTGACACCTGGTAGCCGGACGCCGCGAGCGTGCGCGCTTCCTGCATGACGCGCCGGTCGAACGGGCACGGCAGGTTCTCCACGATGATGAGCACGCGTCGCCCACGCACGCGCGCGACGACCGGCGCGCGCGACTGCACCTCCGCGGCGGTGGTCAGCGCTTGTGCCGGACGATTTGCGCCGCGTTGCATGGCGGCGCCGTTGGTTTCGGACACTTCGGCCTCCCGTTACTTGGGACTACTTGAGCGCGAGCACCAGGTGGCGCAGATTGCGATCGCGCGCCACCGGCTCCACGACGAAACCCATCGACATGGCCAGCATCTGCATGGGCCGGTTCGACCAGCACATCTCGCCGGTCAGGCGCGGGATGCCCGCACGGCGCGCGTGGCGCACCAGGGTCGACAGCAGCGTCCTGCCGACCTGCTCGTCGCGGTAGCCGTCGGCCACGGCCACCGCGAACTGCGCGCCGTCCGCGTCGCGCAGGCAGGCCGCCACGCCGATGACGCGGTCACCGGCCGCGGTGTTCTCGAGTGCGGCGAATCCGACGGCGTCCACGGCGTTCGTCAACACGTGCTCGAACAGCAGATCGCTCACCGCGCGCGCCGCGGGCTGCTCGCGCTCGGGCGCGGTGCGCGCCAGGTTCAGGGCGAATTCGGCGAGCAGCCGCCGGTCGCCCTGCGAAATCTGGCGCACGCTGTATGCGCGGCGCGACCGCGGCATGTAGTACCAGCGTCGCGCCAGCCAGGCGCCGGCGACACCGTGAGGAAATCGGATGATTGACGGGGCGTTCGCGACTCTCTGCATGGCCGGTAGCGTCGCGTAACGCGAGCCGACGTGCCGTCGGAAGCCGTGCGATGCGATGCTGGAAAAAACCTGCACGTGCCGCAAAGGCGACGCGCACCCGCCGGCGTGATCCGACAGAGATTTCCGTCGTGCAGCATGGCGTTTCGCGCCGCGCCGCGAACGCAAATTCGCAGGCCGGGGCGCGCACGGCCGTATTTGCGGTTACTGTAGGAGTGAACCGACAGCGCCTTCCTGAGCACGCCTGCAATACTCCGAGCCGCGCATGAAGTCCCAATCACTCTCCATGGCCGCCATGCGTGCGTCGCGCTCGTTGTCGTGCGTGGCGTTCGCGGCGAGCCTGGCGGTGCTCGTCAGCCACACCTCGGGCCGGGGGCCTGCGGGTGTCGCGTCGTGGATGTCGCCGCAGGCGGCGTTGAGCGGCACGGTGCTGGCGCTGGCGGCGTTCGCCGTGAGCCTCGCGCCGCGCTGGACGCGCGCGCTCGGACAGGTGCTGGCATTGCTGGCCTGCGCCCTGGCACTCGGCCCGATCCTCGCCGGGGCACTCGGCTCCGGCGCCGTCAATCTGCTCATGCTGCCCGAACCCGCGCGCAGCGCCCTCGAGCCGCTGGTGCGCGCAGGCAGCGAAACGACGGGCGCCTCGGCCATCATGTTCATGGCGACGGCCATCGCATTGACGTTCACGCCGCTGCGCACGCGCTTCGGCACGCAGGTGTTCGCGGGCGCCGCCACGCTCGGACTGATGGCCATGGCCACCTCGCTGATCGGCCTGCTGCTCGGCAGCGCCACGCTCGCGAGCCTCGGGCTCGATCGCGTTCCCAAACTCGGCACGAGCCTGGTCGCCGGGCTGCTGCTGCTCGCGACGCTCGGGCAGCGCGGCGATGCGGGCTGGTTGCCCGCGCTGCTGAGCCCCTCCGCAGCCGGCAGTTCCGCGCGCGGCGTCATCGCCTGGACGGTGCTCGGCCCATTGGCACTGGCGCTGCTGGCACTGGCCGGCGAGCAGCAGGGGCTCTTCAGCCTGCATTTCGCCTTCGCGCTGATGGCGGCGAGTACCTGCTGCGGCCTGACCGCCGTCGTCGTGTGGAACGCCGCGCGCGTCGAGCGCGCGCAGCAGCGCGCCGCGAGCGCCAGCGATGCGATGCAGCTCGCCGCGAACCGGCTGCGACTGGCGAAGTCCGCCACCGGCATCCAGATGTGGGAATGGCTGCCGACGACGCGCGAATGGATCTCCATCGACGGCGCCGAGCGTCTCGACCCGTCGGCGAACGAATACCTGGAGGCCGGACTCGCGCGCACGCTGCGCGACGGCAAATCGGAGTTCGAGTTCCCGCTGCGCCGCGCGGGCCCGGATGACTTTCCCGGCGAGGAGCGCTGGATGCTGGCCACCTGCTGGCGCGAGTCGCGCGAGCGTGCCGCGTCGAGCGAATGGGTCATCGTCGGCATCACGGTGGACATCACCGAGCGCAAGCTGGCCGCGATGGCGCTGGAGACCAGCGAGACGCGCCTGCAGCTCGCGGCGCGCGCCCTGCCCGGCTTCGTGTACGACTGGAACTGCGCCAGCGGCAAGATGCTGCGCACCTCCGGCATCGAACGGATGCTCGGGTACCAGGGGGCCGAGATCTCGCCGGTGAGTCGCTGGTGGGAGGAACTGGTGCACCCGGACGATCGCGGCCTGTCGCCGCCGGCGCGCGTGGCGCGCGCCGCCGCCGATGCCGAGAGCCTCTCCTGCGAGTACCGCGTGCGCCATCGCAGCGGCAACTACGTCTGGATCTGGGATCACTGCATCCTGGTGCGCGACCGTGGCGGCGTGATCACGCGCGTCGTGGGCACGGTGCTCGACATCACCGAGCGCAAGGAGGCGGAGGCGCGCCTCGCGGCCAGCGAGCATCGCTTCAAGGCGGCACTGCTGGCGACCACCGGCATCTTCTGGAGCTTCTCGCGCGATGGCCGCGCGCTCGGCGAGCAGACCAGCTGGAGCGCCTTCACCGGCCTGGATGCCGACGCGCTGCAGGACATGGGCTGGCTCGCCGCCATCCATCCCGAGGACGTCGAGCACACGCGCGAGGCCTGGCATCGCGCGCTCGAATCCGGCGATGAGCTCGTCACCGTGCACCGCGTGCGGCGCCGCGACGGCGCGTACCGCACCTTCTCCGTGCACGCGGTGCCGGTCACCGACGAGCGCGGCGAGATCATCGAGTGGGTGGGCTCGCACACCGACATCACCGAGCAGCGCGCCGCCGAGCAGCGCGTGCGCGACAGCCTGCAACGCCTGGAGCTCGCGCTGGATGCCGCGAACATCGGCATGTGGGACTGGGAGCTCGACTCCGGCCGCATGTCGTGGACCCGCCAGACGTACCTCATCACCGGGGTTGCGGAGCCCGACTTCGGTGGCCGCGCGGAAGAGTTCTTCGGACTGATGCTGCCGGGCGACGTGGATCATGCCGCCGCATTCCGCGGCGACGCCGCGCAGGCCAACACGGTGCGCGAGTCGGAGCTCGAGATCCGCCGGCCGGATGGCGCGCGCCGCTGGATCCAGAATCGCGCCACCACCATCCGCGACGCCACCGGCGAGCCGCGGCGCATCGTCGGCACGCTGCGCGACGTCACGAGCCGCAAGGAGCTGGAGGTCGAGCGCGAAGCGCTGCTCGCCGCCGAACGGGCCGCGCGCAGCGAGCTGCTCGCCGCCGGCCAGGCCAAGGACGAATTCCTGGCCACGATCTCGCACGAGCTGCGCACGCCGCTCAATGCCATCCTGGGCTGGACCACGCTGCTGCAGCGGCCGCGCGTGGATGCCAATACCATTGCCGATGGTCTCAAGGTCATCGAACGCAATGCGCGCGCGCAGACGCAGCTGCTCGGCGACCTGCTGGACGCCAACCAGCTCATGTCCGGCAAGCTGTCGCTGACGTTCGAACCCATCGATCTCAACGAGGCGGTGCGCGCCACGCTCGACTCGATGCGCGTCAGCATCGCCGCCCGCAAGGTGCGCATCGAGTCGCGCATCGCGCGGCAGCCGCTCGCCGTCATGGGCGATTCCGTCCGCCTGCAGCAGGTGGTCAGCAACCTGCTGTCCAACGCCATCAAGTTCACGCCGGCGGATGGCCTGATATCGGTGGTCACGGGCGTGGATGCGGACATGGCCTACTGCGAAGTGCGCGACAGCGGCGAGGGCATTGCCGCGGAGTTCCTGCCGCACATCTTCGAGAAGTTTCGCCAGGCCGAGGGCGGCAGCGCGCGCCGCTTCGCGGGGCTCGGGCTCGGCCTCGCCATCACCCGGCAGCTGGTCGAATCCCACGGCGGCTCGATCTCGGTGCACAGCGACGGGCGCGGCAAGGGCGCGCGTTTCCGCGTGCGCCTGCCGCGCCTCGCCGTCGTCGAGGGGGAAAAGCCGGTCCTCGCTGCAGACGAGCCGGCCGCCCACCTGCCCGCGGACAAACTACTCGACAAGCCGCTCACCGGCCTGCGCATCCTCGCGGTGGACGACGAGGCCGATTCGCGCGAGTACCTGCGGCGCCTGCTCGCCGAGCAGGGCGCCGACATCGTCAGCGTGGCCTCGGCGGCCGAAGCGCTCGCGGCGCTCGAATCCGGCAACGGCCGCTTCAACCTGCTGGTCAGCGACATCGGCATGCCGGGCTCGACCGGCTATGACCTCATCGAGACCGTGCGCAAGCACCTGAAGGTCGACGCGCGCCACCTGCCCGCGGTCGCACTCACGGCGTTCTCGCGCCGCGAGGACTCCGCCCACGCGCTCGACAAGGGATTCCAGAAGCACCTCGCCAAGCCGGTGCAGGTCGGCCGGCTGATCGGCGCGATCCGCCAGCTCACCGGCCGGCAGCAGTCGCGGGCCTCGCAGGCCGCGCCCAGGCACTAGTCAGGGCTTCAACGTCAGCAGCAGCTCGAGGTTCTGCTGGTATCCCGGGAGCGCCTCGCGCAGCGTGCGCTTGAGATCCGCGTCGCCCTTGCCGGCGATCTGCGCGCGATACTGCGCCAGCGTGTTCTCGTGGAATGCGATCTGCTTGACGATGAAATCGGCGCCCGCGCGGACCGGCGGGGCGGACTGGTTGGTACTGTCGCGCCCGGGATTCTGCTGCGGCAGGCGCCAGCCCTTGGAGGCGGCCAGCCGTTCGAGCTCTCGACTGGTGGTGGCATTCTGCTCGCCTATCTTCTGTGCCGCGGCCGCGAGGCTCGGCTTGCCGAGCACCCTGGCGGCCGCCTGGGCGTCGACCGCGCCCTGGCGCGCATTCTCCACGGCCGTGAGAATGAACGCCGGGTCGTCGGTCGCCACGTAGTCGCGGTCGAACAGCGGATCGGTGGGCGTCCCCTCGCGATGCGCCTGTCCTTCGACCGGATCGGGATCCGGATGGCGCGGCAACGTGGTCTGGTCCTGCTGCGCGCCCGCGAACAGCAACAGCAATGCGAGGGGAGCCGCCATGCCGGCTCAGTCCCGCCGCAGCGCCAGCGATGCGATCAGCGCCAGCGCGGCACCCGCGGCCGCGCCATAGGCAAGCGCCCTCCAGGGATTGTCGTGCACGTAGGCGTCGGTGGCGTGCGCGGCATCCGTCGCGGCTCCGCGCACGCGATTGCCCGCATCCGCGAGCCGCACCTTCGCCTGGTTGACCGTGCGCAGCACGCGCTGACGCACGGCCTCGGCAGCGGCGCCGCCCTCTTCGCCCAGCGTCTTCAACAGCTCCTCGGCCTGCGCGACGATGCGATTGAGTTCCACCACGGTGGAATCGGTGTTGCGGGCTCCGTTCTCGAATGTCTTGGCCTGGATGGTCATTGCGTTCCTCCTTCGATGAAGTGGCGTCACCTTAAGACCACTTGGCGCGTGCGCGTGTCAGCGGCGCAAACGCCTGCGGCTTCCGCGGGGAGCATGCGCCTGTGGGGCCGCGCCGACAATTCGCACGAGCCCGCTGCCGCGCGCGCGGTCGGTCGCGTCTGACGTTGCATCCGCCTGCAGTCCGCGGGCGCGCGGCGCGGCACTCGCGCAGAGTGCGCGTGGGCAAAATCTCAGGAGTGACAACGTGATGAAGACATACAGCAGCTGGAGTCTGGCAGTAGCCGCGGCGGTGGGCCTTTGCGCGCTCGCCGGCTGCAATCAGCGCGAGTCGGCCAACGAAACCGCGCAGGACGTGGCCGAGGCGCGCAAGGATGCCAACCAGGACGTCACCGAGGAGCGTCGCGAAGCGGCGGAGACGGCCAACGACAATGCCGAAGATCGCGCCGCCGCCGAATACGACGTGGCGGTAGCGCAGGCCGATGGCCAGCGCAAGATCGCCAAGGAGAAGTGCGAGACGCTGTCGAGCGATGCGCAGAAGGCGTGCAAGGACCAGGCGGAGGCCACCTACGAGTCGGCCAAGGCCCAGGCCCAGGCGACGCTGGATGCCGCCAAGCGCTCCGGCTCGGCTTCCGTGGAGCAACCCCCGGCCAGCACGCAGCCGGCGCAGTAACGCAGGCATTGCGTCCGGGATCCGGCGGCAGCTAACTACTGCCGCCGGGCCTTCCCCGGAGCGAGGCAGGATGCATCGGAGCAAGCCGTGAGCCGCACGACCGCCAATCCATGGATCGCAGCGCTGTACGCCGCCGCCATCGGCGCGGCGCGGCCCGCGGCGGCGGTGAGCCTCGCCGTCACCAGTCCCGCGCAGCCCATTCCCGCAGCCGGGCTCGCCGACGCGCCGGCGAGCGCCGTCGAAACCAAGGCGATCGAGAGCTGGTCGGCGGGCAGCGCCACGCTGGTTCCGATGATGGCCGCGGACGCCGCCGCCATGACCGTCTCGAATCCCGATTCGCCGGCGGATGCCGCCGCGGGCGCCGTGGGCAGGCCATTGGACGACATGGCCTTCCTCAGGCAGGCGACCGAAGGTGCGCGCCGGGAGATCGGCGCGGCACGTGACGCGCTGCCGAAACTGCGCAATCCCGAGCTCAAACGACTCGCCGAAATGCTGCTCGACGACCACAGCGAATCGAACGCACGGCTGTCGCGCATCGCCGCGAGCAAGGGTTGGGCGCTGCCGCCGGCGCAGCCGGCGCAGCCGCCTGCCGCGGGCACCGCCAGCAGCAGCTTCGATGCCCGCTGGACCGCCGACATGATCGCCGGCCACGAGCGCTCGTTGGCGCTGTATCGCGCCCAGGCGCAGAACGGCGAAGACCGCGAGCTGCGCCAATACGCCAGCGACACGCTGCCCATCATCGAGCACCACCTGGCGCAACTGAGGAATTTGCAGCAATGAAACGCACGGAGAACAGGATGCTGACCATGAGGATCATCAAACTACTCGGCCTTGCCGGCGTGGCGGTGCTGGCGGCCGCCTGGATGGCGGACCGCATGCAGCGCCGCGCGGAGCTGGAGCGCCGGCGGCTCGCCGAGGAGCTCGAGCGCGAACGTTGGGAAAGCGAGGGCGGCGCGAGCCACACGGGCCCGGCGACCGCGAACTCGGTGTCGGCGACGGCACACTGAGCCGCCCGCAGGATCACGGGGGCGGGCCTGCAGGGGCCCGCCCCTTTTTCATGCCCGCGTGACCGCGGGCGGCCCTTCCGGCGGGCGCGCGGCCGGCGGCAGCCGGTCGAGCACCGTGACGGTGTTGCGGGGTTGCTGGATGTCGTGATGATCGAAAGCCTGCTTGAGCCGCAGCAGGAATTCACGCTTGACGTTCGACTGTTCGAGCGCGCGCACTTTCATGCGCGCGCGCAGCGTGATGCCGCCGGCATTCCAGGTTTCGATGCCGGCGATCTCCAGGTCATCCATGATCCGGGGGGCGTATAGCGCATGCGCGCGCATCTGCGCGCCGATCTCGCGCATCACCTGGATCACGGGCTCGATCGGCTGGTCGAGCGCGATCAGCACGTCGACCACCGCATACGCATGCCCGCGGCTCGCGCTCGTCACCACGCCGATCTCGCCGTTGGGCACGAAGTGCACGTTGCCCTCGTAGTCGCGCAGCTGCACGTAGCGCAGTGTCATGTCCTCCACCAGCCCGCTCTTGCCCGCGATCTCCACCACGTCGCCCTGGCGGATCTGGTTGCCGGCCAGCAGGAAGAAGCCGCGGAAGAAGTCCTTGACCAGCGACTGTGCGCCGAAGGCGATGGCGATGCCGGCGACGCCGGCCGTGGCGAGGAACGGCAGGACCGAGATGCCGAGAGCGTTGAAGATGGCGAGCGTCGCCAGGGCCGCGATCAGCGTGGTCGCGAGCTTGCGCAGCACGTTGCTGACGGTCGCGGCGCGTTTGCGCGCCTCGACGTCCTGGGCATGCAGCGCCGTGAATCTTTCCAGTCCGCCGATCAGGCGGCGGGCGATGTACACCAGGACG
The DNA here is from genome assembly GCA_035761265.1 of Steroidobacteraceae bacterium. Taxonomy (GTDB): domain Bacteria; phylum Pseudomonadota; class Gammaproteobacteria; order Steroidobacterales; family Steroidobacteraceae; genus CADEED01. The sequence goes on from DASTRL010000034.1 coordinate 27,332, forward strand.
AAAGTGATGAGCAGGATGCCGGCGATGCGTCCACCCGCCTGGATCCAGTCGGTGCGCGTGAACCAGCGCACCATCTGTTGTTCTTGTTCCATGGCGCGCGAAAGTAGCGCACCGGCGTCCTTCGTGCACGCGGCTGCATCCTACAGACCCCGGCTGCGACGTCCGAAAGGCGGCGGTGCCGTCACCGGGACATCATGCGGGCGTGAACTTTCGCGAGGAAAGGGTCTCGAAGGCGGCGCTGATCGGCGCGCTGCTGGCGGTGGGATTGTTAGATCCGGGGCCGTCGAGCGCGCCACGCAGTACCGAGCGGATGAGTTCCGCCTCGCTGGCGCAGGCCGAGCCCCCGCCGCTGCCGGTGTCTGCCGCCCTCGGGTCTTCCGCCCCGTCCAGCTGCACGAATCCGCCGCGCGAATTGCGTTTCGAGATGATCCGGACCCAGGCCGAGGCCTATTCGCCGCCGGTGGCGCGACCGGTGTGCCTGGCGGTGTATCGCCCGTGAGCGTGCCGTCCGCCGGAAGCCGCCATCTGGCCGGCCCCGGCGGACGAACCCGCCTTCAACGCACGCGGCGGCGCGTGATCAGGTTGACGATGGCCAGCAGGACCACCGCGCCGAGGAAGGAAACCAGCAGTCCCGGCAGGCTGATGTCGCCGGAATTGATGGTGCCCGCGCCCACCAGCGGGCTGATCAGCCAGCCGCCGAGCAGTGCGCCGACGATACCGACGACGATGTTGAGGATGATGCCCTGACTACCGTCCGTGCGCATCACGAGGCTGGCGAGCCAGCCGATGACTCCACCGATGATCAACCACAAGATGATTCCCATGACGTCTCCTTAGCTCCGATTGCTTCTGCGATTGCCCTGCTTGCTCCGATCAGTTCATCCCGGCGTGTCGCTCGCGTTGATAGGCGTGCAACTTGTTGTAGAGCGTCTTGAGGCTGCAGCCGAGCACGTCGGCGGCGCGCCGCTTGTCGCCCTCGAAGTGCTTGAGCGTGGCGAGGATGAAAGTGCGTTCGATTTCCTCGAGCGTGGCGCCGATCGGTAGCTGGATCAGGTCGGCACCGCCGCTGTCGCCTTCCATGGACTGGCGCAGCGTCGGCATGTCCTGCTCGCTGAGCTTCAGCTCGCCGTCGCAGAGGATGAAGGCGCGCTCGACGGCGTTGCGCAGCTCGCGCACGTTGCCGGGCCAGTTGTGGCGCAGGAAGCGCGCGCGCAGTTCCTCGGAGAGGCGCTTGCGCGTGCCGTTGCGCAGGTTGAGCTCGGTGAGGAAGAAGTCCGCGAGCACCAGCACGTCCTCGCCGCGTTCGCGCAGCGGCGGCAACTGCACCGTCACGACGGCCAGCCGGTAGTAGATGTCCTCGCGCAGCCGCCCTTCGGCGAAGGCCTGCGCCGGGGAGCGATTCGTGGACGCCAGCACGCGCACGTCCACTTCGAGATCGCTGGAGCCGCCCACGCGGCTCAGGCGCTTGGTCTCGAGCACGCGCAGCAGTCGCGACTGCAGGTCGAGCGGCATCTCGGTGATCTCATCCAGCAGCAGCGTGCCCCCGCTGGCGCGCTCGAACACGCCCTCGCGCGTGCGCATCGCGCCCGTGAAGCTGCCGCGCTCGTGGCCGAAGAGCTCGGCCTCGATGAGAGTCGCCGGGATCGCCGCGCAATTGATGGCGACGAACGGCTTGTCGGCGCGCGGGCTCATCGCGTGCACGGACTCCGCCACCAGCTCCTTGCCGCAGCCGGACTCGCCGCAGATCAGCACGGTCGAGTCGGTCGGCGCCACGCGCCCGATCAGGTCGCGCACCTTCTGCATGGCCGGGGAAGTGCCGATGAGCCGCAGCGCGCAATCGTCGACCGCGCCGGGAGCGGCATGCGCGCGGGGCGCGGCCGGCGGATAGCCCTCCGCGAGCCCCGCGCCGATGTCCGTCGACTAGAACTCCCCGGCCGGCATTTTCATGGCGAACCCGATGCGGTGCGTCCCGGTATGCTCTCGTCGCCATTGGAGACGATGATCTCCACGCGGCGATTGAGCTGCCGGCTTCCCGGGCTCGAATTGCTGGCCTTCGGGAAGTCTTCGCCGTAGCCCAATGCGCGCACGCGGTCCGCCGCGATGCCGCGCTGCATGATGGCCATGGCCACCGCGTCCGCACGCTTCTGCGACAGCTCCATGTTGTATGCGTCGCTGCCCTGGCTGTCGGTGAAGCCTTCGATCTGCACCTTGCGCTCCGGGTGCTCGCTCAGGAATTGCGCGACCTGCTCGATGGGGCGCGCGGCCCCCGGCTTGAGCTCCGCGCGACCGGTATCGAACAGCACGTCCCCGAGCGTGAGCACGATGCCGCGCGAGGTCTGCGAGGCCTGCATGTCCTCGAGTTGTCTGGCCAGGCGCTGCGACTCGGCCTGCGCCTGAGCCACCTGTTGCTGCGCATCCTGCGCCTGCGCCCGCGCATCCTGCGCCGCGTTGCGCGCCCGTTGTGCCTCGCGCTCGCGCGCCGAGAGCAGGATCTGCTGGCGCTCGGTCTCACCGGCCTTGATGCGCGCCATGGCGACCTGCTCCTGCGCGCGCTGCCCGGCGATGCGCGCCGTCTGCATGGCTAGATAGGCGTAGTGCGCCGTGATCTTGTCCGTGGCGCCCTTTTCCTTCGCGGCACCCTCGGCGTTGGTCAGCAGCTGGCGCGCGCGATTCAGCTCGTTCGCCGAGTACTTCGTGACGTCCGGATCCGACTCCGCCTGGGTCACGGCATTGCGCGCCTCGGGCAGCAGCCCGGCGTCTTTCGGGGCGGTCTGGCAGGCGGCGAGCGCCAGCATGGCCATGACGGAAGCAGTGGTGAGCGCGGAAGTCATGCGTTTCATCGCGAAGTCCTCAGTTCGATGGCGGGGTCTGCGAGGGCACGGGAGCGCTGGCGCCGGTTCCGGCGCCGCCGGCTTCGGTGCCGTTGCGCAGCGCTTCGTTGCGCAGATCGCGCAGCCCGGCTTCCATCTGGTCGACGAGCTGCTGTTGCTGCTTGGCGCGGGCCGTCGACTCGGCGAGTTGCGCGTCGACGTCGGCCTGGTCGGCCATGCGCGCCGCGATGTCGGCGTCGTGCTTGTCCGCCGCGGCCTGCGCGGCGGCGAGCTTGTTGCGCGCGGTGGTGAGTTCCACCTGCGCGAACTGCGCGGCCTGCGCCTGCTCGGCCCGCTGCACGGCGGTCTGCGCCACCGCGAGTTTTTCCACGGGCATGGGTGCGGTGGCGCACGCGACGATGCCGAATGCCACTGCGCACCACAGTGCGTTGCGAATTCCTGTCATGGTGATCATGTCTAGCCCCGTCCATTCATGCCGCTCGATTCATCGTCGTCATCCAGGATCAGTTCGGCCTCGTCGAACTCCTCGACCGCCAGCAGGTTGCGCTCCCAGTTGCGCAACTGCCGTTCTGCTTCGACGCGCCCGAGCCCGTACGACTCCTGGATCCGGCGCACGAGCCGGTCGCGGCGACCCGCAATCCGGTCGAGCTCGTCGTTGGTGAGCCGTCCCCAGCGCTCCTGGATGCGGGCCCGCCAATGCGCCCAGTTGCCCGAAATGCGATCCCAATCCATGGCCGCCCCGTTCGTGCCGATCCTGCGGAAAATATTGTGAAATTCGCGCTGCATCGCCGCGACCGGCATGCACCGGGAATCACGTGGGAGCGCGCACGGCGCCGCTGTCATCGTTTGTCCGACAGCTTCGCGTCGGCCTGCCCGGCGCGGGCGCGCCGGCGCTGGTACAGCTCCATGAGCGGGGTGGCGGAGATGCCGTGCACGACGATCGAAGCCGCGACCACGGTCATCACGCCGGACAGCAGCTCCATCGCGCCCTGCCGCACGCCATGGCGCGCGGCGAAGATGGCGTAGTAGACCGAGCCGATGCCGCGGATCCCGAACCACGCCAGCAGCCGGCGCGGCGTCCGGGTGCCCGAGTCGCCGAGCGCGCCCAGCCACACCGACAGCGGGCGGATCACGAAGAACAGCAGCGCGGCGAGCAGCAGGCCGGCCCGCGACCAGTAGCCGGAGGAGATCATCGCGCCCACCAGCAGCACGACCGCGACTTCCAGGATGCGCTCGAGCTGCTCGTTGACGTTGAGCATGCTGGGCGTGAGCGGCGACTCACCGTCGGGCCCGGGCGCGCAGGCGGCGAACGCCGTGCGCGACCGTGGTGCCGACCAGGAATCCGATCGCGAGCCCGCCGGCTCCGCTCCACAGCAGATCGACGCCGAGCCAGCGCAGTCCATACGTGCCGAGGTCGTGCGCGCCGAGCAGCCCGAGTCCGAGCAGCAGGAACGGATATGCGGTGCCGTCGTTGAGCCCGCCCTCGCCGGTCAGTGCGAAGCGCAGCGTGTCCCGATCCTCGAGATCGCGCAGCTGCACGTCGGAGGCCAGCACCGGATCGGTGGGCGCCAGGCTCGCGCCCAGCACCAGCGCAAGTCCGGGCGACAGGTCGAGCAGCCAATAGCCCGTGGCCGCGACCGCCACGATGGTCGCCACCATGGTAAGCGTCGCGAGTCGCAGCGGCAGGCTCCAGCGCCAGTCCCCCACCGGCACGCGCAGCTTCACACCGACGGTGAACAGCGCGATCAACAGCACGATCTCGGTGACGGATTCGAGCGGCGCGAGGAAGCGCATGGGATTCAGCTCGAACACGCCGAACGTCGCCGGCCCGAGCGCGAAGCCGACCAGCAGGTAGATCAACGCCAGGCTCACCGGCAGCCGATCGATCAACCGGCCCAGCAATGCCACCGCGATCAGCAGCGCGCCGACCAGCAGGTACCAGAATTCACCCATCCGGCGAGCCTGACGGAAGGGCGGCGCTCGCACCCTACGCGGGCACCGACTTCGACGTCGGCCGGCGCCGGCGCGCGCCGTCAGCCCGCGACCCGATCGCGTGCGCTGTCCCCCTTCGGCGACCAGCAAGCGCCTGATTCTGGATAGAGTGCCTGCGACTGTCGCCGTGCGGCGCCGCCCCGGCGGCGCGATTGTCGCCGCGCGCAGGCACCTGCCCGGGCGCGCCGGCCCGCGGCGCGCACGGTGGCCGCGACAAGTGACTGATATCTAACTACCGGCGGCCGGCTGGCACGCAACCTGCTAGATCCGGACGTCGAAACCGAAGGAGATTCCGTGATGAACCACCGATTGCTCGCCGCGACCCTGGTCGCGCTGGTCCCGTTGGCCGGCTTCGCCGGCCAGGACGAGAGGACCCCCGCCCCCTCCACCACCACCCCCAACAGCAGCACCGCCGGGCAGAGCGCCTCGTTCGACACGCTCGACGCCAACAAGGATGGCCGCATCTCGATGCCCGAGGCGTCCGCGGATCCGAAGCTGGTCGAGAGCTTCTCCACCGCCGACAAGAACGGCGATGGCTATCTCGACGCCGAGGAGTACGGCAACAACATGCGTTCTCAACCGCGGCAGTAAGCCGCGGTAGCGTGGACCCCGCCGGCCCCCCGAGGGGGCCGCGCGGGGTTTTTTCTTTTGGGATGCCGCTCGCTATCATCGCCCGGCCGGTAGTTGGAGGGGCGGCATGGACGAATCACTCGCGAAGGCGCTGCTCGACATGGAAGCGCGCGACCAGGCGCTGCGCGGCGAGCTGACGGCCGCTGGCGAGCTGGACAACGGCTATCACCCGCGCCTCGAGGAGCTGCATCGTGCGCACGCCAGCCGGCTGCGCCAGATCATCGCGGTGTTCGGCTGGCCGGGATCGGCTCTGGTCGGCGAGCACGGCGCGCGCGCCGCGTGGCGCATCGCGCTGCATTCGGCCGCCGAGCCGGCCTTCATGCGCCAGTGTCGCGACCTGATCGACGCCGCCTCGCAGGGCGGCGACGTGCCGCGCTGGCAATACGCCTTCATCGAAGATCGCATCCGCGTCTACGAAGGCCGGCCGCAGCGCTACGGCACCCAGTTGCGCAACGGGCCCGGAGGTCTCGAACCCCATCCACTGGAGAACGAAGCGCGCGTCAACAGCATGCGCATGCAGGCGGGCCTTCCGCCCTTCGCGCAGAGCCTCGCCAAGGCGCGCAGCCTGCAGCCGGCGATCTCGGAGACGGAAGCGGCGGAACGCGAGGCGGTGGAGCTGGAATTCCGCCGCACCGCAGGCTGGATCGTCTAGGCCGGGGAATGCTCGCGATCTTCGCGGCGCCACAGCGCGCCGAGATGATCGCTGTCCACGCCGCGCGTCTCGGGCACGTACTTCATGACGATGAAGGCCGAGATGATGCCGAAGCTGCCGTACAACCAGAACGGGAAGCCGTGGTTCCAGGCGGCGTTCAGTGCGTCATTTCCCAGCAGCAGCGGGAACGTCGCCGAGACCAGCAGGTTCGCCACCCACTGCGAGGCCACCGCGATGGACATGGCCTGGCCGCGGATCGGCGCCGGATAGATCTCGGTCATCATGATCCACACGATGGGACCGAAGGAGATGGCGAACCCCGCCAGGTAGCAGCACACGGCCGCGAGCCCGAACGCGCCGGTGTTCTGCGAATGGAACAACGAACCCAGCGTCAGCATCGACAGCCCCATGATGAGTCCGCCGAAGATCAGCAGCGGCTTGCGCCCCACCTTGTCGACGATGAGCACCACGACCATGGTGGACATCAGGTTCACGGTACAGGCGACCACGGTTCCGAGGAACGCGCCGTCCATGTGATAGCCCATCTTCGCGAAGATCTCCGGACCGTAGTACAGCACGGTATTGATGCCGACGAGCTGCTGGAACACGGACAGCGCCACGCCCACCAGCACCACCCGCCACCCATAGGTGAGCAGCGGCACCGGCTTCTCCTCGGTCGACTCCGCCGCCAGGTCATCGAGCATGCCCTGCACTTCGGAGGGCTCGGCCGAGCGCGCGAGCTGCCTGCGGGCCTGCTCCATGCGTCCCTTCTTCACCAGCCAGCTCGGCGATTCCGGCACCGCGAAGCTGAGGTAGAAGAAGGCCGTGGCCGGTATGGCCAGCGACAGCATCATCCAGCGCCAGCCGGTTTCGAGCACCCACCGTTCATCGCCCTGCAGCGTGATGCCCCAGTTCACGAAGTAGGCGATGGTCATGCCACCGGTGATGGCGATCTGCTGGTAGGCGCCGAGCTGGCCGCGAACGGCGCTGGGCGCGAATTCGCCCACGTACATGGGCGCGATCATCGACGCGACGCCCACGGCGATACCGCCGATCATGCGGTAGAAGTTGAACGCCCAGATGGCGTCGGCGCCGGTGCCGCCCGGCGAGCTCGCGCCGAGCTCCGGATAGGCGGAGCCCACCGCCGACACCAGGAACATGACGGCGGCGAGGATCATCGAGCGCTTGCGGCCGAGGAGGCTGGCCGTGGGCCGCGCGATCAGCGCCCCGATAATCGTGCCGACCAGCGCCGAACACACCGTGAGCCCCAGCAGTCCATTCGCCGCGGTATTGCTCAGGTTCCGCGGCTCGATGAAATTGTGGTCGATGGCGCCGACCACGCCCGCGATCACCGCGGTGGCATAGCCGAACAGCAGTGAGCTCAGCGTGGCGACGAAGGTGGTGCCGGTGACGGCCTGGATGTGGCTGGTGGAGACTTTGGCGAGTTTCATGTCGTGTTACCTGCGTGGCGGCAGACGAGCCCCATGGCGCTTCAGGCCGCCGCGGATGCGGAAGCGGAATCCGCCGCGGGCCCGGCGATGGGCAGGCGGATGTAGAACGTGGTGCCCTTGCCCACTTCGGTCTCGAAGTGCAGCGTGCCGCCGTGCTTCTCGACGACCACCGTGCGTGCGATGGCCAGGCCCTGTCCCGTGCCCTTGCCGACTTCCTTGGTGGTGAAGAACGGATCGAAGATGCGCGAGCGCACCTCGACCGGGATGCCCTTGCCGGTGTCGGAGATGGCGATCTCCACCTGCTCGCCGAGCACGCGCGTGGCCACGCGGATCTTGCCCTTCTTGTCAGTGCCCCTGACCACGTCGCCGATGGCATGCGCCGCGTTGACGATGAGATTCAGCACCACCTGGTTGATCTCGCCGGCGTAGCAGTTGATCGCGGGGATCTGCTCGAACGCGGTTTCCACCTCGGCGACGTACTTGTACTCGTTGGTGGCGATGACCAGCGTGCTCGATATCGCCTGGTTGATGTCGACCTGCGCCATTTCCTTGCGGTCCGGATGCGCGAACTCCTTCATCGAGCGCACGATGGCGGCGACGCGGCCGAGCCCGTCGCGCGCACGATCCAGCGCCACCGGCGCGTTCTCCAGGATGTAGTCGAGGTCGGCGTCGTCCTCCGCCTCCGCGGCCGCTTTCGCCGCGGCACGCACGTCCGCGCTGTTGCTCTCGTCCTGGGTGGCGTCGCGCAGCTCGCGGTACTTGTCGACGATCTGCGCGAGATCGTCCATGGCTTCGCGCACGAAGCTCACGCTGTCGGACACGAACTGCACCGGCGTGTTGATCTCGTGCGCCACGCCCGCGGCGAGGCGCCCCACGCTCTCGAGCTTCTGCGCCTGCGCCAGCTCGTTCTCGAGGCGGCGCTGGTCGGTGACGTCGAGCATCATGCCGCGCAGCACCTTGTGCTGGCCGGTGTTGTCGCTCTGCTCGCAGCTCGCGACCCAGCGCAGGTCGACGCGCTTCTCGTCCTGCGTGAGCACCGAGGCCTCGATCTCGAAATTGCCCGACTTGCTGGTGTCGATCTTGCTGCGCACGGTCGCATTGCGGTCGCGCGGCATCAGCCGGTCGAGAAAGCCGATCTGCTTCCAGAGGTCTTCGCTGAATCCGAGGCGCGCCGGACCTTGCGGGCCGATGTATTCGAAGTGCCCGTCCTCGACGTCGAGCGCGAAGGGGATCGCCTGCGTGCCTTCGACCACCAGCGTCAGATCGCGCGTGCGCTCGGACACCAGCTTCTCCAGGCGGACCTTCTCGGTGCGCTCCATCTGGCGGCGCTCTTCGAACATGCGCACGACCTCGGACATCATGACGCTGAAGGAATGCGCCAGCGCCAGCAGGATGGCGAACAGCAGCACCACGGCCGTGGTCATGGCGGGGAACTGCGCCGCGCGGAAGCGCGCGGACGCGATGTGTTCGGTGGACAGCGCGAGGTACAGCCGGCCGGACGATCCGTAGCCCACGGGGATCTCACGCAGCGTCAGCAGTACCCGGTCGTCCGCCAGCACCACCTTGTCGTCGCTGCCGAGCTTTGCCGGGAAGTTGCCGTGCCCGGCGAGGCGGCGGCCGGCGGGCCCGTAGACGGCCACGCCGTACACGTTGCGATCCGTCACCAGCGGCTCGAGCGCCTGTTCGGCCAGCACCACGTCGTTCATCGCCACGGCGCCGTACAGCTGCTGCGTGAGGTTCGACGCGTACATGGTCGCCTTGGCGCGCGCGCTGTTCTCGAGCGAAGTGCTGTCGAAGGTCGCGTAGCCGATCACGCCGGCCACGGCACTGAGGATGAGCACCAGGGCCAGGCTGCCCATGAGCTGGGCCTGCAACGGCAGGTCGGTGGTGGCGTGTTCCGGTGCCCCACCCCCCGCATCGTTCCTGCCTGCATTGCGCGCTTCGTTCATGAATGACTCCGTCCAAAGTCCGGCGAGCAGGCTGAATGCCCGCGGACCATGGCGGTTTATCGGAACGAAAACGCTTTCTCTTGAACCCCCCGGCCCCGGGATGCCCCGAGGCGGGGCTCCGGCAGGCGGCAGGAAATTGCCGTCGGCGGCGGCTGTGAACGGCGTCTCAGAGTTTGCGCAGCCAGATGTTGCGGAAGCGCACGAGGTGCCCGTGATCCTGCAGCCGCAGCGGCATGTCGCCGTGGGGTTGGTAGCTAGGCGCGCCGATATAGGTGGTGCCACCCTTCAGTGACACGTCGTTCTGCACCAGCACGCCGTTCAGCAGCACGGTGAAGCGCGCGGGCGAGACCAGCGAGCCGTCGGCCGCGAACCGCGGTGCGCTGAAGATGATGTCGTAGCTCTGCCAGTGTTCGGCCGGCCATGCGGCGTTGACCAGCGGCGCGAACTGCTTGTAGATCGAGCCGACCATGCCGTTGACGTAGGTCTTGTTCTCGTAGTTGTCGAGCACCTGCGTCTCGTACACGTCCTGCAGGAAGATGCCGCTGTTGCCGCGGTCCTGGTTCACCTTGTCGGCGGGCAGGTTCGGATCCCACCACTCCACGTGCAGCTGCACGTCGCCGAATTTCTCGCGCGTCTGGATGTCACCGGTGCCGGGCGCGACCACCAGCTGGCCATCGACGATGTTCCAGCGCGCCGGGCCATCGCCGTTGGCGCTCTTCCAGGCGTCGAGGTTGCTGCCGTCGAACAGGATGATGGCGTCGGACGGCGGCGCGCCAGGGCTGGCGCCGGGCGTCACCCGCGGCGGCACCGGGTACCACACCTCGGTGAGCCTGGGCTCGGGGGGCATGTCGTCGGATGCGGTCAAGGGCCGCATGCGGATGTTGCGGTAGAAGACCTCGGCACTTTCGGCCTGCAGGGCGATCCTGCCGTGGTCCACCTTCACCCAGGAGCCTGACGCCGCGTCCCAGCCCCTGATGTCGTACACGCGCATGTTGGTGACGCCATTGACGATGTGCGTGGCGCGATCGCCGCGCACGATGACCTCGAGCGTGTTCCAGCCGGGGTACTCGTTCACGCGGCTGTGACGCGTGCGTTCGAATTTGCCATCGTGACCCACGGTCGTGCGCACGCCGCCGTCCTCCGGCAGCGCATACAGGCCGGTCTTCGGATCGACGAAGCTCGTCAACTGCGACGACACGGCCCAGGAATCGCCGGTGTCGCCTTCCTGGATCTGCGCTTCGGCGCCCGCCGGCCAGTCGCCCGCGCGCTCGCGGTGCACGTGGTAGATGAGCCCCGCGTCCCGCACGTGTTCGTTGCGCGGGGCAAACTTCTTCTCGCCCCAGCGATATTCGAGGCTGAGCACGTAATCCTTGTAGTCGGCGCTGCTCTGCAGGTATGCATTGGGCTGCTGGCTGCCGGCCGACTGCGTCGGGTATGCGTGGATCGTGCCGTTCTCGACGGCGAAGAGGCTGGCGGGCGGCGGCGCACCGTCGGGAGTCTTCGACGCATAGTGCACGGTCCAGCCGTCGAGGTTCTTGCCATTGAACAGCGGCTTCCAGGGAGCGTCGGCGGCCGATGCGCCGGCGGTGATTGAGACGCAGGCCACTAACAAGAATGCACGCGACATGGAGACCCCCGGTGAAGAGGGCCGCATCATGCGTTTTCAGGCTGGGGCGCGCAAGGTGGCGCGCGCGACGAATCGGTCCCGCGCGGCCGGCTCACCGGTCCGCGCGGGCCGGTGCGATCACTGTTGTGGAGTTTCGCCGCTGTTGGCGCTGTTCACTTCGCTGCGCTCGATGTAGCCGTCGCCGTTCTGGTCGTACTTCGAGAATTGCGCGCTGACGCTCTCGTTCGCCGCGGCCTCGGACTTGGAGATGCGGCCGTCACTGTTGGTGTCCAGCGACTCGAACGTCGCGCCCTGCTGCGAGCCCTGCGAGGGGCTGGACTGCGCGGGCGGCGACTGCGGGGTCGCACCCGGATCGGGCTCCGGGCTCTGCGCGAAGGCACCGGCGAGCGGCAACAGGGCCGCCACGGCGGCCGCGGTCAATAAGCGGGTTGCTTTCATGATGTTTCCTCTGTGTTTGATGCACGCTGAGGAGAGGCAAGCGCCATGCCAACCCGGATTGGGGCCTCATGGCCCGCGGGACGGTCCGTACGGGGTGACGCGAGGCGTCCGCAATGAAAGAACTGCAACCGCCGGCGTGAATATTGCGCGCGCCGCCGGCCGGCGCGTAAGCCTAACTACCAGACTCCGCCGCACGTCGGCGCCCGGCGACAGCCGCCGGCTGCGGCCGGCGTCCAGCCGGGGTGCCGGGCGCGGCGCCGCGTTGAAAATGGTGCGCGCCGCGGCGCAAGGCGTACTTCGAGGGCGCGCGGGCTAACTACCCGGGAGGGAAGAATCCTGGACTGAAGAGCTGCCGTGGCGCCGGCAGGCTGTCGGAAACGGATGGTGGGTTGGGTGGGGATCGAACCCACGACCACCGCCTTAAAAGGGCGCTGCTCTACCGCTGAGCTACCAACCCGGCTCTTCAGAGGGCGCGCAGTCTACACGATCTGTTTCCCGGCTTGGCCGCCCGGCGGCCGATACCGGGTAGGGTCGGTAATCCCTGCAGAAACAAAGCCTTCTCGACGTAACCTGCAGGAATCACACATGCCGCAGGCGCGTCCCTGCTCGTCCGCCTGATAGCAGGAGACGGTGAGTCCAAAGTCGACGCCCAAGCGCGCGCCTTCGCGCACGATCTGCGCCTTGCTCATGTGGAGCAACGGAGCATGGATCGCGAGCGCCCCGCCCTCCACGCCCGCCCGGGTCGCAAGTCGTGCGAGTCGTTCGAATGCGGCGATGAATTCCGGTCGGCAGTCCGGGTATCCGGAATAGTCGACGGCGTTGACGCCCACGTGGATCTGCGGGGCGCCGAGCACCTCGGCCCAGGCCAACGCAAGCGACAACATGATGGTGTTGCGCGCGGGCACATAGGTCACGGGAATGCCGTCGCCACCGGGCGTCGTGGGCACGGGAATCGCATGATCGGTGAGCGCCGAGCCGCCGATGCCCGCCAGATCCACCCGCATGACGCGGTGTTCTCGCGCACCGAGAGCCCGCGCCACCCTGGCCGCCGCATCGAGCTCGACCTGGTGGCGCTGGCCATAGGCCACCGACAAGGCATGGCAGTCGAGGCCGCGCTCGCGTGCCAGCGCGAGCACCGTGGCCGAATCGAGCCCGCCCGACAGCAGTACCACCGCGTGCGTCATGAAGGCCTCGGCGCGTTTTCCCTGTCTGACACCACTGTCATGACCTCCCGTTCATCGGCCGGGAACGTCGCCCCAGAGCACCTTGTGCAGCTGGAGCTGGAAGCGCACGGGCAGGCGGTCCGCGAGGATCCAGTCGGCGAGCTCGCGCGCGGGCAATTGCCCGGCGCTGGGCGAGAACAGGACCGCGCAGCGCGGCTCGAGCTCGGCCAGCTTGTCGCGGCTCCATTCGTAGTCGGCGCGATCGCAGATCACGAACTTGATCTGTTCCTCGGGACGCAGCAACGCGAGGTCGTCGTAGCGATTGCGCGACGCTTCGCGCGAGCCCGGCGTCTTGACGTCGACGACGCGGATCACGCGCGGGTCGATGGACGCCAGCGGCATGGCGCCGCTGGTCTCGAGCGATACGCGGTAGTTGGCATCGCACAGCCCGGCCAGCAATGGCAGGCAGTTCTTCTGCGCCAGCGGCTCTCCGCCCGTGACGCAGACGTGGCGCGGCGCGAACTCGGCCACGCGCTCCAGGATGCCCTCGAGGCTCATCCACTCGCCCCCGTGGAAGGCATACGCGGTATCGCAATACTGGCAGCGCAGCGGACAACCCGTGAGGCGCACGAACACGGTGGGATATCCCACCGTGTCGGCCTCACCCTGCAGCGAGTAGAAGATTTCGGTGATCTTGAGGCGGCGCCCGGCGGCGTCCGCGGCCGGATCGCTCATCGGGCCCGGATCGTTCATCGGGCATTGGGCAGGCGCTTCAAGCGCTCCGTCGCGAGTTGCGCGGCTTCCGTGCCGGGGTAGCGTTTCGTCACGTTCTCCAGCGTCACGCGCGCCTCGCCGTTCTTGCCCATGGCGGATTGCGTGAATCCCACCTTCACCATGGCATCCGGCGCCTTGCGGGAGTCCGGCCACTTCGTCACGACCTCCTGGAAGGCGCCGATCGCGCTCGGGTACTCGTGCGTCACGTAGTACGCCTCGCCGAGCCAGTACTGCGCGTTGCTGGCCAGCGGACTGTCCGGGTACGTGGCCACGAAATTCCGCAGGCCGGCGATGGCCTTGGGGTAATCGGCACTCTTGAGCGCGTTGAAGGCGGCGTCGTAGGCCGCCTGCTCGCCGCCCGAAGCGGCGACCGGCGCGCTCGAGCTGCCGGCCGCGCCGGCGGCCGGGCCGAGCGATGCGCCGCCCGTGGCTTCCAGCGCCGCGATGCGTTTCTCCAGGTCCGCGTACAGCGTGCGCGTCTGCGACTTTCCGCCTTCGCTCTGGTTTTGCAGCAGCTCCACCTCGCCGCGCATCGTGCGCAGCTGCGCCTGCAGTGCGTCGATGCGTTGCGCCATCTCCAGCAGGCTCTGATTGGTCATCACGCGCTCGATGCGCTGCAGCCGCGCGTCGAGGTCGTTCATGCGGATCTGCACCGGGTCCTCTTCCGGCGAGGTGGCGCAGCCGGCGAGCAGCAGTGCGCCCGCCAGCAGCGTGGCCAGGTGTGTGTGAACGTTTCTCATGGACGACCTCGCGCGCTGGTCAAACTACTTGAGGTAGACGATTTCGACACGGCGATTGAGCGCATAGGCCTGCTCGTCGCTGCCCGCGGCCGCGGGGCGCTCCTCGCCGTAGCTGACCGTGGAAAGCTGCACCTCGCCCACGCCCTGCAGCAGCAGCGCGCGGCGCACGGCCTGGGCGCGGCGCTCGCCGAGGCCGATGTTGTACTCGCGCGAGCCGCGTTCGTCGGCATGGCCCTCGAGCCGCACCTTCTGCGCAGGATTCTTCGCCAGGTATGCCGCGTGGGCCGCGACCACCGACTGCGAGTCGGCGCGGATCTCGGCGCGATCGAAGTCGAAGTACACGATGCGCTTGGAGAGCAGCTCGCCGGACGGGCCGGCGGATTCGGTGCTGTCCATGGTGGCGCCGGCGTTGTCCACGCCGCTGGTATCGGCGGTGGACTGCTGCGCCGGGGGAGCCGGCTGTTCCTTCGGCTTCGACGGGCAGCCCGCCAGCAGCGTCAGCGACGTCACGAGCAACGCGGTAGCAAAGAGATTCTTCATTTGAGCTCCTTAGGGAAGAAACGGACCCCAGACCGGTTCGCGCACCTCACCCGCATCGGCGTTGAGCCGGAACGAAGTCTGTCCATCGATCGACACGGTCTGCAACACGCCCTGGCCGCGTTCGCGGCCACCGAGGATCACCATCGCGCCGTTCGGCGCGAAGCTGGGGGACTCGTCCTGCCGGCCTTTCGACAGCACCTGTACGGTGCCGCTCGCCAGGTCCTGGATGGCGATGCGGTACGCGCCATCATCGAGCGTGAGCATGGCGAGCTGCTTGCCGTCCGGCGAGACCCGCGGGCGCGCATTGTAGGTGCCGGTGAACGTCACGCGCTTCGGACGCTCGTTGCCGCCCAGCGCGAGCTTGTAGACCTGCGGGTTGCCGGAGCGGTCGGAGGTGAAATAGATGGTGCCGCCGTCGGGCGTGAACGATGCCTCGGTGTCGATGCCGGGATCCTCGGTGAGGCGCGTCAGCCCCTGGCTGCCGAGATCGAGTAGATAGATGTCGAGGTTGCCGTTGTTGCCCGACAGGGTGAGCGCGAGCCTGCGGCCATCGGGCGACCACGCGGGCGCGCCGTTGATGCCGGCGCGCGCCGACACCATGCTGCGCTTGCCGGTGCGCACCTGCTGGACGTACACGGCCGAGACACGCCGCTCGAATGAAACGTAGGCCAGCCACTCGCCGTCCGCCGACCAGGCGGGCGACATCAGCGGGCGGTCCGACTGCAGGATCGTGCGTGGGTTCTCGCCGTCGGCATCGGCGACGATGAGCTGGTAGCGCTGGTTCGGCGCCTTGCCGTCGACCGACACGTAGGCGATGCGCGTGGCGAACGCACCGCGCACGCCGATGATGCGCTCGTAGACGGCATCGGCCACGCGGTGCGCGGCATTGCGCAGGTTGGCGGGCTTCACGGTCCACTTCTGGCCGAAGATGCGCTGGCCGTTGAGCACGTTGACGAGCTCCGCATCGACCGTGATGTCGCCGTTGGCGAGGGTGCCGAGACGCCCCACCACGACGTAATCGTTGCGCATCTGCTTCCAGCCGGCGACGTCCACCTCCGCGGCGGTGGTCGGCGTGTTCACCATGTCGGCGCGCGGCATGCCCTTGAATCGCCCGCTGCTCTCCAGGTCGCGCTGCACGACGGCGGCAACGTCGAGTCCGCCGTCGCCGGGCACGGCGCGCGCGAACGGCACCACCGCGATGGGGATGGGATCCGTGACGCCAGACGTGATGGTCAGCCTGAGCTGCGCGAATGCCGGGCAGGCCGCGCACAGCAGCAACAGGGAGGTCGCGAGTTTTTTCATGCGGTCACTCATTGCGGGGCGAATGTTAGCTCCAAATTGCGCTCGAAAAGAGCCGGGTCGGGCGGCGCCGGCAGCGGCGACGCGCCGTAGACGGCGTTTTCCACCGATTGCCGCAGTGCCGGGTCATTGATACTGCAGCTCTCCACGCGCACCGCGGTCACTTCACCGCCGGGGACCTGGCTGACCGAAACGATACACGTGACGCCGGGCTGTGCCGAGGGTGGACGGATCCAGGCGCGCTGGATCCTGGCGACGATGGCTGCGTGCCAGCGTGCCGCCTCATCGCTGTTGCGCAATCGATTGGCGCGCTCCTCGGCTTCGAGACTGCGGCGCAGCTCGGCCTCGCGTGCCTGGCGCGCTTTTTCCTCCGCGGCCTTCTTCGCCGCGGCGGCCTCATCGGCCTTTTTCTTCTCGGCGGCCTTCTTGTCCGCCGCCGCCTTTTCGGCGGCCGCCTTCTCCGCCGCGGCTTTGGCGGCGGCCTGCTTCTCGGCTTCCTGCTTCTCGGCGTCGAGCCGCTCCTGCTCGGCCTTCTTCTGCTCCTCGGCTTTCTTCTGCTCCTCGGCTTTCTTCTGCTCTTCGAGCTTCTGTCGTTCCTGCTGTTCCTGCTCGAGCCGCTCGGCTTCCTTGCGGCGCTCGATCTCCGCGGGATCCGGCTTGGGCGGGCCCTGCTCTTCGACGGGTTCCGGCTCCGGCGTGGGTTCCGGCGGCGGCGGCTCTGGCGCCGGCTTGGGCGCCGCCAGGGCTTTGAGCGCGCGCTCGTCGACGACCGTGGCCTCGATGGCGAGCGTCGCGCTCTCGGGCGGACGATGCTTCCAGCTGAACCAGCCGTACACCGCCGCCGCGACGATTCCAGAATGCAGCAACACCGACAGCGCGATCGCGCGCCAGCGCCCCTGCGTCAGCGACTTGCGTCTCGGGGGCATCGTCCTCAACGTGCCCGCGTCTGGTCCGGAGGCTGCGTGACGAAGCCCACCTTGTCGGCGCCCGCGCGCTGCAGGATGGTCATCGCCCGAACTACTTCGCCGTACGCCACTCGATAGTCGCCCTTCACCAACACCACGGTCTGCGGCGCGCGCCGCAGGACGGCCGCCGCCTGGGCTTCGACTTTCTCCGGCGACAAGGGTTCATCCTCGGGCTGGTTGTAGTTGAGGAACAGCCGCCCCTGCGCGTCGATGTGCAGCACGATCGGCTTGGTGTCCTTCAACATTTCGGGCGGAATCGCCTGCGCGGCCGCCTTGGGCAGCTCGACCTTGACGCCCTCGGTGAGCAGCGGCGCGGTGATCATGAAGATGATCAGCAGCACCAGCATCACGTCGATGTAGGGCACCACGTTGATCTCGCCCATGAGGCGGCGGCGTCGGGTAGTTTGTTGGACCGAAGGCATGCGTGCGTCCTCAGGTACGGCCCGCGTAGCGCTGCAGGATGGTGGAGAACTCCTCCATGAATGCGTCGTAGCGCAGCTCCAGGCGGCTGACCTGGTCCGCGTAGCGGTTGTAGGCGATGACCGCGGGGATCGCGGCGAACAAGCCGATGGCGGTGGCGATCAAGGCCTCGGCGATGCCCGGCGCGACCATGGCGATGGTGGCCTGCTGCACGCCGCCGAGCGCGACGAACGCGCTCATGATGCCCCACACCGTGCCGAACAGCCCCACGTACGGGCTGGTCGAACCGATGGTGGCGAGGTTCGCGAGGCTTTCCTCCAGACGCTCGATCTCCTTGAGCTGGCCGACGCGCATCGCGCGGCGCGCGCCCTCCAGCAACTGGTCCGCGGGGATGCCACCCTGCTTGAGGCGCGCGAACTCGCGGAAGCCGAACTCGAAGATGCTCGACATGCCGGTGGCGCCGCCGCGGCCTTCGATCTGCCGGTAGAGCGCGGTGAGATCGCCGCCCTTCCAGAAGCTGTTCTCGAAGTTGTCGGCCTCATCCTGCGCCCTCGACAGCAGCGAGCGTTTGCGGAAGATGATCGTCCAGGAGAGCAGCGACGCCAGCAGCAACAGGCCCATCACGGCCTGCACCACCGGGCTGGCGTTCACGACGAGCTTGACTATGGAGAGTTCGTTGTCCACTTCACACCTTCTTGGGTGATATGAAATCCGGCAGCGCCCGCGGCCGGAACGATTTCGCATCCACGCACACGACGCGCACCTCGCCCTCGGCGATCACCGTGTCGGCGCGCGTGATGCGCTGCCTGAAACGGATCGAGGCCCGGCCCTCCGGGATCGGCTCGCAACTGATGGTGAGCTCGTCGTCGAGTCGCGCCGGCTTGCGATAGTGCACGTGTGCCTCGGCCACGGCGAACACGAAACCGAACTGCTGCGCGATCTCCTGCTGCGAATGGCCGAGGCTGCGCAGCCACTCGGTGCGCGCGCGCTCCATGAACGCGAGGTAGTTGGCGTAGTACACGACGCCGCCGCCATCGGTATCCTCCCAGTAGACGCGCGTGCGCCAGGCGAATTCGCTCATCGTTCCGCGTCGAACAACGGCAGCGTGGCGGTGACGCGCTCCGGCACCTTGAGGCCGAAGTGCAGGTAGGCATTGCGCGTGACCATGCGGCCGCGCGCCGTGCGCATGAGGAAACCCTGCTGGATCAGGAACGGCTCGATCACGTCTTCGAGCGTGCCGCGCTCCTCGCCGATCGCGGCCGCCAGGCTCTCGATGCCGACCGGGCCGCCGTCGAACTTCTCGATAATAGTGGTGAGCAGCTTGCGATCCAGCGCATCGAAGCCCTGCGGATCCACTTCCAGCAGGTCGAGCGCCGCGCGTGCCGTGGACTCGTCGATGTGGCCCCCGCCCTTCACCTCGGCGAAATCACGCACGCGCCTCAGCAACCGGTTGGCGATGCGCGGCGTGCCGCGCGAGCGCTGCGCGATCTTGGTCGCGCCGCCGGCATCGATGGGCACGCCGAGGATGCCGGCCGAGCGTGTGACGATGCGCTCGAGCTCGGGCGTGGCATAGAACTCCAGGCGCTGCACGATGCCGAAGCGATCGCGCAGCGGCGAGGTCAGCAGTCCGGCGCGAGTGGTCGCGCCCACCAGCGTGAACGGCTGCAGCGCGAGCTTGATGGAGCGCGCCGCCGGCCCTTCGCCGATCATGATGTCGAGCTGGAAGTCCTCCATCGCCGGATAGAGCACCTCCTCGACCACGGGCGAGAGGCGATGGATCTCGTCGATGAACAGCACGTCGCGTGGCTGCAGGTTGGTCAGCAGCGCGGCGAGGTCGCCCGGCCGCTCGAGCACCGGACCCGACGTCTGGCGCAGGCTCACGCCGAGCTCGTTGGCGATGATGTTGGCGAGCGTGGTCTTGCCGAGTCCGGGTGGGCCGAAGATCAGCGCATGATCCAGCGCCTCGCCACGCCTGACTGCCGCCTGCACGAAGATCTCGAGCTGCGCCTTGACCTGCTCCTGGCCGACATAGTCGGCGAGCTTCTTCGGCCGGATCGCCCGATCGACGGCCTCTTCCTCGCGCGTGGCCGGCGCCGCGACCAGCCGCTCGCCGGCTGACTTCTCGGGTGCGCTCATTGCGGCCGCACCGCGCCCTGCAGTGCACGGCGGATCAGATCCTCGGTGGTGCCGCCGGAGCCCGTGAACGGCTTGAGCATCGCGGTGACTTCGGCGGGCTTGTAGCCCAGTGCGACCAGTGCGTTCCATGCCTCGCCCTCGGTGCTGGATGTGGCCATCGGCACAGCGCCCGGACTCATGGCCGCGGCCTGATCGAGCGCATCCAGGCGATCGCGCATCTCCATGAGCACGCGCTCGGCGGTCTTGCGGCCGACGCCGGGAATCCTGGTGAGCGACGCCGTGTCCTGCAGTTTCACCAGCGTCGCGAATCCCTCGACGCTCACACCGGAGAGGATCGCGAGCGCGATCTTCGGTCCGATCTGCGAGACCTTGAGCAGGTTGCGGAACAAGCCGCGCTCCTCCTGCGTGCCGAAGCCGTAGAGGATGTGCGCATCTTCGCGCACCACCAGGTGCGTCAGCAGTCGCACTTCGCTGCCGAGCGCGGGCAGCGTGTAGAACGTGGACATGGGCGCTTCGATGTCATAGCCCACGCCGCCCACGTCCACCGTCAGATGGGGCGGCGCCTTCACGACCAGTTTGCCGCGCACGAATCCGATCACGCGATCATCTCGAGCTTGCGCGAATGCGCATGGCAGATGGCGATGGCCAGTGCATCGGCCGCATCCGCCGCCAGCCGCAGCTCGAGCCGCAGCAGCTGCTTGACCATGTGTGCCACCTGGGCTTTCTCCGCGCCGCCGACCCCGACCACCGCCAGCTTGATGGCGCGCGGCGCGTACTCGTGCACGCCCAGCGCCTGCGGCACGGCCGCGAGCGCGGCGCCGCGCGCCTGGCCCAGTTTGAGCGCGCTGTCGGCGTTCTTCGCAAGGAACACGCGCTCCACGGCGATTTCCTGCGGCTGGTGCTGTGAGATCAGCTCGGCGACTCGCGCGTGGATGACGCGCAGGCGGTCGGCCAGCGCTCCGCCGGAGGTGGCGATGCAGCCCTGCGCGACGACGCGCAGCGTGCCCCCATCGCAGTCGATGATGCCAAAGCCGGTGCGCAGGGAGCCGGGATCCAGCCCCAGGATGCGCGCCGAAAGACTCGGCCGGCGAGCGACGACCACGGCCGGAGACGTGCCGGTACCCGGCCGGTACGCGCGCCAGGACGATCGCATCGGATATCGCGCCAAGTGTCTGCGCCCCTTGAAAAAACTGCGGGTATCATACACGGCAATCACGCGTCGCCTCACGCTTCTGGCGGCCGCGTTCCGGTGTGCACAACCTCCATTCCTGTTCGCCCGATCTCAAGGCTGTCATCGATGCGCACGCCGCGGCGCTGGCGGGCTGGGGCGTGCCGCCGGAATCCGTCGAGCGGGCGGTCGAGGCCGCCGTCATCGTGGCCTCGCTCACCGAAGACGCCGTGCTCGCGAGCGCGCTGCTCGCACAGGCCGCGTTCGCCTCGGCGGCCGAAGAGCCGCGGGAAATCGAGCTGCACTTTGGCGCGGGGGTGAGCGCGCTCGCGCGCGAGCTCACGCACTTCGGCGACATCCGCCTGACGACCGGCGCGGCCGCCACCCACCATCTCGAACCCACGCAGGCCGAGGCGCTGCGCAAGATGCTGCTGTCGGTGGTCAGCGATCCGCGGCTGGTGCTGGCGCGGCTCGCGCGCCAGCTCGTGGATCTCAATGCCTCGAAGGACGGCCATGCCGCCACGCGCGAGCGACTCGCGCTCGAGACACGCGAGGTGTTCGCGCCGCTCGCCAACCGCCTGGGCCTGTGGCAGCTCAAGTGGGAGCTGGAAGACCTGGCGTTCCGCTTCCTGCAACCGGACGACTACCGGCGCATCGCCGCGGCGCTCGCCGAGAAGCGCGCCGATCGCGAACGCTACATCACGAGCCTGTGCCGCAAGCTCGAAGACATGCTGCGCGCCGCCGGCATCCTCGCCGAGGTCTACGGGCGGCCGAAACACATCTACAGCATTCATCGCAAGATGGAGCGCAAGCAGCTCTCATTCGAACAGGTGTTCGACCTGCGCGCGGTGCGCATCGTCACCGCCACCGTCGCCGACTGCTACGCCGCCCTCGGACTGGTGCACGGCCAGTACACCTACATCCCGGGGGAATTCGACGACTACATCGCGACGCCCAAGGACAACTTCTACCGCTCGATCCACACGGCGGTGCTGGGGCCGGAGGGCAAGGCGGTCGAAGTGCAGATCCGCACGCGCGAGATGCACGACCAGGCGGAGCTCGGCCTCGCGGCGCATTGGCGTTACAAGGAATCGCGGGCACACGATGTGTCGTACGATCGCAAGATCGAATGGGTGCGCCGCCTGCTGGACACGGATCGATCGGGCGCCGATCGGGATTTCCTGGACGAGGTGCGCGCCGAGCTGTTCGAGGATCGCGTCTACGCGCTCACGCCCAAGGGCGAAGTGGTCGACCTGCCCCCGGGTGCCACGCCGCTCGATTTCGCATACCACGTGCATACCGACCTCGGCCATCGCACGCGCGGCGCCCGAGTCAACGGCCGCATCGTGCCGCTGACACGCGCGCTGGCCAATGGCGAGATCGTCGAGATCCTTACGCACAAGTTCCCGCAGCCCAGCCGGGATTGGTTGTCGGAGACCCAGGGCTTCATCAACAGTCCGCGCGCGCGCTCCAAGGTGCGCGCCTGGTTCCGGAAGTTAGACGAGGAAGCCGCCCGCCTCGCGCCGTCGCAGCCGGTGGCACCGCCCGCGGTCGCCACCCCGCGAAAACGCGGCTCGGCGCGCAAGTCGGCACGCTCTCCGGTGGTGCTGGGTGGAGTCGAGGACCTGCCCATCAGCTTTGCGCGCTGTTGCGCGCCGGTGAAACCCGAGCCCATTGCCGGCTATGCCACGGTGGGACGCGGGGTCACCATCCATCGCGCGGATTGCCCGGGGCTCAGGCGCATGAGCATCTCCAGGCCGGACCGGCTGCTGGCCGCAGCGTGGGCCGATGTAGCCCCGAGCCAACCCGTGAGCCTCAACATTGTCGCGCTGGACCGACAGGGATTGGTCCGGGATATCGGCGACCTGCTGGCCAGCGAAAAAATATCCATCGAGATGATGCACACCACTACCGATCGAACGCAGTCGACGGCTACCATCGACCTCCGGGTGGCCATCGACGATGCGGCCCATCTGGCACGCCTGGTGCAGCGCCTCCGCAAGGTCGGAAGCGTGATTTCGGTGCGCCGGACGGCTTGACTTAATCGGTGGCGCGGAAACGTGACGTGATCCGGCGCCGCAAATCGCCGAATCGCGGTCTACTCAGAACGATTTTATTCAAGGTTTATTCCGGGGTACTGGGCGCAGATGCGTGTCCTGCTGGTCGACCATGACTCAGAGGCTCTCGAGACCGTCACGCGGGCGATTCGCGGCGTGCTCGAACTCGACTGCGTCACCAGCAAGAGCGACGCGCTGCTGCTGTTGCGCCAGAACACCTACGACGTGCTGATCGCCTGCGAGCGCGCCATCGACGGCTCCGGTCTCGATCTGCTCGGCCGCACCACGCGCACCGCCGTGCCGCTCAAACGCATCTTCGCGGCCGCCCCCGAGCGCCTGCAGTTGTTAGGACCCCGGCTCGCGCCATTCAAGGTGCAGCGGACCATCAACTACCCCATCGATCTCGAAGAGCTGTGGCTGGCGATCGCGCAGGTCACGAGCGGCCCGAACGACGAAACCGATGGCACCATCGAACGCGTGGTGCTCGACGAGCGCGGCATTCCTTCCGCCGGCAGCATGCCGCGCGCGCCGATTCCGCCGCGCCCGCCCGCGCCGCTGGCGGCGGTCGCACCGCGACCCGCGCCGGTGCCGTCGACTTCCGCGAGCGGCCGCTACGCCACCGCGCGCATCACGCAGCCGGCACCCGAACCAGCGTTGCGCGCCGCGCCGCCGCCACGTCCGGCGCCGCCCGCGCAACGCGCAGCGCCGTCACCCACGCCGCAGCGCCGTGCGGCGCCCGCGCCGGCGGCGCCATCTGCGCCGATGACGGCAACCGAGCCCTTCCCCGCGTGGACTCCCGAGCCACCGGCCCAGGATGATCTGGCCGAGATCGCCGCGCAGGCGCGCTTCGGGGTGCAGCAGAAGGCGGCCGATGAAGCCGCGCGGCGCAAGCGGCAGCGTTTGTTCACCGCCTGCGGCATCGCCGTCGTCGTGGCCGGCGCCATCGTGTTCCTGATCGAGAAGTTCTACGACCCCGAGGCACGTGCGCGCGAGCGCGCCATAGCCGCCGAGGTCACGCGCATGGCCGAGCAGCAGAAGCTCACCGACAACCTCACGCTGATCGAGATCGACATCGAAAACGCGATCATGAACAACGATCTCGACACGGCGCGGCGCGAGCTGGCGACGCTGATCGAGCAGGCGCCCGATCATCCGCGCCGCGAATTCCTGCAGGCATCCATCGATCGCGCCGCCGAGCTGGCGCGCCTGTCTCCACAGGCCCGCGAGTCCGCGAAAGGATCCGCGGAGAGGACGCCCCAGGCGCCGGTACAGGCAGCGGTGTTGCCCGGTGAACGCAGCGCGACCCGGCCGCGCACCGTCGAGCGCGCGCCCGAACGCCCGCCCGAGCGGGTGGCCGCGCGCGCCCCGGAACGCAGCGTGCCTGCGCGCCCGGCGCGCGACGACGCCGGCGGAACCCGCAGCTTCGGTGCGCCCATCAACGACGTGCGCCGCGAGCCCGTCATTCCACTCGATGCGCCCATCAACGCACCGCCCACCTTCACCGCGCGTCGCCCGGAGAACTCGTTCTCCGGCCGCACCGTGGAGGCGAGCGACTCCGGCGTGGGTCGCAGCCCGGCGCCGCCCGCCTCACCGGTCGTGTCGCAGCCGACGCCGAGCAGCATCGTGCAGTCGCCGGCCAATGCCTCAGGTTCCGCGGCCGCGCCGATTCCAGGTGCCGCCCCCGCCGCCGCACCCAGGCCACCGGCGCCCGTGGACGTCGTGGCCGCGAAGCTCGTGAAACGCGTGATGCCGGTGGCACCCTCGGGCATCTCGAGAAAGACCACGGGCTACGTGGTGGTCACCTACAACATCGGCGCGAATGGCCGCGTCAGCGACGTCGAAGTCATCGAGTCCGAGCCGCGCGGCGTGTTCGACGATTCCGCGCTGGATGCCGTGCGCAAGTGGGTATACGAGCCACGCAGGGAAAATGGCATGGCCGTGGCGCAGCCCGGCAAGGCACGCCTGGTGTTCGACAACTCCGCAAACTAGCTACTGCAGCACCTGCGGCTCGCGGGCCCGTACAGATATTCGATCTGCCACCGGGGTCCACTGACCCACCGCGCCGGCCGTCCCCGCGGCACCCAGAAACAGGATGACCGCGAGTCGCCGCAGGCGCTCAGCGATTGACGTTGTCGATGGCGCGCTTGTCGGCGGCGAGCGCCGCCTCGTGCAGGGCCTCGGACAGCGTGGGATGCGCGTGGATGGTGCGCTGCAGGTCTTCGCTGCTGGCCGAGTACTCCATGGCGAGCACGGCCTCCGCGATGAGCTCGCCTGCCAAGGGTCCGATGATGTGCACGCCGAGGATTTCATCGTCATCCTGTGCCGCTATCAGTTTGACGAAGCCGGCGGTCGATTCCATGGCCCGAGCGCGGCCGCTGGCCGCGAACGGAAACTGCCCGACCTTGTAGGCTCGGCCGCTGGCCTTCACCTGCTCTTCGGTCTGGCCCACCCAGGCGATTTCCGGGTGCGTGTAGATCACCGACGGAATGGTGTCGTAATTCATGTGGCCGTACTTGCCGGCGATCATGTCGGCGACCATCACGCCCTCGTCCTTCGCCTTGTGCGCCAGCATCGGCCCCCGCACGCAATCGCCCACGGCCCAGATGTTCTCGGCCGTCGTCTTGCAGTGATCGTCAACCTTGATGAAGCCGCGTTCGTCGAGCTGCACACCGCTGCCCTCGCCCAGCAGGTCTTTCGTATAGGGGCGGCGACCCACGCAGACGATGAGTTTGTCGACCTTCAGGGTCTGACCGCCGGTGGC
>DASTRL010000035.1:0-2164 GCA_035761265.1 Steroidobacteraceae bacterium
TTTCTGCACAGGCACAGGTCTTTTCATGATCAAGATGATCGGTTTCGACGGCGACGACACGCTCTGGCACAGCGAGGGCTATTACCAGGCGGCGAGCGCCGCATTCGCCGACATCGTGGGGCGCTACGTCGATCTCGGCGACCGCGGCGTGCACGACGACATGCTCGCCACCGAGCGGCGCAACCTCGCGCTGTTCGGCTACGGCGCGAAGGGCATGACGCTGTCGATGGTGGAAACCGCCATCGCGGTCACCGACGGGCGCATCTCGGCTAAGGACATCCATCGCCTGGTGGAGATCGGCAAGGGCGTGCTGCGCCACCCGGTGGAACTGCTGCCGGGCATCCGCGCTGCGGTGGAGGCGGTGGGGCGCGAGTTTCCGCTGGTGCTGATCACCAAGGGTGACCTGTTCCACCAGGAGCAGAAGGTGGAGCAGTCGGGCCTGTCGGATCTGTTCCGCCGCATCGAGATCGTCTCGGAGAAGCACGAGCGCACCTATCGGCGACTGTTCGAGGAGTTCGCCGTCGCGCCGCATCAGTTCCTGATGGTGGGCAACTCGCTGCGCTCGGACATCGAGCCGGTGGTGCGGCTGGGCGGCTGGGGTGTGCACGTGCCGTACCACGTGACCTGGAGTCACGAGCTCGATCACGGCCTGGAACCGGGCCACGCGCACGTCGCCACGGTGGAGGCTCCCGAGCACATCCCGCAGGCGGTCGCCACACTCACGGCCACGGCCGCCGCGGGAGCCTGAACGCGGTTCAGCAGTGTGAGCGCGCGAGGCAGCGGCAGTCACATCAATGAAGATCGCGCAGCCAAGGTTTTCACGTGTGGGGGTAGGTCTGATGGGCAGCATGGTGTGCAGCGAATGCCGGTTCGCTCGGCGCACTTCCCCGCGCTGTCCCCCACTCTACCGAGGAGCTCCCCCATGAGCCGTACCGACCATGACGTGAAGGTTCTCAACGACCTCATCGAAACCACCATCGACAGCGCCAACGGCTACGAGGAAGCCGCCAGGGACGCCGACAACACCCGCTTCGCCGGCACCTTCGCCAGCCGTGCGCAGGAACGCGCGCAGGTCACCAGCCAGCTGCAGCGCCAGGTGCGCATGCTCGGCGCCGAGCCGGAGGACGACGGCTCCGTGCTGGCCAAGGCGCATCGCATGTTCGTCAACCTGCGCAAGTCGCTGAGCTCCGGCGACACCGCGGTGGTCGACGAGGTGGAGCGCGGCGAGGATCACATCAAGGCGAAGTTCGAAGATGCGCTGAAGGACGACCAGCTGTCGCCGCCGACCCGCTCGGTGATCATGCAGGCCTACGTGTCGGTGAAGACCGGCCACGACCAGATGCGTGATCTCAAGCAGGCGCTGCACCACCAGCACTGACCGTGCGACGCCGGACCGGCGCAGCGGCCCCGTTTGAACGGGGCCGCTTTCGTATGGGCTACAGTGCGTGCGCTTTTTCCACCGGCGATGCCGTATGCCTGCTGCAGCCCACGATGGCGCTCCGCGCGTCGTGCTCGACACCAACGTCTGCCTCGACCTCTTCCTGTTCCGTGACGCGGCGTGCGTGCCGCTGGCCGGGGCCTTGGCTGATGGCCATGTGCAGGCGGTGGCCGATGCGGCCTGCCGCGAGGAATGGCTGCGCGTGCTGCACTACCCCAGCGTGCCGATCCGTCCGGAACAGCGCGCGGAACTGCGCGAGCGCTTCGATGCGGCGATGCTGACGCTGCCTGGCCCGACTGCCCCGGCCGACCTCCCGTCGCTCCCCACCTGCCGCGACCCGGACGACCAGAAGTTTCTCGAGCTGGCGCAGGCCAGCGGCGCGCAGTGGCTGATCAGCAAGGATCGCGACCTGCTCAAGCTGGCCCGGCGCACCCGCAAGGCCGGTCTGTTCCTGATCCTCAAGCCGGAGCAGTGGTCGCCGGCGCTGATCGGTCGCGCGCTGCTGCCGGGCGGCTGAGCACCGCGCGCATGTGGCCCCCTGGACGTGGGGCCGGGCACGCGGGTGTGCTTCAATCACGGCCCCTTCCCGCCACGAGCCGCCGCCATGCTGGATACCGTGCTGATCGACTGCCCCTACTGCGGCGAGGCGATCGAGATCTATGTCGAGCCGGCCGAGGAGTCGCATCGCTACGTCGAGGACTGCTCGGTGTGCTGCCGCCCGATCAC
>DASTRL010000036.1:0-22884 GCA_035761265.1 Steroidobacteraceae bacterium
CCTCGGCGATGGCGCGCAGGATGGCCGGGTGCGTGTCCGGCAGCCGCGCGCGATACAGCGCCAGCGATTGCTCGAGCAGCGCGGCGCCCTGCGATGGATCATCCGGCGCCACCAATGTGGCGCGCGTCAGCAGCGTCGCAGCGCGCTCGATCAGTAGCTTCGGGTCGTCGCCGGCGGCCTGCGAGGCGGCTTCCAGCGCCGCCCGCGCCTGCGCGCGATCCCCCAGTGCCAGCTGCAGCCGCGCGAGGCCGCGATGGTGCTCGACGATCCACGGCCGCTCCACGTCGCCGGGATGCGCCTGAATGATGGCGCCGGCGCGCTCGTACGCCGCGAGCGAGCCGGGAAGCACGCCGAGAAGTAGTTGGGCGCCGGCCAGATAGGTCAGCGGCCGCACCAGCATGGGCGCATCCGCGCCGCGCGTGTTCTCGCCGATGGTGACGGCGCGTGCGGCGAAGTCGCGCGCCTCGGCGGGCTTGCCGCGCACCAGCAGCAGTCCGGCGAGCTGGGTGAGTGCGCTCGCCTGATGGCGCTGCAACGGCGCGCCGTCCTTGCTCTGCGAGATCTCCACGGCCTTGCGCAGGGCCGCCTCGGCCGCTTCGAATTCGTCGAGCCGCTCCAGGCTCTGGCCGAGCCAGATGTACGCGGGCACGCGCTGCGCGGCCGGATTGGCCATCTGCTCCTCGATGCGGATCTGGTTTTCCGCATGCGCGCGCACGGCGGGATAGTCTTCTTCCCGCCAGGCGATGTTGATGTAGGTGTTCTCGAGGGCCGCGGCGGCTTCGCTCACGGTCTCGCCGTTCTCGGCCAGAATGGCCTGGGCGCGCGCCAGGGATTGCCTGGCGCCGGTGAAGTCGCGCAGGAAGGACTGGCTCTGCGCGAGTCCCACCAGCACTTTCTGCAACTCGATCTTCCGCCCGCCGGGATTGTGCTCGCGGATGCGCAGGGCCGCCCGCCAGGCCGCGACCGCATCGGCGTTGCGCCCCTGCCGCGTGGCGATCCAGGCGTAGGCGACGTGGATCTCGGCGACTTCGGCGGCA
This sequence comes from Steroidobacteraceae bacterium, assembly GCA_035761265.1. GTDB lineage: Bacteria > Pseudomonadota > Gammaproteobacteria > Steroidobacterales > Steroidobacteraceae > CADEED01. The sequence continues at coordinate 1,038 of DASTRL010000036.1, forward strand.
TAGGGTCCCAGGCGGCGCTCGAAAATCGGCCGCGCGAAGGCGAGCAGCGGCATCGCTTCGGCCATGCGGTCCATGAAGGCGATGAGCGGCGTGCCCAGCGAACCCACCCACCAGGCCATTTCCACCGAGTCCTCGCCACGCTCGCGTGCCACGCGCGGGATGGTCGCGCAGATCAGCGACACGGCCGCGCCAGGATCGGTCTCGATCAGCTTTTCGGCGCGCGCCCGCAATCCGGCGAACGATTCAGTCGCAGCGCCGGGCGCCGGAACGGACGCGTATTCGGCGCATACCGGCGGCAGGTCGAACGCCTGCGCATGCGAAGCACAGGCGAGCAGCAGCAGCCACGCCACGCCGCGCGCGACCCGTTCGCGCAGCGTGCGCGTCATTCGCGGCTCCGGATTTCGATGCGCAGCACGCCGTCCGCTGGCTCGGGAATGTCATGCGCCGCGAGCACACGCCGCAATTCGGGCGACAGCGGCTGGGGCAGGTCGGCGTCGATGCCGTACACCCCAAGCGCCTCGTATCCGGTGGCCTCGACACCCGCGTCGTGCAGTTCGGCGAGCAGGCGCCGTTCGAGCGCCGCGGGATCGTCGGCTTCGATGCGCACCACGCCGTGCTCCGTGCCGCGCACCACGGATGAGATGGTTTGTCGCTGCCATTGCACGAGCAGGCCCGCGCCGAGCAGCAGCACCACTCCGGCCGCCACCGGCCACTGCCAGCGCGGCATTCGAGACCGGCGCGGCGCGATGAGGCCGGCCTCGACGGCGCGCTCGATCAGGCGCGCTTCGCGTCGCGCATCGGCGGGCATGGCATGCACCGCCGGCATCGTCGCGCGCAGCGCGGCGCGAAGCGCCTGGGCTTCGCGGCGCGTGGCAGTGCTCGCCGTGTCGCGCCCGGCGAGCGCGTCCAGCCAGTCCTGGTCGTCGTTCATGGGGATTCCTTTCCGAAGGCGAGCTCGTACCAGGGCGCCAGATGCAGTCGCGCACGCTTGCGGCATTGTGAGATGAATTCGCGCGTGGCACCCGGCGAGCGCCCGAGCAGCGCCGCGATCTCCTCGTGCGACAGCCCATCGGCCGCGATCCACGAAATCACGGCCGCATGGCTCGGCGCCGCGTTCTCGAATCTCGCCCAGCACTCCTGAAAACAGCGGGCGAGCTGCGCGCGCCGCAGCTCGTCCGGCGGCGTCGCGATCTCCTGCTGCGAGAGTTCCGCGATGCGCGCGGCCAGTTCGCCGTTCACGGCGTCGCCGTCGTCGAAGGGCTCTTCGCGACGCTGCCGGCGCAGCGCATCGAGCACGGTGTGGCGCAACACGGCCTCGATCCACGGCAACAGATCGGAGTCACCGTGGAACGTGGCGCATCGCTGCCAGACCTTGATGAAGGTTTCCTGCACGAGATCGCGTGCGGTATCGGCGCTGCGCACGGCACGCAGCGCGCGCGCGTACAGGATGCCGAAAAAATCGCGGTCGAGGCGCCGCAGCGCCTGCTCGATGGCCGCGCCGCCCTCGCGGCAGGCACGCATGAAGACCGACTTGTCCAGAAACACCCCGATGGCGCGGTGGACCACGCTTGTTTTGCGGCAAGGGTACCGCACGGCGACTCGTGTGCAACCGGACCGTCCATGTGCAGTAGACGGCCCGGGCACCCGGATGTCAGGCCCGCCCGTCGCCACCCTGACGTTTTTCGCCGGGCCACGTCTTTAGGCGAAACAACCAAAACCGCCGGGGAGAATCCGATGAGCCTGCGAAACGTCCTGTACTTCGACGCGATGCTGACCCCCAAGGTCATCACCATCGTCTACTGGCTGCTGTTGCTGGCCTGCGTGATCGCGGGGCTCGGCACCTTGTTCTATACGGGCTTCCAGTACATGTCCTTCGGCACGTTCATGCGCGCCGTCGGCATCACGCTGGGCGGCGCGATTGCCGCGCGCATCTGGTGCGAGCTCATGATCGTGCTGTTCAAGCTCAATGAAAACGTGCAACGCCTGGCGGCGGTTCCCGCGCAGGACCGGAGGTAGCCATGCGCACGAGGGAAATGATCCTGGGACTCACGCTGGCCATCATGCTGGCCTCGTGCGGTGGGCCGGGGCCGGGGGCGCCGGGCGCGAAGAATGCCGGCGAGCGCAAACCGCCGAGCGGCGCGGCGACCGCCGAGCAGGTGGCCGAGGAAGCGCGCGGTGACGTCGATTGCCCGGCCGACATCGAGACTCCTGCGCGCCGCGCCGACGCGCCGGTCGACGACGTGGTCGGCGTGCGGCCCGGCCTCACCTTCGATGAAGCCGCGAACGTCGTCATGTGCACCAGCGACATGCTGGTGGTCACGCCCGATACCTCGGCGCGCTTCAACATCAACACCTACGGCAGCACCCTCCGGCAGGGATTCAGCGCGCGATTCGCCGAGCCGCGCGTCGTCAAGGACTCGCGCGACTACATGCGCGAGATGTCGGAAGAGTTCGCGGCGCGCTCCGGCAACGCGGTGCGCGAGGACATGAAGCCAGGCCAGTCGAAATGGTACGTCTCGACCATGGGCGTGCCCGGCAGCGAGCGCGTGATCGCCGCGGCGCGCGAGGAGTGGTTTGCCGAGGGACGCAATCCCACCATGCAGAGCGTGGCCGAGGCGCTGATCAAAAAGTACGGCGAACCCACGCGCCGGCAGGAAATGCCGCAGCAGATCATGCTGACCTGGATCCACGATCCGCAGGGCAGGTTCGTGCCCGATACCTCGCCCATGGCCATGCGCTGCACGCCCATGTCGGATCCGGACGGCGGCACGAACTTCTCGCCGGACTGCGGCGTCGTGGTTGCGGCGCGCGTCGATCCGGTGCGCGAGAACCCGGCCCTGGCGCGCTCGTTGTCCGTGGGTGTCGCCGACCAGTCCGGCGGCTACGAGCTCATCACGCAGACCGAACAGGCGCTGCAGAGCGGCGAGATGAAACGGCGGCAGCAGGAAGTGGAGAACGCTGCGCAGAACGCCGACCAGCCGCAGCTGTAGGAGCTGCAGATGCGTGCCCTTCATCCCTGCCTGCTGGCGTTGCTCGCCGTAGGTTGCGGCGAAGCGCCGACCTCGAGTGTCGGCGCGACGGCCCCGGTGCAGTCGAACGTGGCGTCGTCGAGTGCGCAACCGTCCGCTTCCACGCCGGCACCGCGGTCGATTTCGACCGAACGCACCGGTGAGCTCGTCAATCCCGACGACACCACGATGGTCCTGCTGTATTTCGATCTCGCCGGACTTCCCGCGCCCATCGAACAATCGCTGGAGGACGACCCGCGCGTGCGCATGGCACGCCCGACCGAGAAGCCCGCGCAGCGTGATGCCGTGCGCCGGCAGCTCGAAGCGGGACTCGCCGGCGTACGCGGCGTGGGGGCGATCCGCCTGTCGATGCGCGCGGACCTGAGTGAATACGACGCGACCTACAGCGAGTTCACGGTGCGCGCGCTGGCGCCGAGCTCCATGGTCGAGTACCGCGCGCTCGGCCAGAAGGTGGCGCTGAAATTCGGCAACGCGCGCACCGCCCAGGTGTGGCGCGTGCCGGCGCCGGAAGCGCGGGCGGTGCGCGACCGCCTCGGATATTCGGGCGACGTCTCGCTGGATGCCTTGTTGGCCGTCCGCGATGTCCACGCGGCACCCGAGGGCGGGACCGTCACCGTCGATGTCGTCGAATACGAACTGCGCGAGACGCGCGGCGGCACCTTGCTGGGCCGCGTGCACCTGGCGCCATAACTGCAGGGGATTCTCATGCGATTCAGACATTTCATGATCAGCACCGCTCTGGGTTGCGCGCTGCTCGCACCGCGCGCGGAGGCGGCCGCGCCGAAATGCGCGCAGGCCGCGTGCGTGGACACGCGCAGCTTCGTCGCCACGGTCACCGGCTTTCGCGCCAGCAAGCAGGGTTCACGCCGCGTGCTGACGGCGACGGTGCGCTTCGAGAACAAGACCGCGAAGCCGCTGACCCTGGGTTACGTGAGCGCATCCGGCGTCGCGCTCGATGAGCTCGGCAACCGCTACGAGGTGCCGGGCGCCAACGGAGTGCGTGCCATCGGCGAGATCGACGGCAAGGACTTCGACCCGAAGTTCACGCTGGCGCCAGGCGAGGGCGGCGATGCGCGCTTCGAACTGAGCTGGGAGCCGGGAAAGTCCAAGGCCGGCTCGAGCTACGAGCTCGACCTCGCGATCCGCGAAATCACGCCGGCCGGCGCCGAGCAGTACAAGCTGGGCGCGGAGCACGCATTGCATTTCTCCTCGCTCGGACAGAGCGCGGCCCCCGCGGCCGTGGCGGCAGGTCCCGCGAGTGCGCCTGCGCCCGCGGCGCCGGCCGATCCCTGCGGCGGCTCGGCGCGCTGCTTCAATGCGGGCAGCTTCGTCGCCGAGGTCATGCAGGTGCAATCGAGCGCCATGACCGCCGGCGCACGCCACCAGTCCGTCAGCATCAACATTCGTTTCCGCAACCTGAGCGACAAGCCGCTGATCCTGGCGTATCGCTCCGCCTCGAGCGCGGCGCTGGACAACTTCGGCAATGGCTTCACCTGGGGACGGCCGGGTACGCATGACACCAGCGTCAAGGGCATCGGCATGGTGACGGGCCGCAGTGCGGACACGCAGTTCTCGCTGTCACCGGGGCAATCGCGCAGCGCCACCTTCGGCATCATCCGTTTCAATGCGGTGCCGCCCATCGGCGATCACTGGAACTACGACGTGGTCATCGAAGAAGTCGAAATCCAGCCCGGCCAGGTGGTCAAGTCCGTGCGGCAGAACAGCCTGACTTTTCCGAATCTTTCCGCGGGAAGTTTCACGGCGGCATCGCCGGGCGGGGCCGCGTCGGCGGTAGGCGCGGCGCTGGGCACGGAAACGGCGCCCGATGCCAACGCCGTGGCGAACAAGCTCATCGATCTGATCGACCGGAAGACCGGCAAGAAGAAGTAGGAGTGCTCGCGGAATCCCGCGAAATCGGGCCGTGAGAAGGTGGATTTCAGCGGTTTATTGCCGCGAAAATCCACCTGCTGTATCTTTCGCGCCCTCCTACGGTAGTCGCGTAGCTCAGTGGTAGAGCACCTCCTTGACATGGAGGTGGTCGGTGGTTCGATCCCACTCGCGACTACCAATTCCCTGACAGACCCTCATGCGCGCTGCGGCGATTCTCGCCGCATGTTCAAATTTCTCGGAAGCACGATCGGCATCATCTTCCTGATCGGCCTGGTCGTGGTCATCCTGCTGCTGAAAGCCATTTTCTAGATGTGCGGTCCCGGGCACGTGTGACTTGGAGTGTGGCGCTGCTGCTGGCTTCGGCGGCCAGCGTGCACGCGGCCCAGGTCGATGTGCAGATCGAGGGACTCGACGAGGAGATGCGCGACGCAGCGCGCGCCACGCTCAAGCTCGCCGGCTACGAGAAGCGCGACATCTCGCCCGCGGAATTGCGCGCCGCGTACCGCGATGCGGACGAGGAGATCCGCAACGCGCTCGAAGCGTTCGGCTTCTACGACGTGCAGGTCGACAAGAAGCTGAGCGGCGATGCGGACAAGGGCTGGAAGGCGCAGTTCACCGTGACGCCGGGCAAGCCGGCGATCGTGCGCGGTGAACGCGTCGAGGTGCGCGGCGAGGGCAGGCAGCAGCGGCGCGTGGCGGAGGCGGTGGCGGGGTTCGCGCCGAAGGTGGGCGACCGGCTGGATCATGCGACCTATGAAGCCAGCAAGCAGGTGATCGACAGCAGCTTGCGCGGCGCGGGCTTTCTGGATGCCAAGTACCTGCAGCGACGCGTCACCGTGAAGCCCGAGCAGGACTCCGCAGACATCAATCTCGTCTGGGACAGCGGGCCGCGCTACCGCTTCGGGCAAGTGCGCTTCTCGGGCGATGCGCCGTTCCCGGACAAATTCCTGCAGGAGTTCGTGCCCTGGCGGCCGGGGGACTATTTCAATTCCGAGCGGGTCCTGAACCTGCAGCAGCGGCTCGCGGATGCGGACTACTTCCAGCTGGTCTCCGTGCAGCCGGCGCTGGATGAGAAGAAGGATGGCGCCGTGCCCATCGACGTGCTGCTGAACCGCGACGAGCGCATGGTGTATTCCGGCGAGGTGTACTACAGCACGGATTTCGGCGCCGGCGTCCGGCTCGGGGTCGAGCGGCGCTGGCTCAACAAGAAGGGACACAAGGCCGACGCGCAAATCGACTATTCACAGCGCCTGGAGCAATACGCGCTGCACTACCAGATCCCGCGCCCGAGCCGCAACGACCGTTCATACGACTACGGCGCCGCGTATCGGGACGAGACCACGGATACCAGTCGATCGCGCAGCTTCCAGCTCGCGGCCTCGCGTTCCGAGAAGCGTTGGCATGGTTTCACCCGCACGCTGGGCTTCAAGTTCCTGCGTGGCGACTTCGAAATCGGCCAGGACGAGGACAACCTGGAGTTCGGCCACTCGAAGCTGCTGTTCGCCGAAGGCACGCTGAGCCGGCGGCGACTCAACGACCGCCTGGCGCCGCGCCGCGGCTACGTGCTCGATTTCGGCGTGCGCCTCGCGAGCGATGCGATCATTTCCGATACCGATATCGCGCAGGCCTGGGGCCGGCTGACCTGGCTGCTGCCACAGGGGGAGAGGAGCCGCTTCAAGTTCCGCGCCGAAGCCGGCGCGATGGCCGTGGGCGACTTCAATGCGCTGCCGCCGGATCTGCGCTTCTACGCGGGCGGCGACCGCTCGATCCGCGGCTTCGACTACCACGCGATCGGCGAGACCAGCGCTCAGGGGAACATCATCGGCGGCAAGTACCTGGCGCTCGGCAGCGCGGAGTACGAGCACTATTTCACCGAGCAATGGGGCGCGGCGATCTTTTCCGACGCCGGCGATGCATTCAGCAATGACTTCAACCTGAACGTCTCGGTGGGCGTCGGCGTGCGCTGGCGTTCGCCGCTCGGGCCGGTGCGCGTCGACTTCGCCGTGCCGGTGAAGACCGAGCTGGAGAAGTCCTGGCGCGTGCACGTGTTGCTGGGACCGGACATATGAGGCGCGTGAGAAGAGGGGCCCGTGTCGCGCTGTGGAGTGGCGCAATGCTGATGGCGCTGCTGCTGCTCGCGCTCGCCGCCGTGGCGTGGGTGCTGTTCACGACCTCGGGCGCGCGCTGGGTGGCGCGCACGGCGACGCAGCGCTTCGCGCCGCAGGTGCGCTACGCGCAGATCGACGGCACGATCGCCGGCAAGCTCGAGGTGCGCGATTTGCGCTTCGCGGGCGACGAATACACGGCGAAGATCCGCATCGCGCGCATGAGCGTGGATCCGACGTTGAGCATGCTCTTCTCGCGCGTGCTGCGCATCGATCGGGCGACGGTGCAGGGCCTCGTCGTCGAGTTGCCGCAAAAGCAGAAGCCCGACGAGCCGGACAAGCCGCCGTGGGTCGAGCCGCCGCTCGACGTGGCGCTCGAGGATTTCGCGCTCGCCGATGGCCGGGTGCTCGAGGGCACGAAGACGCTGGTGCGTGTGCGGCAGCTCGGGCTGTCCGCGCGCTGGAGCCGCGACGCACTGGTCATCCGCAGGCTCGAACTCCTGCCCGGCGACATCGAAGGCCGGCTCTCGGTGCAGGGCCGCGTCTCTCCGCAGGGCCAGACGTTGCGCGGCGTGCTCGACGCGCGGTGGAAGGACGTGGTGATCCCGCAGAAGTTGGCGGGCCGCACGCTCGCCAGCCACGGCGAGCTGCATTTCCGCGGCACACCGCAGCGCTACCATCTGGCGAGCGAGCTTGCGGCGGGACCGCCCGGCGATCTCACCAACGTGCTGTTGCAGCTCGACGGCACCAACCGGCATGCGACGTTGCGCAATCTCATCCTGCGGCAGCGCGCCGGGCGGCTGGCGCTGCAGGGACTGGTCGACTTCGCGCCGGAGCTTGCATGGAACCTGCACGCGCGTGCGGACGAGTTCGATCCCGGGGCCTTGCTCGCGGGCTGGGATGGCAGCCTCGACATCGATCTCGTCAGCACCGGCCTGCTGGCCGAGGCGGGCCCGCGTGGCACGCTCGACCTGCGGAAGCTGTCGGGCAAGCTGCGCGGCCGGCCCATCACGGGTTCCGGCAACATCGATTTCGCGGCGCCCGCGAAACTCGCGGGCAATCTCGAGCTGAGCTCGGGGCGCAGCCGAGCTTCGGTCCGGGGCGCGAGCGGCGGCCGGCAGCGCATCGATGCCGTGGTCGACCTGGCCGTGGATTCGCTCAACGACTGGGTGCCCGACACCGCCGGTAGTTTGACCGGAAAGTTCCGGGTGCGCGGCGTGTGGCCCCGGCTCACGATCGATGGCGCGGCCGACGGCAAGGCGCTGGCGTTCACTCCCGCGGATCCGCGGGACGGCGCGGGCGTGCACGTGGCGCGCGTGCACGTGGCGGCGAACGTCGACTCGCCACTCGACCCCGAGGGCCGAGTGCAGATCACGGCGAACGGGGTTCGCGCGGGCGAGCTCGGATTCGCCTCGATTCGCCTGACGGGATCTGGCAACCAGGCGAAGCATCACGCGACGCTGGACGCGAATGGCGAGCGGCTGGACGTCATGCTCGAAGTGAGCGGCGGCATCACGAAAACGGGCTGGAGCGGCGAGCTCGCGGAACTGAAGCTCGACGCGCCGGATATCGCCAGTCTCAGGCTGCGCGATCCGGCACGAGTGGTGTACGACGCGGGCGCGTTCGGCATTTCGCAGAGCTGCCTCGTCGCGGCAGACAGCTCGCTGTGCCTGGCGGCGGATCTCGCCAGGAACGGTGCGCTGAATGCCAGCTATTCCTTCGAGCGCGTGTCGCTGGCACTGGCCAATGTGCTGGCGCCGCAGGCCATGCCCGGCCAGTTGCGCGGCGAGATCCGCGGCGCGGGAAGGATCCGCCGCGCCGAGGACGGACAGTGGTTTGGCGAGGCGCGGGTCGATTCGCCCGCCGCGCGCCTGGTGATGGAGGACGAGGGGAAATCTGCGCTTGGCCAGCACACCTATCTACTCTACGAGAATCTGGCCATCGAGGCCCGGCTCGCGGGCACGCGCGCAGATGCGCGCTTGAGCGCCGCGCTCGATCATGGCGGCAAGCTCGCGGGCAATATCACGCTCGCCAATCTCACCGCCGAGGCGCCCGGCCTGCGTGGCGAGCTCACGGCGTCCTTGCCGACGCTCGAGCCGTTCGCCGCCTTCGTGCCGACGGTGGCCAACCTGGATGGCGTCATCGATGCCCGCCTGCAGCTCGGCGGCACGATCAAGGCGCCGCAAATCACCGGCAACGCCACGGCATCGAAACTGCAGGCCGACCTGGGAGCGCTCGGCGTCGAGCTGCGCGAAGGCGAGGCGCGCGCCGAGGCGCTGCGCGGCGGCGGCTTCAGGCTCGATGGCGGGGTGAGCTCCGGCAAGGGACGGGTGCAGTTCCAGGGGTCCATGAGCGGTCGTGGCGCGCTCGACGTACGCATCGATGGCCAGAATTTCCAGGCGGCCGACATCCCGGCGGCCAACGTGGTGGTTTCTCCCGACCTGGCATTGACCGGCGATCCGAGGGGCTACCTGCTCAAGGGTGACGTCACCATTCCGAGCGCCACGGTGAACCTGCAGAAGATGCCCAAGGATCAACCACCGGGCGTGTCGCCGGATGTGGTCGTGGTGCGCGACGGCCAGGTGGTGGCAAGCACCTCGCAGGCGTCCTCGTTTCCGCTGACCGCCGAGATCAACGTGAAGCTCGGCGAGAAGATCGCGATCACCGGCTACGGTCTCGACGCCACGGTGGGCGGTCGGCTGCTGGTGCGGGAGTCGCCGGGCGCGCCGACCACCGGTTCCGGACAGCTCAGCGTCTCCGGCAAGTACCAGGCCTATGGGCAGGACCTCACCATCAAGGACGGGCGGCTGCTGTTCGCCGGCACGCCGCTCGACAACCCGCGCCTGTCCATCACGGCGATGCGCGCGATCAACGACGATCTATCTACCGGACTGCGCATCGCAGGCTCGGCGCAGCGCCCGGTGGTCACGGTGATCTCCGATCCGAACGTGGGCGAGGCGGATGCGCTTTCCTACCTGGTGACCGGCCGGTCGCTGAATGACATCGGCACCGCGAGCAGCGGCTCGCAGGACGCGCTGGCTTCCGCCACCCAGTCACTGGAGGGCGCGGCCGGCGGACTCGTCGCCAAGCGCATCGGCAAGCGGCTCGGGCTCGACGAGGCGGGCGTCGAGGAAAACGAGATGATCGGCGGCTCCGCGCTCACCATCGGCGAGTACCTCTCGCCGCGGTTGTACCTGAGCTACGGCGTGGGGCTGTTCCAGCCGGGTGAAGTCATCGCGCTGCGTTACAAGGTATCGGGCGACGTGGGCGTCAGGATCCAGCGCGGCACCGAGGAGACGCGCGCCGGCATCGAGTACCGCATCGAGCGCTGACGCTATTTCTTCGCCATCTCGCGAATCACGCTCCTGGAGAGCGCCTGCTTCGCCTTCCAGTAACCCGCCCAGGGATCCTTGCGCTGCTTCGCGACGCGATCCGGCACGTTGTGGATGTTGAAGTGCGTCCCGCGCACGTCCTCGTCGATCTCCTCCCAGCTCACGGGCGTGGAAACGCCCACGCCCGGCCGCCAGCGCGGCGAAAACGCCGCCACGGCCGTGGCGCCGAAGCCATTGCGCAGGTAGTCGACGAACACCTTCTGCTTGCGATTGCGCTCACCGGTCTTGGACGTGAACATCGTCGGTGCGACGCGTTCCATGAAGCGCGTGATGCTGAACGCGAAGTCCCTGGCCGTCTGCCAGTCCGGCAGCGGACGGGTGAGCGGCACCACCACGTGCAGTCCCTTGCCGCCCGTGGTCTTCACCCAGCTTTCGAGCCCGAGGTCTTCGAGCAGCTTGCGGATGGCGAGCGCCGCATCGCGCAGCGGTGGATAGGCGAGGTCCTCACCAGGATCGAGATCGAGCGTGAGCCGGTCCGCCAACGTGGGCTTGGGCATCACCGCACCCCAGCTATGCAGCTCGACCGCGCCCACCTGCGCCAGGTGCAGCAGGCCCTGCGGCTCGTCGCAGACCACGAAGTCGGGGTCCTTGTCCGCGTTCGGGATCTTCACGACCCGCAGGCCGCCGCTCGACTGCTCGAGGAAATGTTTCTGGAAGAAGGGCTGCGCGCCATGCGTGTTGCGAAGGATGGCAAGGGGCCGATTCTGGTAGTGCGGCATGGCCACGTCGGCGACGGCGGCGAAATACTGCGCGAGCTGTAGTTTGGTGATGCCGTCGTGCGGGAACAGCACCCGATCCGGATGCGTGAGGCGAACCGGGCCTACCTGCGTGGACCCGTCATCGTCCGGGGCGCGCTTCGACGCCCTGGCCTTCCTGCCGCGGGATTGGCTGCTGCCCTTGACCACGTCCTCAGTATGCGCCGGTTCCTCGCGGATCACGGTCTTTGGATCGCGATCCTGCCGCATTCCCAGGTAGCGCGGCTGGCGCAGGATGCCGTCCTGGGTCCAGTCCTGGAAGGCCACCTGGATCACGAGCTCAGGTTTCATCCAGTGCCAGAACTCGCCCGAGCGCTTGTCCGGCAGGCGGTCGAAGGGACTCGACTTCCGCTCGAGCTGCTGCACGCGTGCGCGCCAGGCCGCGCGCTCCCGCGCGTTGAAGCCGCCGCCCACGCGGCCCACGTAGCGCAGCCCCTGGCCGGACTTCACGCCCACCAGCAACGAGGAGAACGTGCCGGTGCCGCGGCCCGGCAGGAAAGCGGCGCCGCCCACCACGAATTCCTGCTCGCGGTGGCATTTGATCTTGAGCCAATGGCTGGATCGCCCACCCTCGTAAGGTGCGTCCACCTTCTTGGCGATCAGGCCTTCGAGGTGCTGGTTGCAGACCCGCGCCATCAGTTGCGCGCTGTTGCTGTGGATCTGGTCGGCGAGGCGGATCGGTCCTCGCGCGGGTAGTTTGACAAAGGCCGCATCGAGCCGTGCCTTGCGTTCCGATTGCGGCAGCGCGCGCAGGTCCTCGCCCCTCCAGTAGAGCAGGTCGAAGACGCAGTATTGCAGCTCTTCGAGGCGTCCCTGCTCGCGCGCGTGCTGCAGCAGCGAGAAGTCCGAGCGGCCGTTGGGATCGGTCACGATGAGCTCGCCATCGACCCAGGCGCCGGACAGCGCGAGCTTCTGCAATGCCTCGACGATGGGCGGAACCTTCGCGGTCCAGTCGATGCCGTTGCGCGAGATGCAGCGCACGTCGCCGCCATCACAGCGGCAGAGCAGGCGGATGCCGTCGTACTTGAGCTCGTACACCCAGCCTGCATCGCCCGGAACCTCGTCGACCAGCGTCGCGAGCTGCGGCTGGATCGTGGCGGGCAGCGCATGGCCGCGCGTGCCGCTCGATTTGCGGCTTCGCGCCCTGGGCGCGCCGGCGGGTTTGGTCCGGCCCGCGTCGATGACATCGGCGTCCGCACCCGCGCGCGCCGCCTCGTCGCGGCTCTTCATGAGCAGCCATTGCGTCTTGCGGCCCACCATGCGCGTGCGCACCAGGTGCCATTTGCCGTGCAGCTTCTTGCCGTGCAGCAGGAATTCGAGATGACCTTTGCGGAACGCTTTTTCCGGGTCCTCGAGCGGTTCCCACGTGCCGCTGTCCCAGATGTCGACACGGCCGCCGCCGTACTGGCCCTTCGGGATGTCGCCGTGGAATTTCGCGTAGGCGATGGGGTGATCTTCCACCTCGACGGCCAGGCGCTTGTCGGCCGGGTCCAGCGACGGTCCCTTGGGCACCGCCCAGCTGCGCAGTGTGCCCAGCCACTCCAGCCGGAAGTCCCAGTGCAGCGCGCGCGCGGCGTGCTTCTGGATCACGAAGATCAGCTGCTTGGCGCGGCGCCCGATGCGCTCCTGGCCAGAAGGTTCCGAGGTCTTCTGGAAGTCACGCTTGCGGGCGTAGCGGCCGAGACGTCCGCCGCCGCGCGTTTTCGAGCGTGCCGCGTCGGCCATGCATCAGGCGCGACGCGCGGCGCGCACGTTGCTCGTGCGGCGGCGAGCGGCGGTGTGTTTGCGCTTGCTGGCGGGCGGCGTGGCGGTGCCGCTGCCACCGCGCTGCGCGAGGCTGCGTTCGAGCAGCGACATGAGATCGACCACCTTGCCGCCGCCAGCGCGCTCCTCGGCATCCCCGGCCTCGGGCTCGGTCAGCGCGTGCGTCTGGCCCGACTTGATCTTCTCCTGGATGCGCTTCATCAGATCGTTGCGATAGGTATCGTGGAACTGCTCAGGGTGCCACTTCTCGGTCATCTCATCGATGAGCTTGAGCGCCATGTCGAGCTCGCGCCCCGTGGTGCCATTGGCCTTTTTCGCGGCACCAGCCGTCTCGGGCACGGCCTGGATCTCCTCCTCGTAACGCAGGGTGTTCAGCACGATGGCCTTGCCGACCGGCATCAGCGCCGCGACGTGCTGGCGACTGCGCAGCACGAACGTCGCCACGGCGAGTTTCTTCGATCGCTCCAGCGCCTCGCGCAGCAACGCGTAGACGCGCTCGCCTCCCTTGTCGGGCACGAGGAAGTAGGGCGTGTCGAAGTAGTAAGGCGCGATCGCCTCGCGATCGACGAAGGTCTGGATGTCGATGGTCCGAGACGCTTCGACGTTCGCTCGCCGGAAGTCCTCGTCCGTGAGCACCACGTATTCGCCCTTCTCATATTCATATCCTTTGACCACGTCGTCCCAGTTGACGGTCTTGCCCGTGGACTTGTTGTAGCGCTGGTAGCCGACCGGCGCGAAGTCGCGCTTGTCGAGCAGGTCGAGATCGAGCGTGCTGGTGCGCGCCGCCGTGTGCAGGCTCACCGGGATGTGCACCAGGCTGAAGCTGATGGCGCCGTTCCACAGGCCGCGCGCACGGCCGGACTTCTTCTTCGACGAAGAGCCTTCACCGTCACTCGTGGCGCCGTCGCGGCCGTGGCCGTTGGACTTCCTGCCGCGGCTAGCCACTGGCGCCCTCGGCCTGCACCAGCGGCGGCTCGTGCGTGACCGCGGGGCGGCGGATTTCCTGGCGCATGGTCGGGCGCGTGGCGCGTCGCGGTGCGTGCGCGAGATCCACCCATCGGCCGGTGGACAGCGATTCGTGGATGGCTTCGATGATGGCAACGTCGACCAGCCCTTCCTTGCCGGAGGGCTCGGGCGCACGCTTCGCGCGCACGCATTGCGCGAAATAGACGAGCTCGGGCGCGAACTGGTCGCTCTTGGCGAATTTCTTCTTCTGCTTCTTCTCGCCGACGGTCAGCTCGTAGCCCAACCCCTGCGCGTACTCATACGCAGGGTCGACCACGATCGAACCCTTGGTGCCGACGATTTCGTAGCGCGAACGGTCATGCGCGCCGAAGCTGCAGATGAAGTTGGCGATGCGCTCGCCGGGAAACTTGAGGATGACGTGCAGCGTCTCCGGGACCTCCCGGAACCGCTTGTCGCCGGAATTGGTGGCCGTGGCCCACACCTGCGTGGGCTCGTCCGCGAACACGTAGCGCGCCGCGTTCTGGCAGTAGATGCCGATGTCCCACTCCGGGCCGCCGCCGAGCTCGCGCTGCGTGCGGATGTTGCCGGGCTTCACCTGCATCGAGAACTGCGAGTCGAAGTAGCGCGCATCGCCGATGCGCTTCTTGCGCACCAGGTCCGCCACCTCGAGGTTGCAGCGCTCGAAGTGCAGCCGGTACGCCGTCATGAGCTGCACGCCGTTGCGCTCACAGGCTTCGATCATGCGCTCGCAGTCCTTGACGGAGGTGGCCAGCGGCTTCTCGCACAGCACGTGCAAGCCGGCCTCCGCCGCGCGCAGCACCCACTCGGTGTGCTCGGTGTTGGGCGTCGCGATGTACACGGCATCGATGTGGCCACTGTCGAAGAGCTTGTCGGCATCGCCGTATGAGACCGCGTGCTGCACGCGATATCTTGAAGAAAGCTGCTTCAACTTCGCCTTGGTGCCGGACACCAGCGCCGTGAGCTCGACGTGCGGCCGGGCATGGCGGAAAGCGGGAAGGATGGCGGCCTGGGCGATGTGGCCCAGCCCGATGACGGCGAAGCGCAGCGGTGGCGCGGATCTGGAATTCCTTTTCATTGAAGGCAGTAGAAGCTGCGGACGCAGATGCCTGTATCAGCCAAGCACCAAGCGGTGTGTCGGAATTGATTCTGCGGAAGCGCTAGGGGAAGATGCGCGACCCGCTTACAACCGCTTGATTCTATTCAACCCATGCCAGTCATCACGCTGCCCGACGGTAGCCAGAAAAAGTTCGATGCACCCGTGACCGTGGCCGAGGTGGCCGCGAGCATCGGCGCCGGCCTTGCCAGGGCGGCCCTCGCCGGGCGCGTGAACGGCAAGCTAGTCGACACCTCGTACACCATCAGCGAGGACGCGCAGCTCGCCATCGTCACCGAGAAGGATCCGGCGGCGCTCGAGATCATCCGGCACTCGACCGCGCACCTGCTCGCGCAGGCCGTGCAGTCCATCTACCCGAAGGCCCAGGTCACCATCGGCCCGGTCATCGAGGATGGCTTCTACTACGACTTTGCCTTCGAGCGGCCTTTCACGCCCGAGGACCTCGAGAAGTTCGAAGCCAAGATGAAGGAAATCGCCGCGGCTGACCTCAAGGTCGGGCGGCGCGTGATGCCGCGCGACGAGGCGGTCAAGCTGTTCCGCGACATGGGCGAGATCTACAAGGCCGAGATCATCGCCAGCATTCCCGCAAACGAGGACATCTCCCTCTACGGCCAGGGCAACTGGTTCGACCTGTGCCGCGGCCCGCACGTGCCATCGACCGGCAAGCTCAAGTCCTTCAAGCTCATGAAAGTGGCGGGCGCCTATTGGCGCGGCGATTCGCGCAACGAGATGCTCCAGCGCATCTACGGCACGGCCTGGCTGAACGACAAGGATCTCAAGGACTACCTGCACAGGCTCGAAGAGGCCGAGAAGCGCGATCATCGCCGCATCGGCAAGGACCTCGATCTCTTCCACTTCCAGGAAGAGGCGCCGGGTGCGGTGTTCTGGCACCCGAAGGGCTGGCGCATATTCCAGCAGCTCATCGCCTACATGCGCAAGCGGCAGGACGAGGCGGGTTACGGCGAGGTCAGCGGCCCGGAAATCATGGAGGCCACGCTCTGGCAGAAGTCCGGCCACCTGGAAAAATTCGGCGAGAACATGTTCCTGACGAAGACGCCCGACGAGCGCGTGTTCGCGATCAAGCCGATGAACTGCCCGGGGCACGTGCAGATCTTCAATCAGGGCATCCGCTCGTACCGCGACCTGCCGATCCGCTTCGCCGAGTTCGGCAAGGTGCATCGCTACGAACCTTCCGGTGCGCTGCACGGCCTGATGCGCGTGCGTGCCTTCACACAGGACGATGCGCACGTCTTCATCAC
Organism: Steroidobacteraceae bacterium; assembly: GCA_035761265.1. Taxonomy (GTDB): domain Bacteria; phylum Pseudomonadota; class Gammaproteobacteria; order Steroidobacterales; family Steroidobacteraceae; genus CADEED01. The sequence continues at coordinate 17,333 of DASTRL010000036.1, forward strand.
CGAGGACCAGATCACCGAGGAGTCGGTGAAGATCATCGAGTTGCTGCTGTCCATCTACAAGGACTTCGGCTTCGAGGACGTGGCCGTGAAGTTCGCCGACCGGCCGCCCAAGCGCGTCGGCTCGGATGAGATCTGGGACAAGTCGGAAAAGGCGCTGAAGGCGGCCGCGGCCGCGGCCGGCATCGAGGTGGACTACAACCCGGGCGAGGGGGCGTTTTATGGCCCGAAGCTCGAATTCCACCTGCGGGATGCCATCGGCCGGACCTGGCAGTGCGGCACCCTGCAGGTGGACCTGAACATGCCGGGCCGCCTGGGTGCCACCTATATCGACGAGCACAGCACCCGGCAGACCCCCGTGATGCTGCATCGGGCGATTTTCGGCTCTTTGGAGCGCTTTTTCGGCATCCTGCTGGAGCACCACGCGGGTAAATTGCCGGCCTGGCTGGCGCCGACCCAGGCGGTGGTCATGAACATCACCGACCGCCAGGACGCCTACGTTCAACGGGTTGCGGAATCGCTTAGAAATCAGGGAGTTCGCACGGAAGTCGACTTGCGGAACGAAAAGGTGGGCTTTAAGATTCGCGCCCACACGCTGCAGCGCGTGCCCTACTTATTGGTGGCAGGCGACAAGGAAGTGGCGGCGAATCAGATTTCAGTGCGGACCTTGAGTGGCAAGGATCTCGGCACGATGTCCCCGGAAGACTTTGTTAGTCGGCTCCGCGTGGAAGTCGAGAGCCACGGTCGCACCTTGTTAGAGGGTTGATATATAGCTATTGCAAGCAAGCGCGTACGGCGCAACGAAGAGATCACGTCGCCCAAGGTGAGAGTCATCGGGGCCGATGGTGGACAGGTCGGGGTGCTCACTCGATTCGAAGCGCTCGACCTGGCACGCAGCTCGGAGCTGGATCTCGTCGAGGTGTCGCCGCAGGCCGATCCGCCCGTGGTCCGCGTGATGGACTTCGGCAAATTCCTGTTCGAACAGAACAAGAAGTCCCACGCCGCGAAGCGCAAGCAAAAGCAGATCCAGATCAAAGAGATCAAGTTTCGTCCCGGTACGGATGAGAACGATTACCAGATCAAGCTGCGTAACATCATTCGATTCCTGACCGAGGGTGACAAGGCCAAGGTGACGTTGCGTTTCCGCGGCCGAGAGATGGCGCATACAGAGATTGGCCGGAAGCTGCTGGACAGGCTGGTGAACGATCTTCGCGAATACGCGGCGATCGAGCAGAACCCGCTGATGGAAGGCCGGCAGATGGTCATGATGTTCGCGCCGAAAAAGAAGTAACCCGTAGTCCTTCGAGAGAAGCCTGCGGGTCCGCCCGTAGCGGGTGCGTGCGCGCAAGCGCCTGCGCCTTGCGATCGGTAGCTAGAAACAGGAGTTGAAGATGCCCAAGTTGAAGACCAACCGGGCAGCGGCCAAGCGTTTTCGCAAGACGGCGAAGGGATGGAAGTCCTACTCGTCGGGCCGCCGCCACAATCTCGGCCACAAGCCTCGCAAGACCAAGCGCCAGCTGCGCTCGGGCGGATCGTCGCTCGTGCACAAGAGCGATACGCACCGTATCGACCAGCTGATGCCCAACACCAAGTAAGCGAGGACTGAGCAATGGCACGTGTCAAGCGAGGCGTCCAGGCTGGGCGCCGTCACAAGAAAATCCTCGGCAAGGCGAAGGGCTACTACAACGCCCGCCGCAAGGTATTCCGCGCCGCGAAGCAGGCCGTCATCAAGGCCGGCCAGTACGCGTACCGCGGACGCCGCCTGAAGAAGCGCGACTTCCGCGCGCTGTGGATCCAGCGAATCAACGCCGCCGCGCGTGAGTTCGACCTGAGCTACAGCCGACTGATCAACGGCCTGAAGAAGGCCGGCATCGATATCGACCGCAAGATGCTCGCGGATCTGGCGGTGAATCAGCCCGCCGGTTTTGCGGCCATCGCACAACAGGCCAAGGCTGCCCTCGAAAAAGCCGCCTGATCCGGGGCGGCTTTCATGAGCGGGGAGGCGGCGAAGGATCTCGACGCGCGCCGGGAGGAAACTCTCGGCGCGATCTCGAGCGCGGCTGACCCGGCGGCGCTCGAGGATGTCCGTGTCCGCACGCTGGGCAAGAGCGGCTGGCTCACCGAGAAGCTGAAGGAGCTCGGCAAGCTCGCCGCCGAGCAGCGCAAGGAAGTCGGCGCGCGCGTCAATCGCGTGCGCGAGGAGCTGCAGGCGTTCATCGAGGCGAAACGCGCCGAGCTCGAGCAGGCCGAGGTGGCCAAGAGGCTTGCGAAGGAACGCATCGACGTCACGCTGCCGGGACGCGGCGAGGCGCGCGGCGGGCTGCATCCCGTCACGAAAGTGCGGCTGCGAATCGAGCAGCTCTTCCGCCAGGCCGGCTTCACGGTCGAGACCGGGCCCGAGATCGAGGACGATTTCCACAACTTCGAGGCGTTGAACATCCCGGCCGATCACCCGGCGCGCGCGATGCACGACACCTTCTATTTTCCGGACGGCAGGCTGCTGCGCACGCACACCTCGCCGGTGCAGATCCGCGCCATGCGCGCAGGCTCGCCACCGTTCGCGCTGATCGCACCCGGTCGCGTGTATCGCAACGATCACGACGTCACGCACTCGCCGATGTTCCACCAGGTCGAGGGGCTGGTGGTGGACGAGGGCGTCACCTTCGCGAACATGAAGGCCATGCTGCATGGCTTTCTCGAGGCGTTCTTCGAGCGCGACCTCAAGATGCGGCTGCGGCCCTCGTACTTTCCGTTCACCGAGCCTTCGGCCGAGGTCGACATGAGCTGCGTGCTGTGCGCGGGCGCGGGCTGCCGCGTGTGCAAACAGACCGGCTGGCTCGAGATCTCCGGCTGCGGCATGGTGCATCCGCGCGTGCTGGAGGCGGGCGGCGTGGACCCGGAGAAATACACCGGCTATGCGTTCGGCATGGGCATCGATCGGCTGGCGATGCTGCGCTATGGCGTGAACGACCTGCGGCTGTTCTTCGAGAACGATCTGCGTTTTCTCGCGCAGTTCAGGGCGGGGTGAGCCATGCGGGTTCCGCTTTCATGGCTGCGCGAATTCGTCGACTTTCCCTGGAATGCCACGGAGCTCGGCTCGCGTCTGACGATGTCGGGGTTCGAGCTCGAAGGCATCGAGCTCGCGGCGCCGCCCTTCACGGGCGTGGTGGTCGCGGAGATCGTCGAGGCCACGCGGCATCCGCAGGCGGACAAGCTGCAGGTGTGCAAGGTACGCGCGTCTGCTTCGAAGCAGGATGCGGAGCTGCTGCAGATCGTCTGCGGCGCCGCGAATGCGCGCGCCGGGCTCAGGACCGCGCTCGCGGTCGTCGGCGCGAAGCTGCCCGGAGACAAGGCGATCACCGCGGCGAAGCTGCGCGGAGTGGAGTCCTTCGGCATGTTGTGCTCGGCGAAGGAGCTGGGGCTGGCGGAGACCTCCGAAGGCATCCTCGAGCTGCCGGCCGACGCGCCGGTCGGCGTGGACCTGCGCGCCTACCTGCAGCTCGACGACGAGATCCTCGAAGTGAACGTCACGCCGAACCGCGGCGACGCCATGTCCATGCTCGGCATCGCGCGCGAAGTCGCCGCGCTCCTGTCGCCCGGCCAAGTGGTGCCGGGGAAGGAAATCGGGAAATCGGTGCCGGGGAAGGAAAACCGGGAAAACTCGAACCTTCAGATTTCACGGGATTCCTTCCCCGGCACCACTTTCCCGACCCGCCTGTCGGCGCCGCAGGGGTGTCCGAAGCTGGTGAGTCGCGTGGTGCGGGGCATCGACAACACGCGGGTCTCGCCGGCCTGGTTGCGGGAGCGGTTGCGCCGGGCAGGGCTACGGCCGATCAGTCCGGTGGTCGACATCACGCAATACGTGATGCTGGAGTTGGGGCAGCCCATGCACGCCTACGATCTCGCCAAGCTTGCGGGTGGCCTCGAGGCGCGCTGGGCCAGGTCCGGCGAGAAGACCACGCTGCTCGATGGCAAGGAAATCGCGCTCACCGATGACGTGCTGGTCATCGCCGACGCGAATGGCCCCGTGGGCATGGCCGGCGTCATGGGAGGACTCGCCAGCTCCTGCACCGCGACCACCACCGACATCCTGTTCGAAGCCGCATTCTTCACGCCCGCCGCGGTCGCCGGCCGCGGCCGCCGCTTTGGCCTCGTGACGGACGCCGGACAACGCTTCGAGCGCGGCGTCGACCCGGCGCACCAGGAACGCGCCATCGAGCGCGCCACGCAGCTTCTGCTGGAAGTGGCCGGCGGCCAGGCGGGACCCATGCACGTCACCCAGGACTCGAGCGCGCTCCCCAAGCGCCTGGAAGTCGCGCTGCGTCGCGCCCGCGTCACCCAGCTGCTCGGCGCCTCGATCGACGACAACGACGTCAAGACGACCCTCGAATCGCTCGGCATGCGCGTGCTGGCGGATGCCGAAGGCTGGCTGGTCACGCCGCCGTCGCATCGTTTCGACATCAACATCGAGGCCGATCTCATCGAAGAGCTGGCGCGCATCGTCGGGTTCGAAGCCATCGCCGAGGCTGACGCGGTGACGCGCCAGCGCGTGCGCGCGCTGGCCGAGTCGGCGCCGGTCGAAGTGCAGGCGCTCGAAATCCTGGCGACACGCGGTTACCAGGAGGCGATCACGTACGCCTTCGTCGACCCCGCGCTGCAGGAAAAACTGTTTCCAGGCGCCGCGACGCCGCGCCTCGCCAATGCGATATCGACGGAAATGTCCGTCATGCGTGCGTCGCTGTGGCCGGGGTTGATCAAGGCCGCGCAGGAGAATCAGCGCCGCCAGCAGGATCGGGTGCGCCTCTTCGAGCATGGCGCGCGCTTCGAGGCGGGTGGAGTCGAGACCGACTTGCTGTCCGGCATCGCCATGGGTGCGCGTCGGCCCGAGCAGTGGGGCATGAAGTCGACGCCCGTCGACTTCTTCGACGTCAAGCAGGATCTCGACGTCCTGTTTTCGCGCAGCGGGGCGTCAGAAGAGTTCGCGTTCGTCGCGGACACCTTGCCCTGCCTGCACCCGGGACGCAGCGCCCGGATCACGCGCCGCGGCAGCACCATCGGCTGGATTGGCGAGTTGCACCCTCAATTGGTGCAGGATCTCGATTTCACATATGCACCGGTGCTGTTCGAAGTCGACTATTCGGCGGCGCTGACGGCCGAAATGCCGCGTTTCGAGGAGATTTCGCGCTTCCCGCGAGTGCGACGCGATCTGGCGGTGGTCGTCGACGAGAAAGTGTCTTTGCGACAACTACATGAACGTGTAACCTTCGCTGCGTCGAGCCTTCTTCGCGATATCCGGGTGTTCGACGTGTTCAGGGGGCCCGGCATAGAAACTGGAAGAAAAAGTGTCGCTTTAGGCTTGATATTTCAGGACAATTCTCGCACCCTCGCGGACGAGGACGCGGACCGTTTGTTAGCCGCGATTCGTGCCGATCTGAGTGCAACGCTGGGCGCAGGATTTCGAGAATAAAAGCATGGCTCTGACGAAAGCGGAGATGGCTGAGGCGCTGTTCAATCAGCTGGGTCTCAACAAACGCGAAGCGCGCGAGCTCGTCGAC
>DASTRL010000037.1:0-11851 GCA_035761265.1 Steroidobacteraceae bacterium
GATGCGAGTCATGCAAACGCGGCTCGGCTCCGCCGCCGAGTCCACCAACATGCTTTAGCCCGAGGACGTCATGAACCACAAGCTAACTACCATTATTGCTGCGATCGCCATGAGCGGAACGACGATGGCCCAGTCGCCGCCGCCGGCGCCGGCCAAGCCACCCGCCGCCGTGAAGGCGGCTGAGAAGCAGGCCAAGGCCGCGGAGAAGGCCGCGAAGTCCGCGGCGCGCGACGAAAAAGATCGCGCGCCCAACGAGGATGAGGAACTCGCGCTGGCGGCGCTGGAAGGGCTGATGGCCCAGCCCGGTGATCGCGCGCTGCCCATCATCAAGAAGGTGCTGTCAGGTCCCCAATCGACGCTGGTCAAGAAGCGGGCGCTGTTCGTCCTCAGCCAGATCGACACGCCGGAAGCGCGCGACTTGCTGGCGCAGGCGGTTCGCTCTTCCGACGGCGCGCTGCGCGGCGAGGCCATCCGCAGCATCGGCATCGGCGGCGATGTGAAGCTGCTCGACTCGCTCGATGCGATCTACGACTCGGGCGACGCGGCCACCAAGCGCGAGGTGCTGCAGGCCTGGCTGATTGCCGGGCGCAAGGAGTCCGTGTACCAGGCCGCCCTGAAGGCCAAGACCGAGGACGAGGCTACCGAAGCCATCCACATGCTCGGCGTGATGGGCGCGGCCGACGAGCTGCGCAAGCTCAGCGACCGGCCGAACGCCGCGCGCGGGTTGGTGGATGCCATGGCCATCAGCGGCGATCTGGCCGGCCTGCGCAAGATCGCCGAGGGCACGGGCGAACACGCGGTGCGGGTCGAGGCGGTGCGCAGGATCGGCATCGTGCAGGGCGATGAGGCACGCGTCGCGTTGCGCGACATTTACACGCGCAGCACCGATGCCGAGATCCGCGAAGCCGCAACGCAGGGCATGCTGATCGCGCAGGACGAGCAGGGGTTGCTGGCGCTGTATCGCGGCGCGAAATCCGCCGACGAGAAGCGCTCGCTGCTGCGCATGCTCTCCATGATCAATGGCGATGCCGCGTTGCAGGCCATCGACGCCGCGCTGGAGAAGAAGACCGCGGAGGCGCAGAAATGAAGTCTAACTATCGAGCGGCTGCCTTCGCGGCCCTGGCCTGCGCCGCCATGGCGCCGCTGAGGGCGGGCGAGTTGCCGCTGCCCCGCGATGGCTGGGCGAGCTGGCAGGTGCCGGCCGTCGACGGCGCGCCGGCGTGGTGCTGCTTCAGTAGCTGGAAGCATGCGGACGACGAACAGATGACCTGCCAGCTCGATGGGCAGCGGCAGGGCTATGGCACGCGCAATCACGACGACACCACGGACGCCGTGAAGGTTTACGCGCGATTCGCCGGCGGCAAGGTCGAGCGCCTGCAGGTACTGTCGGCCTCGTGCCCGGTGGAAACCAGGACGCCGGTACTGGAGCTGAGCGGCATCGCGACGGACGACAGTGCGCGCTGGCTGGCGACGCAGGTGCGGCAGGAGCGCGTGGATGAAGACGAGAACGACCGTGACTCCGTCGGCCGCGATGCGCTGGCCGCGCTCGCGATGCATCGCGGTGAGGTTGCCAATCAGGCGCTGGTCGGGTTTACGCACCACCCGCGCGCGTCCACGCGCAAATGGTCGGTGTTCTGGCTGGCGCAGAGCGGCAATCCCGGCGCGGAGCAGGCCATCGGCGCGGCGCTGCGCAACGACACGGACGACGAGGTGCGCGAGCACGCGGTCTTTGCGCTGTCGCTGTTGCCGGGCGAGCGAAGCACCAAGGCGCTGATCGCCGCGGCCGAGGATCAGACCCTGTCGCGCGAACAACGCAAGCGCGCCGTGTTCTGGCTGTCGCAGTCCGAAATGCCTTCGGCCCAGGCATATCTCGACCGGATCCTCGCACGCACGAGCCATTGACGCTGCTCGAGCTACGGGCCCCCAGGCGCGGGCGCCGATGGCCGGCCGAAGATCCAGCGATCCGCGGCCGCGACCAGCAGTAGTGAGGCGCCGAATACCGGCAGCAGGATCGCGAGCACGAGGATCAGGGCGGCCACGCCGCGCTCGATCCGGAACCCGGGCACCTTGGGCGCTGGCAGGCCGAGCCCGCCTTCCGGCCTCCGGCGCCACCAGAGGACGATGGCCGAGATGCACAGCGTGATCAGTCCGATCGCGGCCAGCAGGCCCAGCAACTGATTCGCCAGTCCGAAGAGCTGACCCTCGTGCGCGGAAATGCCGACGCCGATGACGCGGTCCAGCAATGGCCGCTGCGCGAAACCCTGGTCGCGAACAATGACGCCGGTGTGTGCATCGATGGCGAGCTCGCGGCGCAGCAGGCGGTTCTGCGATTCGCCGCGGATCGTCCATGCATGCAGGTTCGAGGTGGGCGGCTGCACGAGCACGGGCGCTGCGATCTGCAAGCCCGCCACCTTGGGCACCACCGCGTCGATCGAGAACGGCATCGACATGACTTCCTCGCCCATCGCGTGCGCGCGATGCTCGCTGTGCTCATCGGGGGCATCGGATCCAGAGGCACGTCCGGTGGCCCAGTCCTGTTTCACTTCGGAGGCCGCGGCGACACTGCGCAGGCCCTTGAGAGCACCGCCCCATACGGTCGTCCACGGCAAGGCCGTCAGGAGCAGGAACAGCGCCAGGCAGGATATCCAGATGCCCGTCACGGCGTGCAGGTCGCGCCAGAACGTGCCGTTCGGGGAGCGCAGCCGCGGATAGAGCACGCCCGCCAGTCCCTGCGCGCTGCGCGGCCACCATAGATACAGGCCCGTCAGGATCATCACGATGGCCCAGCACGCCGCGAGCTCCACGAAGATCGATCCGGCATTGCCGACCAGCAGCTCGCCGTGAATGGTCTTCACGAATTCCGTCAGCCGCCGCTCGGGATCCAAGGTTTTCAACACCCGAAGGCTCACGGGATGTACGTACACGACGCGGCGCGACTGGTCCGGCAGGCGCAGGTGAATGCGCACGGCGTGGTGAGGGTCCTGCGGCATCTCATAAGCCACGAGTCGCGATCCCGGTGCGCTGGCCTGCGCCGCGGCGATCTGCGCGCTGGGCGGCGCGGCCGGGCCGCTCAGAGTCAGCCGGTCCACGTCGCGGTCCGCCAGCGCGTCGATCTGCGGCTTGAACAAGTAGATGGATCCCGTGATCGCGAGCAGCACGATGAAAGGAATGCAGAAGAGCCCGGCGTGGAAATGCCAGCGCCAGATGGCGCGGTAGGTCCTGGCGTTCATCGATGCGGCGCGCTCAGAATTTCATGCGCAGCTCGGCGAAGCCGGTGCGCTGCGGCAGCGGGTGCGAGACGTAGGCTTGCATGTTGGTGAGATTGTCCACGCCGAGGCTCACCTGCACGGCGTCGTTGACGTCCCACGACACGCGCGTGTCGATGAAGAAGTACTCCGTCTGGAAGCCGTAGGCATCGCCGCGCACGAGGCCAAACAGGTCCGAGTCGGGGCGGCTGGCATACCGCCATCCCAGCGATGCCTTGACGCCCGGCGCCACGCGATAACGGATGTTGCCGCTCGAGCGCCAGTCCGGGATGCGCGGAAACTTCTGGTTCTCCGCCGCCGGGTTCGAATCATTGCGCACCGTGCGGGCGTCGATGCGCGCGACGCTGAAGTCCACGTCGAGGCCGTCGATCAGCACGTCGTTGGCTTCGGCCATGACCTCCAGGCCGAACTGCCGCACGCGATCGATGTTCTTGTAGTTCGAGATCACGGTGCCGAACTGATTGAGGCCGGAGAAGCTGAAGATGGCGTCTTCGATGTCCTGATAGAACAGGCTCGAGGTCAGGCGGAGGTTCCCGAAGCTCTTTCGCAGGATCAGGTTCGCATCGCGCGAATGCTCAGGTTTCAGATCGGGGTCGAAGCTCTGCGGATCGATGGCGCGCGTGACGTCGTCGAAGCGGCCCTGAAACAGCTCGCCGACGGTCGGGAAGCGGGTGGCTTCGCCGAGACTCAACTGCAGGTTCCAGTCATCGGCGAGCGCGGTCTGCACGCTGAGCTTGGGGCTGAATGCGCCGTCGTGCTTTCCCGGGTACGCGTCGAAGGCCGCGGCGCCAGACACTTGTTTGCCGACACCGCCGTCGTAGGCTTGCCAACGATCGAACCGACCTCCGAGCGTGAGCGATGTCTTCGGGGTCAGCGAGATTTCATCCTCGGCATAGAGGCCCGCGGTGCGCGTGCTGCCGAAAGTGGCTGCATTGAACTGCGGCGATGCCGCCGCGCGCCAGTTCGTCGTGTCGAAGGTGTCCTGGCGGGTGTGATACTGGTTCGCGTTGATGCCGAACGCGAGCCGGTGACTCGCAAAACGTCTTTCGATGCCCGCATCGAGTGTCCACCAACCCGGCTCGTCGAGCAGGCTGATGGTGCCGGCGCCATTCGCGACGCCGGTGGCGTAGTCGCGTGAAGTGCGCGTGTCCTGCGAGTCGATCCAGTAACGCGAGAGATTCGCGGTCACGTCCCAGCCGAGCAGCTCACCGGAAGCCTTGATGCCGGCGAGATATTCGCGACGCTCGACCAACGACAAGTTCAGGCCCGTGGCGTCGTAGGTGACGCCGTCGAATGTGACTCGCCCCTGGTATACGGGCTCGCCGGCGGCATCGATGAGGAAGCTGCGCGTGTCGGTGAGGTCCTGGTTGGTGAGCCATCCGAAGAAGAGGGCATCGAGTTTCCAGCCACCGCTGAATTCATAGCCCAGGCGCAAACGTAGCTGATCCTGCGTCACGTCCTCGGGCGAGGCGGCGCCGAATACCGGCGTCGCCAGGCGCGGATCGTCGAACGCGCCTTCGACGGGCGTGCCCATGCCGTTGGCCGGCGTCAGCAGGTTGTAGGTCATCGACTGGCCGACATTGTCGAAATGCCGCGCGCCGACGCGCAGCGACCACGGGCTCGATTCACCCTTCCATGTGCCGCCGGCCTCGACGCTGTAACCCTGAAAGGTCTCGTCGAAGCCGTATTCCTCGAAAGGCATGGCGAAGGATTGCAGCGTCAGGTAGCCGCCGCTTTCGGTGGGTTCACGCGTGGTGACCGACACGATTCCGCCCATGGAGTTGCCGCCATAGCGCGCGGAGTAGGGCCCGTAAACGATGTCGAACTGCTGGATCTCCGACGGGCCCACGACATTCCACTTGGGTGGAAAGCTGTAGGAATTGCCGAGGAAGTTCGAGACCACGAAGCCATCGACCATCACGAGTGTGCGCGCGCTCTGCACGGTGTTGGTCCCGCGCAGCGCGACCACGGCGTTGTCGTCGCCCGCGAAGCGCTTGCGGACGAAGAAGTTCGGCGCGTACTTCATCAGGTCTTCGGCGTTGAGCGCGTTGATGGCCGCGAACTGGGTGTCGCCGAGCGATACGGATAGACCTCTGGGTACCACCGTGATCGGCGCATCCCGCTGGCCCACGACGAGCACCTCCTCGAGGTCCTTTGCGTCCGATGGATCCGCGAGCGCGCGCCCCGCGCAGGCGAGCATCACGCAGCTCAGCCGGGTGATGGATTGCCGGACGCGCGAAATCATTTCTGTCACTGGACCTGTCGAAAGAGAGCGCGGCGCGCGCCCGGCCGGAATTCTATGAACTACCGGCAGGGCGACGGATGCGGCAAATTGACGCAGGCCGGATCGATGCGGCCTCGTCTGGCACACGATGACCGCTTTCGCCGATCATTCACGTCCTGGGGTTACCTCGACATGTGCGAGATGCGGAAGCTGCTGCCATGCAAATGCCATTGAATTCGGCGTCGCGATCGTTTCTGCGGCAGCTCTGCAACCTGCGCTGGCTGGCCGTCGCGAGCCAAGCCATCACGATCGCGGTGGTCACCGGCCCCATGCAGGTGGCACTGGATCCGGCGCCTTTGTGGGCCGGTGTCGGCGCGCTGGCGGCATTCAACGTGTACGCGTGGTGGCGCGCCGCGCGCGGCGGCGAGGCAGGGCCCGCGGAAATCTTCGCGCACCTGGCCGTGGACATCGTGGTGCTCACCTGGCAAGTGAGCTTCAGCGGCGGCATCGAGAATCCCTTCTCTTCGCTGTTCCTGCTGCCCATGGCGATGTCCATCCTGGTGCTCCCGGCCTCGTGGGTGTGGGGAACGGCGGCGCTGTCCATTCTCGGCTATGGAATCTCCGCGGCGCTGGCACGGCCGCTGCCGCACGTGCACGGCATGATGGGCGATGCCTTCAACCTGCACATGGTGGGCATGCTGGTGAATTTCGTGATGTCCGCCGCGGTGATCCTGGTGTTTCTCGCGCGCGTGGCGGCGGCGTGGCGCGAACGCGAGCGCGAGGTGGCGAGCCTGCGCGAACGGTTCGCGCGCAACGAAGGCATCATCGTATTGGCCACTCATGCCGCCTCGGTGGCGCATGAACTGAACACGCCCCTGGCGACCCTGACACTGATGACCGACGACCTGGCCGAACGGATGTCGGGCATCGATCGCGAGGAACTCGTGACCATGCAGGCGCTGATCGGCCAGTGCCGCGATCGGGTGCGCGAGCTCGCGATGCCCGCGGCGTCGGGAGCGTCGGGTCTCGCCAATCCGGTGAATCTCGAGAACGTCATCGATCGGTGGCTTCTCGTCAGGCCGGCCATCGAGTTGCGCCGCTCCGGCAGCGCCACCGGCCGCGAACTGGTGAATCCCGCGGCCGGGCATCTGCTGCTGGCGCTGCTCAACAATGCGGCGGACGCGGGCGAGCAGACCGGCACGCGGACGGTGGAGCTGGCACTCGACGTCGACGGCAACACGCTGTCGGGCCACATCCGGGACTACGGCCGCGGATTCAAACAGACCGTGCCGCTGTTGCCGGGCACGCTGTTTCGCACCAGCAAGCCCGACGGCCTCGGCATCGGGCTCGCGCTCTCGCACGCCACCGTCGAGAGTCTCGGTGGCGAACTTTCGATGCGGGAAGCGCCGGGAGGGCGCGGCATCACGGTGTCGTTCCGCCTTCCGGGCACGGTCAAATCGTGAACGGCCTGCTCATCGACGATGACGCGATGTTCCTGCGCGCGCTGCAGCGGTCGCTCGCGAGACGCGGCATAGCGACGACCACCGCCATGAACATCGCCGATGCCCTGGCGAGCGCTGCCGCCGCGCCATTGGATTTCGCGCTCGTCGACCTGCGCATCGGCAAGGATTCGGGTTTGCGGCTCATCCAGCCACTGCGCGCCGCGCATCCGCGGATGCGCATCCTGCTGATGACCGGCTTCGCCAGCGTCGCGACGGCGGTGGAAGCCATCAAGCTCGGCGCCGATGACTATCTGCTGAAACCGGTGAACGTCGAGGCGATCCTGCGCGCGCTCAAGGAGGACGCGCCGCCGTCCGCGGATGACCCCGAGACCATGATTCCGCTGAGCCGCCTCGAATGGGAGCACATCCAGCAGGCGCTGCGTGCCACCGACGGCAATGTCTCGGCGGCCGCGCGCATGCTCGGCATGCATCGCCGCTCGCTGCAGAGGAAGCTGGCCAAGCGACCCGGGCCGGAGCGCAAGGACGAATAGTCCATCCGCGGCGCAGTCCCGAAGTGATCTGGCGCAGGGCGAGGTGGTGCGCTTCGAGCCCGGTGCCTCCGCCGTGCCAAACTACCTGGAATTCGGCGGCGTGCGCTTCACGCGGCGGTGAATCACCGTCGCGCGTCGAGTCTTCAGCCCTTCGATCCGTCGATCCAGGTCTCGCGCACCCGCAGTTGCTCGTCGAGCCATGCGAGGTTGGCGCGCTGCCCCGGCGCGATGCGCCCGGCGTCGCGCAGGGCGAGGAAATCCGCGGGGTTGGCGCTGGCCATGCGCAGCGCCTCGACCAGCGGCAGGTCGAGCATGCTCATCGCATTGCGCACGGCGCTCGCCATGTCGAGATCGGCGCCCGCGAGGCGGCCTTCCTCATCGACGAGCTTGCGGTCCACGACGCGGATGGGCCGGCCGTTGAGCACGAAGGACTTCACGTCGGCGCCCACGCTGGGCATGGCGTCGGAAACCAGCATGAAGCGGTCGTGGCGCTTGGCACGCAGCGCCAGCTTCATGACCTCGGGATGCACGTGATGGCCGTCGACGATGAGCCCGCACCAGCTCGAATCGTCCGCCAGGGCGGCGCCCACGGCGCCGGGCTCGCGCGAGCCCAGAGGCGACATGGCGTTGAAAAGATGCGTGAAGCCGCGCAGCCCCGCCCGCAAGGCCGGCTGCAGCTCCTCGAACGTGGCGTTCGTGTGCCCGGCCGAGACGATCACGCCGGCGTCGGCGAGCTGCCGGATGTATGCCGGGGTGGTGCGCTCCGGCGCCAGCGTCACCATGGTGACGCCGCCGTGAGGCTGGGTCAGTAGTTTGACGGCCGCCGCGTCGAGCTCGCGCAGCTTGCTCGCGTCGTGCACCCCGCGTCGCGCCGCGTTGAGGAAGGGTCCCTCGACGTGGATGCCGAGCACGCCCGGCACGCCGCGCGCGATCGCCGCGCGCACCGCCCCGATGCCGCGCGCCACCACGTCCAGGTCGTCGCTGATCAGCGTGGGCAGGAATCCGGTGGTGCCGAAGCGGCGATGCGCCTGGCCGATCGCGGCAATGGTCTCCACCGACGGGTCGTCGTTGAACAACTCGCCGCCGCCGCCGTTTACCTGGCAGTCGATGAAGCCGGGTACGAGCAGTCCGCCGCCGAGGTCGATGTCCTGATCCGCGCCCACCACTTCGCGCGCGCCGAGCACGGCTTCGATGCGAGCGTCACGCACCAGCAGCGTCCGGTCCGATTCGATGCCGGCGCTGGTGAGGATTCTCCCGTTGCGAAAGGCCAGCAGCATCAGACGGTCTCGGTCACCTTGTCGAGATGCGGCGGGCGATCCGGATTCAGTCCGCGCGCCAGGCTCAGCGCGTTGGCCATGGCGTAGAACGACTGGATCGCGAGTATCGGCTCGAGCACCGCGGGCGCGTCGATCGTCGGCAGCGGGATGGCGCGTGGCGCAGAACCGCCCGCGAGCAGCACGCGCGCGCCACGAGCCGCGAACTCCGCCGCCAGTGCCTCGATACCGGCGCGCGTGTCATCGTCCTGCGCGAACATCAGCACCGGGAAGCCCTCGCCGACCAGCGCCATGGGGCCGTGCTTGATCTCCGCCGAGCTGAAGGCCTCGGCATGCAGTCCGCAGGTCTCCTTGAGCTTGAGCGCAGCCTCCTGCGCGATGCCGAGACCGAAGCCACGACCGACCACGTAGAGGTTCACTGCGCCGGTGAGTGCCGCGACGCCCGCGCTCCAGTCGCAGCGCCAGGCGCGCGCCAGCAGCGCCGGCAGATGCGCCAGCGACGCGGACAGGGGCAGGTCCTGGCTCCAATGCGCCACGAGCTGCGCGATGGCGGCGAGCGAGGCGATGTACGATTTGGTCGCGGCGACGCTTTTTTCGGTCCCCGCGTGCAGCGGGACCGCGACGTCGACGGCCTGCATCAGCGGTGAATCGGGCGTATTGCACAGCGCCAGCGTCATGGCGCCGCCGCTCTTCGCGTTCTGCGTCGCGGCGAGCAGATCGGGACTCCTGCCGGATTGCGAGATGGCGATGAACAGCACCTCGCGCATGTCGGTGCTGGCGTCGTAGATCGAGCTCAGCGACGGCGCGGCGGAGGAGGTGAGCGCCTGGGTGTGCGATTCGACCAGGTAGCGGGCGTAGGTGGCGGCATGATCCGAGCTGCCGCGGGCGCAGGTGACCACGGCTCGCGGCGGCCGTGCCCGCAACGACGCGCCGACGCGAGCCAGCAACGGCGCGTTATGCGCAAGCTGCTGCGCCACCGCGTCGGCGGCCTCGGCGGCCTCCAGGTACATCTGCGTCGTCACGTGCTGGCGCTCAACTCCGCGACGAAGTCGTAGATTTCACCGCGGTACCAGGACTGCGAATACTCCACCGCGCGGCCGTCCTTGAGATACCCGACGCGCGCCACCAGCAGTCCCGCTTCGCCTTCCTGCGCCTTGAGTAGTTTGGCCTGCTCGGCCGTCAGCAGCACCGCGCGCAGGCGCTGCAGCGCACGCACCGGGCGATTGCCCGTGCGCTCGAGCGCCTCGTACAGCGAATTCTCCACGTCGTCGAGCGATCCGAGGCAGCTCGCGATCACGGTGGCGTGTTCGATGGCCATGGGCGCGTCGTCGGCGTAGCGGATGCGATGGAAGCGAAACACCGGCGTGCCCGGGCTGGAGCGCAACGTCAGCGATTCCTCCGGAGTCACCGTGCCCTGGGCGCGGTTCAGCCATACGCTGCGCGGCTGGCGGCCGCGAGCGCGCATGTCCTCGGAGAAGGACGTGAGCTTCGCGAAATTCTTCTCGACGCGATTGCTGACGAACGTGCCCGAGCCCTGCTTGCGGATCAGCAATCCGTCTTCGACCAGCTCGTCGATGGCCTTGCGCACGGTGATGCGCGACACCTTGAGCATCTCCGCCAGGTCGCGTTCCGGCGGCAGCGCATCGTCGGGCGCGATGATGCCGTTCTCGATGGCGCCCCGCAGCGCGCGCTGCAGTTGCTGATACAGAGGCTGCGCGCTCGATTCGTCGAGCGGCGGCAATACCTGCGAAAGACTTGGCAAGACGTTTTCCCCTTGAAGTGTGCAAACCATGCCATCTGAGTATTACCAATGCAATACCAATTGGTGCCTCATGGCAGGGATGCTTTCACATAGTTATCTGTTTTTTCTGAATAAACGGGCTCGTCGGCTTATTGGTATCAAACTCACTTGGCATTTTTGTCCAAGTGGTACTATATTGGCCTCTAATTGGTCCTCAATCAGAACAACGGGGAGTACGAGTCCATGAACATCCGACGATCGACGTTGCTCGGTACGGCGATTGCGTTCGCCTTATATCACCAGTCCGCATCCGCCCAGACGGCCGCGGCTTCTTCGACCGCCGGCGAGGAAGTCGAGGAGATCCTGGTCACCGGCATCCGCGCGAGCATCCAGCAATCGCTCGACGTCAAGCGCGATGCCAACGCGCGCCTGGAAGTGGTGACGGCCGAGGACGTCGGCAAGCTTCCGGCGCACAACGTCGCCGATGCGTTGCGCGGCCTGCCCGGCGTGAACATCAGCTCGTCGAGCGCCGACGAAGGCGGATTCGACGAGGCCGACCGCGTCAGCCTGCGGGGCACCAGCCCGAGCCTGACCCAGACGCTGATCAACGGTCACAGCGTCGGCTCCGCGGACTGGTTCGTGCTGAGCCAGGGCAACAACGTCGGCCGCAGCGTCAGCTACACGCTGCTGCCCTCCGAGCTCGTGAGCTCGGTGGAAGTCAACAAGTCCTCCCAGGCCCGACTGCAGGAAGGCGGCACGACGGGAACGGTCAACATCATTACGCGCAAGCCATTTCAATTCGACAAGTCGGTGACTTTCGAAGCCTCCCTCGGCAGCGTGTATTCCGATCAGGCCGACTCGTACGATCCGCAGCTTTCGGGCCTGTTCAATTACAAGAACGAAGCCGGCACCTTCGGCGTGCTGCTGCAGGTGTTCAAGCAGGAACGGGCACTGCGGCGTGACGCGCAGGAAATCCCGGGCGGCTTCTTCACGATCGCCGACACCGACCCGGTGGCCGCCACCAATCCGGACCTGGTCGGCGTGCAGGCTCCCGGCCTGATTGGCGCGACACTGTTCGAGCAGGTGCGCGATCGCAAGGGCGGCCTGCTGGAGATGCAGTTCAAGCCCTCGGACGACCTGACGCTGGGCCTGAGCGGCTTCCTCTCCGACATGGACGCGAACAACTACAACCGCAACTTCATGCTGTGGGGTGGCAACTTCGCGCGTGCGCAGGCGCCGGAGCCGGGCTACACGGTCGAGAACGGCGTGCTGACCAGCGCGACCTATGCCGGCGTGGCCGGCCGCGACTACGCGGTCTACGACATGATCTCGCGCGAAGCCACCGCGAAGAGC
>DASTRL010000038.1:0-7646 GCA_035761265.1 Steroidobacteraceae bacterium
TACGCGGCGCGCAAGCAGATCCCGCTGATGATCTACGTGTTCAGCGACGGCGCGCTGTCGGCGAACGGCGTGGTGAACAACAGCATCGACGGCCGCGGCAAGCTCGACTGGGCCAGCGACAACCAGGCGACGGCGGCTTCGTTCGTACTGGTCTACAAGCCGACGGGACGCGTGGCGTTCCGCGATCCCACCCGGATGCAGATCGGTTCGTACAGCGCCGGCGGCGACGTGGTCACGACCTCGGCGCCATCCGCCAACGCGGTCAACCTGCTGGTGGAAACCGTCGTCCTCAACTACATGGCGCTGCATGGGCAGGAAGGGCAGTTCCAGACCCTGTTCCCCGGCAACGGCCTCGGCGGTGCGCGCGACTCGTTAATAATGCTCGCTCCGGTGTGCAACGGCACGGTGAGCAACCCGGTCTAGCACGCGCCTGCATACCGTCCCGAGGGAGCGTTGTCGCGTGTTGCCGACGCTCCCTCTTTCATTTTGAGGCCGCGGAAGCGCGATGAATTCTTTGCCGAAACGGCGGCGCGTTTCGTTGACATTGTTAAGTGGGCTATGCGAGGGTTTCGTGCGTCCCAGGGCGTGGAAATCCGGTTTCGCTTGTCCGGTAACCCATTGAAGTTAAAACATTCGTGAGCGCTTGTTTGTTAGAGAGGGCCGTGGCCGCATTCCCCGCGCGCATTGCAGCGTTTGCGTCGCTGTTGCTCGCCATCTCGCTCACGGGATCCGCCGCGGAGAAATACGACCTCGTCGGCAAGCCGGCGCCGGACCTGGTGGCGCGTGGCCTCACCGGCGAGAACGTGCGCATCTCCGAGCATCGTGGCGAAGTGGTGGTGGTCAGCTTCTGGAGCGGCGGCTGCAACACCTGCCGTGCGCAGCTCACCGCGCTCGATCGCATCGCGAAGACCTACGCCAGCGCCGGCCTCACGGTGATCGGCGTGAACCTCGACGACAACGTGGCCCGCGCCAGGAAATTCGCGCGCGCGCAGGACGTGAAATTCCCGCTGCTGATCTCCACCCCCGCGAACACCGGGCGCGACTACCGCGTCGACCGGTTGCCGATGACCGTGTTCGTCGATCGCGAAGGCGTGCTGCGTGCCGCGCATCGCGAATTCAAGGCCAGTGACGAAGCCATGTACGTGCGCGAATTGCGCACTCTCCTGAACGAATGAATTGACGAGTAATCCTATGCACACCCACCGCATCGTCCGCGTCGCCGCCTGCCTGGCGTTCGCGCTGCTCGCGACTCCGCTCCTCGCGCAGGACGCACCGCCGGCGCCCGCCGCCAATCCAGAAGCCGCGGCGCCCGCCGCCGAGGCGAGCTCGCCGCCGGCGGACAGCGCGCCGGCCAGCGTGTCGGATGCGCCGCAGGGCACGTTGCTCACGCCGCCGGATGGCGCGACCCCGGCGCCGCCGGAATCGGGCGAGCCGCCGGCGGACACGCGCGCGCTCGATGAGACCGTGCAGGGCCTGAAGAAAGACGTGGTGGATCTCAACAAGGAACTGTTCGTGCTCGAGGAGGAGCTGCTGTTCCCGGCGAACACGCAGGTGGCGGTGTTCGTCTCCATGGACATCGGCGAGTTCTTCGCGCTCGATTCGCTCACGCTCAAGATCGACAACAAGGAAGTGGCCAACTACCTGTACACGCCGCGCGAGGCGGAGGCGCTGCTCAAGGGCGGCGTGCACCGCGTGTATCTCGGCAACCTCAAGGTGGGCGAACACCAGCTGGTCGCGTTCTTCAACGGCAAGGGTCCGAACGAGCGCGACTACAAGCGCGGCGCGAACCTGAAGTTCGAGAAGGGCGTGGGCGCCAAGTACCTCGAGCTCAAGATCACCGACCGGCAGCGCAAGGGCCAACCCGAGTTTGCGATCAAGGATTGGGAATAGCAGTCGCGCCCATGAAGGCCAGCGTGAAGGCAATCGCGCGCATCGCCGCGGGTCTCGGCGCCGGGTTGGCGCTGCTGCCGGCGTGCGCGCCTCCCGCGATGGCCGCCAAGCCCGAGGTCGACAAGCTGTCGCCGACCGTGGTGCGCGACCTGCACTTCGGTGATGCGCTCTTCTACTACTACCAGGGCAAGGATCTCGACGCGATCACGCGCTTGCTGGCCTACCAGCAGTGGGGTCGCATGCCGCATCACGACGCCGAGACCAATCTGCTGCTCGGCGGCCTCTATCTATCGCTGGGATTGCACAACGAGGCCGGCGAGCGCTTCGAAACGCTGCTCACGCAGTCGGTGCCGGAAGGCGTGCGCAATCGCGCCTGGTTCTACCTGGGCAAGGTCTGGTACGCGCGCGGCTACCTGGATCGCGCCGAGCGCGCCATCAAGGAAGTGCAGGGGCGGCTCACGCCGGACCTGGAAGCCGAGCGACTGCACCTGCTCAGCAACATCCTGATGCGCCAGCAGCGATTCGACGAAGCCATCGCGCTGCTGAATTCCTGGCGCGGCCGCAAGGAACAGTCCGACTGGCTGGCCTATGCGCAGTACAACCTCGGTGTCGCGCTGGTTCGCAAGGGACTGGTGAGCGAGGCCGATCCCTTCCTGAGCAGCGTCGGCACGCTCGAGTCCGGACGCCGCGAGCTGCGTGCGTTGCGCGATCGCGCGAATCTCGCGCTGGGCTATGCGTACCTGCAGAACAACCAGCCGGCGCTCGCCAAGCCGGTACTCGAGCGCGTGCGCCTCGATGGCCCGTTCTCCAACAAGGCCTTGCTCGGCGTGGGCTGGGCCGACGCCGCCGAAGGCGAGTTCCAGCAGGCGCTGACGCCCTGGATGGAGCTGCGCGATCGCAACCTGCTCGATTCGGCGGTGCAGGAGGCGTACCTGGCCATTCCCTACGCCTTCGCCAAGCTCAACGCGAACGCGCAAGCCGCCGAGAACTACGAGACCGCGATCCGTTCGTTCGACTCGGAGACGGCGAACATCGACGCGTCCATCGTCGAGATCAACGATGGCACGATGCTCGACAAGCTGCTGAAGCGTGACGAGAACGACCACTATGGCTGGTTCTGGCAGCTACGAGAGATTCCGAACGCACCCGAATCGCGCTACCTGTATCACCTGCTCGCGGGCCATGACTTCCAGGAAGGCCTGAAGAACTACCGCGACCTGGCATTCCTCGGCGGCACGCTCGCGAAATGGCAGGACAGCATCGTGGCCTTCGACGACATGCTCGACACGCGCGAGAAGGCCTACGCCGAGCGTGTGCCGCAGGCCGACGCCGTGCTCGCCTCCGGCCGGCTCGACCAGTACACCGGCGAGCGCGCGGACGCGGGCGGCCAGCTCGACCAGGTGGAAAGCGGGCAGGACGTCGCGGCACTGGGCACGCCCGAGGAGCGCGACCAGTGGGCGCGCATCATGCGGCTCGAGGCCGCGCTGTTGACGGCGCCCGACGACGAAGAGACCAACGCGATCCGCGAGAAGACGCGGCTCGCCAAGGGCGTGCTGTACTGGCGCCTCGCGGAGAGCTTCAAGGCGCGCGTGTGGAACGAGCGACGCACGCTCAAGGACCTGGACCAGTCGTTGCGCGAGGCGCAGAACCGCTGGGTCCGCGTGCAGAAGGCGCGCAGTTCCATGCCCAACAACACCGGCGAGTTCGCGGCGCGCGTCGAAGCGTTGCGCGCGCGGCTGGATGCCGCGCAGGTGCGGCTCGCCGCGGTCGCGAAACAGCAGAATGGATTGTTGGAGAGCCTGGCGCGCAACGAGCTGGAGCAGCAGAAGGAGCGCATCGGCACGTATCAGATCCAGGCCCGCTTCGCCCTCGCGGCCATCTATGACCGCGCCGCGGCACCGCCCAGCGCCGCGCCGGCGGCCGCGCCGCAGGAATCCCAGGGCGAGCTCGAAAACGTGTCGCCGGCGGATGAGGCAGCCGCGCCGCTGGATGGCGCTGCTCCTGCGCCGGCCGCCGAGCCGCCGCAGCCTGCGCCCGCGGAATCCCCGTCCACGTCCGCCCCCGCTGACAGCGCGCCGGCCTCACAACCTACGGATTCAGTGGAACCGGCTGTCGACACTTCCGGCACTCCGCCCGAGGCGCCGAAATGAAGCCGCGGCACACCCGCAAACTGATCACTGCAGCCGTTGCCGCGCTGTGCGCGGGCGTCGTGCTGAACGCGCCGGCGGCCACCCGCAAGAAGGAAAAGACCATCGCCGACCTGGCGACGCGTCCCGTCGTGGTGCAGCCCGAACAAAAGGTCGAGGCCAGCAGCCAGCGCGCCATGGAAAACTACCGGCGCTTCCTGGAATTGCAGAAGACGGATCCGCAGCTGCGCGCCGAAGCGCTGCGCCGGCTCGCCGACCTGAACATGGAAGCCGGCGAGAGCGATCGCATGGCGGGTGAAGCCTCCATGATCGACGCGCAGGGCGCGGAGGCGATCAAGCTGTACACCAACCTGCTGAAGAGCTACCCGGACTATCCGCGCAATGATCAGGTGCTCTACCAGCTCGCGCGCGCCTACGAAACCACGGGTCAGCCGGAGAAGGCGCTGGCCACGCTCGACGACATCCTGCGCCGCTACCCGAAGTCGCCACAGATGGATGAGGTGCAGTTCCGGCGCGGCGAGCTGTTGTTCTCGGCGAAACAGTACCGGCCGGCCCAGGACGCCTACGGCTACGTCGTGAGCCACGGTGACAAGTCGACGTTCCTGACCCAGAGCCTGTACAAGCACGGCTGGTCGCTGTTCAAGCAGGGACTGAACGACGACAGCCTGCCGTCATTCGCCGGTGTCCTCGACCGCACCATGCTGTCGAAGACCACGCACAAGCTGATCCCGCTCGACAAGCTGCCGCGCGCCAGCCGTGAGCTCGCGGACGACACCTTGCGCGTCATGGCGGTCACGTTCTCGTACGACGACGACTCGGTGGCGGCCATCGAGAAGTTCGTCTCCGCGCACAACAATCCGCCGTACGCGCCGGTGATCTATTCACGCCTCGGCGACCTGTACGTCGAGAAGGAACGCTTCCAGGATGCGGCGGCCGTGTATCGCGCCTTCGCCACGCGCGAGCCGAACAGCGAGTTCGCGCCGGGACTTTCGCAGCAGGCCATCGAGGCCTACCGCAAGGGCGGCTTCACCGAGCTCGTGCTCGAGGGCAAGCGCGAATACGTGGCGCTGTACAACTACGGCACCAGCTTCTGGCAGGGCCGCAACAAGGCCGACTACCCGAACATCGCCCGGGAGCTGAAGCTCAATCTCAAGGACGTGGCGACGTACTTCCACGCCGAGGCGCAGAAGACCAAGAAGGCCGAGCAGTTCCTGGAGGCGGCGCGCTGGTACCGCACCTACCTCGAGTCCTTCCCGGACGATCCGGAATCCTTCGGCACGAACTACCTGCTCTCCGAGGCGCTGTACTCGGCGCAGGACTACCGTGGCGCGTCCGCGGAATTCGCGAAGACCGCCTACAACTACCCGCGCAATCCGCGCTCGGCGACGGCGGCGTATGCCGCGCTCGAATCCTACGGGCGATATGAGGCGACCCTGCCGGCGGCCGAGAAGGCCGAGGCGCACAAGGCGGCGGTGGACGCCAGCGTCAAATTCGGCACCAGCTTTCCCGAGCATCCGGACAGCACCGGCGTGCTGACGCGCGCGGCGGAAGACATCTTCGCCACCCAGGACCTGCAGCGCGCCATCGAAGTCGCGAACCTGGTGCTCGCGCACCAGCCGCCGGCCGACGCGCCCAAGCGGCGCATCGCGTACACCATCATCGGCCAGTCGAATTTCGACCTGCTCAATTTCCCCGAAGCGGAGAAGGGTTACATTGCGGCGCGCGACCTGCTGCCGCCCAACGACAAGATGCGCGCGGATCTGACCGAACGCATCGCCTCGGCGGTGTATCGCCAGGCCGAGGCCAAGCAGAAGTCGGGCGATGCGGCCGGCGCGGTCGAGGATTTCCTGCGCATCTCGCAGGTGGCGGGCAGCTCGAAGATCGCCGCGCAGGCCGAGTACGACGCCGGCGCGCAGCTCGTGAACCTCAAGGACTGGCCGCGCGCCATACAGGTGCTCGAGCATTTCCGCTCCAGCAATCCGAAGAGCGAATTCACCGCCGACGTCACCAAGAAGCTGGCCGTGGCCTATGGGGAGACCGGCCAGGCTGGACAGGCCGCGGTGGAGTTCGAGCGCATCGCGCTCAACCCGGCCGAGTCGCGCGACGTGCAGCGCGAAGCCAACCTGCAGGCGGCGGACCTGTATGCCAAGGCGGGCAACACACCGAAGGCCGTAGGCATGCTGGAGCGGTTCGTCGGCACCTATCCATCGCCGGTGGCCGATTCGATCGAAGCGCGGCAGAAACTGGCGGACTTCGCGGCGGCCGCGGGCCAGACCGACAAGCAGCGCTACTGGCAGCGCGAGATCATCAACGCGGACCGCACGGCGGGCGCGGGGCGCACCGACCGCACGCAGTACCTCGCGGCCAAGGCGCAGCTTGCGCTGGCGGCGCCCACGCGCGACGAGTTCCGCAACATCGCGCTGGTGCTGCCACTCAAGGCCAGTCTTGCGAAGAAGAAGAAGGCCATGGAGGCCGCGCTCGGCGCGTACAAGACCGCCGCCGACTACCGCGTCGCCGAGGTGACCACCCAGGCGACCTACGAGATCGCCGAGATCTACCGCAAGCTCGGCCAGGACATCATGAAATCCGAGCGGCCGAAGAAACTCGCCGCCGAGCAGCTCGACGAGTACAACTCGCTGCTCGAGGAGCAGGCCTTCCCGTTCGAGGAACAGGCCATCGCCACGCACGAGATCAACACGCGCCGGGTGCGCGATTCGGTCTACGACGAGGGCGTGAAGAAGAGCTTCGCGGCGCTCGCGGAGTTGAAGCCCGGGCGCTATGCCAAGACGGAGATGATGAACGTCTCCTTCGACTCGCTGGTGCCGCCGGCGCCGCCGGTGCAGGCGCCTGCCGCCGCCTCGACTGCCGGCGCCGCCGCTGCCGATCCGGCGGCTGCGCCCGCGGGCACCCCGGCCGCGATGCCCGCCGCACCCGCGCCCAACTACGACATCCCGAAGCCGCCGGCACGCGCCAGCAGCGACTTTGCGCGCGCGCTCGGGCTCATGCGCACCGACCCGACGCAGGCCAGTCTCGAATTCCAGCTGATGACGCAGACATATCCGGATCTGTCCGGGCCGTATGCCAACCTCGGCATCCTGTTCCGCAATTCGAATCAGCTGGCGGATGCCGAAAGCTGGCTGCAGAAGGCCACCGAGCACGCGCCCTGGGATGCGGCCACGTGGACCGAATACGGCCTCACGCTGCGCCAGGCGGGAAAATTCTCCGAGGCGCGCACGGCCTATGAAAAGGCCATCGCCGCGAATCCGTCGTACGCGGCCGCGCACCGCAATCTCGCGGTGCTGCTCGACCTGTACCTCGACGATCCATTGACCGCGCAGAGCGAGTTCGAGACCTACAAGACGCTGACGGGCGAGGACAAGCCGGTGAGCAGCTGGCTGGCCGAACTGCGCGCGCGCAACAAGACCGCCGCGCCGCGGCCCGAAGCGCCACCCGCCGAGCCCGCCGGCGATTCGCCCGCGCCCGACGCACCCAAGCCGCAAGGAGGCTGATCATGGGCAAACTACTCATCATCGCGATGTTCCTGTTGGGCGCCGCCGCACTGGCGCAGACGCCTGCACCCGCGCCGCAGGACCTGGAACCCGGGGTCAA
>DASTRL010000039.1:0-20453 GCA_035761265.1 Steroidobacteraceae bacterium
GCGCGCGCGCAGAGCGTGGCGCGGGGCGACAGCACATTGATCCGCGCGACATCCATCGGCCGCATCCTCGCGCTGGTGCAATTGGCCGACCTGGATGCGGCGCAAGTCCGGCTGAAGGAAACCGAGCCCCTGTACGTGAAACTGCGTGCCGACAAGGCCTACGTCGCGCGCCTCTTCCTGTTTGCACAGACCGAGTTCGCGCTCGCCCGACGGCAGTTGGACGCGGCGCAAGCATCGCTCGCCGAGGTCAGGACGCTGCTCGAGGCGCTCGAGAATCCCGGCGATCCGGCCTGGCGCCTGGAGCACGAATACGCGGCGCGGATCGCGCTGGCGCGCCGGGATTTCCAGGCGGCGCGGATTGAAGCCTCCGAGGCGCTTGCCATCGCGCAACGCCTGGCGATCGATCCGGAGGCCAGCGTGTACATCGGCGAGGCGCTGACGCTGCGTGCCAGCGCGTATGAAGATCTCGGTGATCGCGCCGCGGCCCGTGGCGACGCTCAGCATGCCATTCGCCAGCTCGAAGCCTCGGCGGGTCCTCACCACCTGATGCTCGCGCGCGCCCGCGCACTCGCGCTGTAGAAAAGTTTCGAGACCGACTGTCCGGTTCGGCGGCGACAGCCCGTTCCTTGGAGGAGCCTCGATGGAAGGCCCACAGGAGCCAGCCACAGGAGCCAGGAATATGTCGCACCGGAATCGATCGATGGCGCGCAATGCGCACACGGCTTCTCTTTTGTGTTGCGCCTTTCTGCTGCTGCTTTGCTCGGGCTGCGGCGGCGGTGGCGACTCGTCGGCATCGACGCCGCCGGCACCCCTTGCACCACCGTCCGGCATCGGCGCCGCCGGCGGCACCATCAACCATACCAGCGGCGCCAAGGTGGTCGTGCCTGCCGGTGCGCTGGCCGCGAATACTGCCATCGCCGTGGCGCAATCGGCCGCCGGTGCGCCCGCGTTGCCGGCCGGCGCGGTTGCCAAGGGCCAGATTTTTGCGTTCACACCGCATGGCACCACTTTCGCCACACCCGTGACCATCACCGTCCCGTTCGATGCCTCGGCCGTGCCCGCCGGCATGACGCTCGCGCTCTACAAGACCAATGCCTCGCAGTCCGCCTGGGAAGTGGTCGCCGGCGCGACCGTGAACGGCGACGCGATGAGTGGACAGGTCAGCAGCTTCTCGTATGCGGTCGTGGCCTCGCCGCCCGCGATCGACGAATCGCTGCTCACCGAGAAGACCTGGGTCCTGACGACACATTCTCGAAGCGCATCCACCACGCTGACCCGCAATGACCTGACCGGAGACTCTCCGCAGCTTGGAGGCAAGGTCGAGCAATACTTCTTCGACACTCAGATCGGCCTGCCGCTGCCGTTGATTCCTCCCGACCTTCCCGTGGACTCACCGATCGTCGGGGCGTACTCCAACGACACGGGGCGCACGTTCTGGACGCTGGCCATCGCGCCGCACGGGCCGGTGCAGGATCCGGGCGCGCCGATCGGCGACGACAGCAAGCTGTCACAGCTCTTCAGTTTCGAGGTGACCGAGGACAAGCCCTCGCTGCATTTCCTGATCACGGCGAGCACCGTCGACGTGATCGACTATGGCGGCGCCGCGGTCGGCCCGGCTACCTGCCCGTGGCTGGCGGCAACTGCGTCCACCGAGCAACTCGAGGGCTGCGCGGCGGTCATGACCGACGCGGCCGCCAGTTTCCACATCAGAGCCGACAGTTTCGCCGACGCCGGCACGTTCTACGATGCGGGTGCGCTGATCGATCTCGGCGGAATCCACGGCGAGTGGAACCACTACATCCAGAGCAGCGGCGAACACGCACTGTGGACCGACGCGGACTTCCTCGTCGACGAGGATGTCGACGGCGACGGCAACCGGCGTCACGCGCGGATCTCGCTGAAGGCGCCGGTCAGGGTCGACGTCCCGATCGAGCACCTGCACAAAGGCGACGTGTTCGTGGTCTTCATCGACGCCGCGAGTCATGCGGAAAACCGCGTGCAGGGCGAGTCCTTCGTCGGAGCGTACTTGCGAGACCCGGCCTCCTCTTCGGGAATCGACGTCGCGTCCACCGGACTCAAGATGATTCCGCCGCGACACGACGTACCGAGCGGATTTCCGGCGCTCGGCTGTCCGGGAGGCCCGAATCCCGCCGCCGGCACACTGCAGCTGCGCGCGGCCGACTTCAGCACACCCGAGACCGCGGGCCGTGCCTCGGTGGTGATCGAACGCGTCGGCGGAACGCAGGGCCTGGTCAGCGTGCGGCTCGCGACGAGCGATGGCACCGCCGTATCGGGCAGCGACTACCAGGCGTCGTCGACCGCGGTGCGCTTCGCCGACGGCGAAGGCGGCGAGCGCGTCGTCCTGCTGCCGGTGCTGAACGACGGCGTGGCGGAGGAAGACGAGACCATCGAGATCGCGCTGTCGGGCCTGGAGGGTTGTGCCACGCTGGGCGCACAACAGGCCGCGACGTTGACGATTCTCGACGACGATCGCCCACCGCCCCCGGTTGCAACCTTTACGCTGGGGGGCACGGTATCCGGATTGACCGGCAGCGGCTTGGTACTGAAAGACTTCTACAGCGGCAATTCGCTCGCGGCGTCCAATGGCGTGTTCACGTTCGCGAATGCATTCGGCGACGGCGTGCCCTATGACATTCGCGTCGACACATCGCCGAGCAATCCCGCGCAGCAGTGCACGGTGACCCGGGGAGTCGGCACGATTTCCGGCGCGAACGTCACCGACGTCCTGGTGGAATGCGCAGCGCCACCGCCGAGCGGCGCACTCGACACGACTTTCGGCGACGGCGGCCGCGCCACGTCCAGCTTCCCGTACACGCCCGGAATCTCCAATGCGCACATGGGCATGGCGCTGCAGGCCGACGGGAAGATCCTGCTGGTGGGTGGCCTCACGCTGCTGCGCTTCAATCCAGACGGCACGATCGACACCGCGTTCGGCTCGGCAGGCAAGGTGACCGTACCCTTCACCGGCAGCGTCTTCGACACGGCACAGGACGTCGCCGTGCAGGCCGACGGCAAGATCATCGTGGTCGGGCTCTCCGGCACCGGCAGCAACGATGACTTCGCGCTGGCGCGGTTCAACTCCGACGGCACGATCGATCCGACCTTTGGCACCAACGGCAGGACGCTCACCGATTTTCTCGGCAGCACCGACCAGGCGCGACGCGTGCTGATCCAGCCGGACGGCAGGATTCTGGTCGCGGGCCTGGCGACCGCCACCATCTCCTCGACGCTCTCGACGGTCGGCTTCGGCCTGGCGCGCTATGACACGAACGGCGTGCTCGATGCCAGCTTTGCCTCGGGTGGCAAGGCGCGTGACATCGTCGTCGGCGAATACGACGTCGCGAATGGGATCGCGCTGCAGGCGGACGGCAAGATCGTGCTCGCCGGCAGCGCCGCGCAGGACGGCGCGACCGATCCGGATGTCGGCCTGGTGCGATACATCGGTGCCTCCGGCGGCGTGACGCTGCCGGGATGGCGCGACGATACTTTCGGCAGTTTGGGCAATGGCACCGTCAGCAGCGATCTCGAGCTATCTACCGGCTTCGAGGAAGCCGATGACGTCGCGGTTGCCGCGGACGGCTCGATCGTCGTCACCGGCACGGTGCGCGCGGGCAGCACCGTTGGCGGCAGCGATTTCGGCTTCGTGATCGCGACCTTCTCGAGTGACGGCAGCCAACAGACAGGCGCCGCCCTCATCACGAAGTTCAGCAACCAGTCCGACAAGGCGCGCCGCATGCTGATCCAGCCCGACGGGAAGATCGTGGTCGTCGGCCAGAGCGCGAGCCTCGGCGCCAATCCGGACATGGCGATCGTCCGCTACGCGGCGACGGGCCTGTCCTATGACACCTCGTTCGGCGACAACGGCCTGCTCACGGTGGACTTCTTCGGTGGCCGCGACGGCGCCGAGGCCGTCGTGCAGCAGCCCGACGGCAAGCTCGTGCTCGGAGGATTCGCGCGCCTCAACGGCACCACGGTGATGGCGCTGACGCGGGTGAATCCTTGAATGGAGCTTCCCGCTGGCACCGTCGCCCGTCGGCCAGGATCACTCCGCACGAGGAACCTGACAGGCAGTTGGCGCGACTCAACGTGCACGAGGAGGTCGCATGACGAATGAAGACATCGAGTTGGTCCAGGGAAGCTGGAACCGCGTGCTGCCCTTGAAGAAAGAAGCGGCGGAGCTTTTCTACCGCAAGCTCTTCGAGCTCGACCCCGGCCTGCGACGACTGTTCACCGGCAACATGGAAGAGCAAGGCGCCAAGCTCATGCAGATGATCACCGCCGCCGTGAATGGCCTGAACCGGCTCGAGGCGTTGCTGCCCGTCGTGCGCCAGCTCGGCGCGCGGCACGGAACCTACGGCGTGCGGGACGAGCACTACGACACGGTGGCCACGGCGCTGCTGTGGACACTGGAGCAGCGCCTGCAGCATGAATTCACGGCCGAGGTGAAGGCCGCGTGGATCAAGGTCTACGGTGTGCTCTCGCAGGTCATGCGCGAGTCACACGATGCTCCCCGCGCCGCCTGATCGAGGAATGCGCTCATGACGGATTCACGAAGTGAATCCCGTTGCGCGTGCCGATGCCCGGCACCTTCGGCATGTCGCCCGGACCTTTCACCTCGCGATCGACCTCCTTGAAGAACCGGGCCGCGTGCGCCGGCGCATCGAAGATCAACATCTTTGCGCCGGCCGCCGACAGACCGCGAAAGCCGTGCAGTGCACCGCCCGGCGCATAGACGAAATCGCCGGCTTTCACCGTCATGTTCTGCGTGCCGAGCGTGAACTCCACTTCGCCTTCCACCACGTAATAGGCTTCGTCCCACTCGTGATGGTGCGGGGGCGGTCCGGCGTCCTTCGGCAAGCGCACTTCCATGAGCGACCACGCACTGCCCGTGTGTTCGCCTTCGCACAGGAAGCTCACCTTTGTGCCCAATACGCTGAGCGGATGTGCCTGCCCGCTCTTCATGACCAATGCCTGCTTGTTCATAGACGCCTCGATCTGCAAAAAAATGGACGGCCCGAACGGCTATGTCATACACTATGACATCGTGACATACAGTACGTCAACGCCATGAAGACCGTCTCGCTCGCCGAGCGCCTTGCGGATCACACCGAGCAGCTCATCCTCGACGCCGCCGTGCGGCTCCTCGAAAGCACCGCCGTGGCCGAGCTCACCATCCGCGCCGTCGCGCAGCGGGCCCATATTTCCGAGCGGACGGTGTTTCGCTACTTCGCCACGCGCGAGGCGTTCCTGGACGCGGTGGCGGCGGAAGTTTCGCGCCGTTTCGAGCTGCCGCCGAGCCCGGATTCGATCGCCGGACTGGTGGACTTTCCCGACGCGCTCTATCGACGGTTCGAAGCCAATTCGGCGTTGACGCGCGCGGCGCTGCATAGCGAGCTGTTCGATCGCATGCTCAACGCGCCGGCGCGGCAACGCTGGCTGGCCATCGGCAAGTTGATCGACGCCCATGCGCCCAGGCGCAGCGAGCGCGAACGCAGGTTCGCGGCAGCCAACATCCGCCATTTCCTGAGCGCCACGACCTGGCACTACTATCGTTTCTATTTCGGCTTTTCGCTCGACGACACCATCGAATGCGCGAAGACCGCGATACGTCAGGCGGTGGCGGGACTGGAGAACGGCCGTCGCAAGTAGCGGGCGCGCACGCTCGCTGCCGCGGTGCGGGTGCGCTGCCGGCGTTGCTCATCGCCGCCTTACGCGGCGCCGGGATCGATGTTGGCGTTGCGGTGGAACAGGTTCGCCGGGTCGTACTTGCGCTTGAGCGCCACCAGGCGAGCGTAGTTGTCGCCGTAGGTCGCACGCACGCGCTGGCGCGGATCGTCCACGGCGATGGTATTCACGTAGAAGCCCTTGGTGTGCGGCGCGAGCCGGTCGAACGTGCCGCGCGCCCAGCGCAGGTGTGCATCGGACGTGGCCGCATCGCGCGGGTCGTCCCAGAAGCTCTGCACGATGAGCGTCGAGCGCGCGTCGCGGTTCCAGAACGCGGTGGCGTCACGCGCCACCCGGTTGAACGCGCCGGCGCAGTCGCCCGTGAACATGATGCGCGCGCCGGGTGGCTCGGCGGATTCCATGCAATCGATCGCAGCGTCGATCAGCTCCGGCGCGATGCGCGTGAGGAAGCCGGAGCGCTCGTAGTAGCCGCGGCCGTGCTGTGAGCCGCGATCCTGCGCGGTCTGCAGTTGCACGTAGCTGGCGGGCCGCACGCCATCCACCACCGGAGCGAACTGGCGCAGTGGCTTGACGACCTCCTCGGCATTTTCCGGTGCGCCGCTGTAGCAGATCGAGAATGCCAGCGCCTTGCCGACCTGCGGGAGGTTGCCGAGCATGGTGTCGACGAACAATTCCTCGGGCATGCGCTCGGAGAATTCCGCGAGAAAGCGCAGCAGCTCCCCGGCCCGGGCGAGTGGATAGACCAGGACGCCGCCGTACATCTGCGGCGTCACCGGATGGAGCTGGAACTCGAAGGACGTCACCACGCCGAAGTTGCCGCCGCCGCCCTGCAATCCCCACAGCAAGTCGCGGTTCTCCCCGGCGCTGGTGCGCACGTAGTTACCGTTGGCCGTGATCAAGTCTGCCGCGCGCAGGTTGTCGCAGGAGAGGCCGAAGCGCGGGGTGAGCCGGCCGAAACCTCCGCCCAGTGTCAGGCCCGCGACGCCGGTGTGGGAAACACGGCCCGCGGGCGTTGCCAGGCCGAAGGCCTGCGACTCGCGATCGAGATCGCCCAGCAGTGCGCCGGATTCCACCCGGGCCGTGCGCGCGATCGGATCGACGCGCACGCCGCGCATGGGCGAGAGATCGATCACGAGCCCGCCGTCGCAAGTGGATTGCCCCGACAGACTGTGCCCACCCGCGCGGACCGCGATCAACAGATCCTGGGCCCGGCCGAAGTTCACGGCCTGCATCACATCCGACGGGCCCGCACAGCGCACGATGATCGCGGGTTTGCGATCGAAGGCCCCGTTCCAGATGTGCCGCGCCTGCTCGTAGCCTTCATCAGCCGCGGTGAGGAGCTGGCCGCGAAGCGTGGCGCGCAGCTCGTCGATGTCTCGACCGCGAAGCACGAGTTGCCTGCCCGTGCGGCCGATTGCCGGGATGTCCGCGCTCGATGCGAGTGCGTGCCGCGCGGGTATCAGCAGGGTCGCCGCGGCGGAGATGGCCGAGGAGACGAAGGTTCTTCTTTTCATGGGTGTTTCCTCCCGCGGATATTGTTGTCCCGACGCGGGTTGCTTTGTCCAATCGGGATTCCGATGGAAGCGTTGACGGAGGGACTGGCGAGCTGGCCTCGAGGCCGCGCGAACCAACATCTCAGAGGGTGACCGGCTGCCGGATGGCTGAGCGCGTCCCCGCTTTCATGTCGCTCTCGATCCCGGGCGCCGCCAGGTCTTCGAGCACGTCACGCACCAGCAGCGCCGCCGGGGACAGCAGCAGGCCCTTGCGCGTGATGATGCCGAAGGGATCCATCGGACACGACAGTACCAGGGGCAACTCGGCGATCAGACCGTGGCCCACGTAGTAGTCGCTCACTGCGCCCGGCAGGATCGCGACGAATTCCGAGTCTTCGAGCAACCGGGTCAGCACGATCGGTGACTCCGTTTCGACCAGGCGGGCCGGACACTCCAGCCCGGCCTGCCGGAACATCGACTCGAAGCGATACCGCAGGATCGTTCCAGCAGGCGGGACAATCCAGCAGGCATCCACGAGGTCGCAGAGCTGCAGGTCCTGCCTGGCGAGCAATGCGTGGCCTTTGCGGGTTGCGGCGCACACCTGCTCTTCGCCGATGCGATTGAAAGAGAAGCGCGCGTTGTCCCGATGCACGATCAGCCTGCCGACCATGAGGTCCATGCGGCCCTCGTCGAGCGCCTGCGAAAGGCGGTCGCTGGTGTCCACGGTCACGTGGACCCGCAGCAGCGGATAGTCGCGCGCGATCCGCAGCACGGTGCGCGACACGAGGTCGACGGCGGCACCGGAAATGGATCCGATGTTGGCCTGTCCGGTCCGGCCGGACTTGAGCGCATCGATCTCCGCAGCAGCTTCGCCGAGGCTCGACAGTGCGTTGCGTGCATGCCGGATCAGCGCCTCGCCGTACCAGGTGGCTCTCACGCCGCGGGCGCGCCGTTCGAACAAGTCCACGCCGATGATGTCCTCGAGCTCGCGTAACAACCTCGAAGCCGCGGGCTGCGACATGCTGAGCATCTCCGCGGCCCGGCAGATGTTGCCTTCCTCGCCGATGGCGCTCAGCAGCAGGAGGTGACGACTCTTGAGCTTCGCGCGCAGAAACCAGGCGTTCCGCAATTTCATGACGGCCCCCTCGAGAGCGGCCCGGCTCCCGCGTGCTCGCGCATCACGGCAGCCGGGCCGGACTCACCCGTGCATCAGAAGGTCATGCGCGCGGTCAGCGCGAAGCGCCGGTCGAACGTGAACCACGCGTTCTGGTAGAGCCGGTTGTCGGTGTAGTCGACGTTGTACGCCGGCGTGTTGGCATCCCAGGCTTTCGTGTACTTGAACGGACCGACGAGCAGCTTCTGCGTGGTATTCGTCAGATTGTTGCCCTCCAGGCCCACCTGCAGGTGGTCACCGAATCGCACGAAGATCGAGGCGTCGAGCTGGCCGTAGTCATCGTTCCAGACGGAGCCCTTGCCGTCTCCGTCCGAGGTCGTCAACAGCCAGCGCTCGCGCCAGTTGTACGCGAGTCGTGCCTCGACCGGCCCACGCTGATACAGGCCGACCAGGTTGTAGCTCCGCTTCGAGAGCCCCTCGAGCGGCAGGCCCGGCGGCACCGTGGCCGCGCCGCCCGACGGTCCGGCAGTGGGCGAGCCGCCCTTGCTGTCGACGTAGGTGAAGTTGGCTTGCATGCCGAGCCCCCTCAGCCAGCCCGGCAGCGCATCGTAGAACTGCGAATAACCGACTTCGAAGCCTTTCACGAGACCTTCGTCGCCATTCACGGTGGTGGTCACCTGCCAGTCGTCGCGTCCGAACAAGCTCTGCGGCTCCGTTCCGCGTATGAAGTAGTTCTTCAGTTCCTTGTAGAACAACGTCGTGTACAGCGAGCCTTGCGGCGCGAAATACCATTCGGCGGCGAAGTCGAACTGATTGCCCTCCATGGGCTTGAGCAGCGGATTGCCGCCGTTGCCGGTGAACCGCGTCACCTGCGCGGAGCCGTTCCTCGCCTGACCATTTTCATCCAGCACCGGGTCGCCGTTCTGATCGAGGAGAGGTTGCGTCACGATGGTGCCGCCGAGCGAGATGTTGGCCGTGAGCTGATCGAGGCTCGGCCGTGCGATGGCCTTCGAGGCCGCCAGGCGCAGCTGGAATTCCGGCGTGAGCTTCAGCCTGACGTTCAGGCTCGGCAGCACGTCGTCGTAGCTGTCCTCGAAGTGGTTAGGCAGCCACGCGCCCGAGCCCCACTTGGCCACGAAGTCCGGATCGCCATTGGCGTTCAGCAATGCCGCCTGCGAGCTCCAGTCAGGCAGGTTGGCGCTGCCGGACGCGGTGTAATCGGTTCGCACGAAGCGCACGCCGATGTTGCCATCGAGCATCCGCGATCCGATCTCCTTGCCGAAGCGCAGCAGCGCGAACGCCGCATAGTCCTTTTCCTCCTGCACGTTGATGTCGCCGTCCTTGAAGGAGTCCGGCGCCCAGCCCGAGCCGTTCACCAGCGCGGACTGCACGAGACCCGCATTGGCCTTCAGATTCCTGACCATGGAGTCCGACGCGACCCAGATGGCGCCCGGCAGATTGGAGTCCCCGCGGAAAAAGTCGGAGAAGTCGAAAAGCGTGGAGTGGTCGGTGAGGTACTGGTCCATCCCGGCGAGATGGCCCGGCCAGTTGCCCTGCGCGTCACCCTGCCACCACTGGCTGATCGGCTGCCAGTTGTAGCCGGTGTCGCGATTGGTGGCTTCACGATGAGCGAATCGTACGCCCGCCTTGATCGACTGGAACCAGCCGGAGTCGAGCGCGAACGACAGGCTGAGGCGCGTCGCGAACTGCGTGGCTTCGTTCTGCTGCGTATCGTCCATGCCCGCCGCCCAGAAGAAGTTCTGCGACGCGTCGAGGTAGCCGTCCGGGTTCGCGGATACCGAGGGCAACTTGCCGGTGAGGTCCACCGACAACGAGCTTGGATTCACCTGCGTGTTGAGCGTGTAGTCGTAGTTGTCCGCCGTCGCCTTTACGTACTGCACGTCGCCGCTGAAGGAGAGGCGTTCGGTCGCGTCGAACTCCGCCGTGAATGAATAGTCCGTCGTCTTCTGGTGCTGTTCGGCGGCACGCGCGGTCGAGCCGGTGGGCATGCGCGCGCCGGCGGTCTGCAGCGGATCGAGGTAGTCGGTCCAATTCGGGATCCAACCGTTCGAAACCATGTGTCCGGATTCGAACGCACCCTGCGAATCGAAAGTGAACGATGTGCCGGCCGCCGGCACGATGCTCCAGGGAGAGTCCTCGAGCCAGGCGGAGTGCTCGATCCAGTCCATCTTGTAGTCTGACTGCAGCACGTTGAGCCACAGGTTGGCGCGATCAGTTTTCCACTGCAGGGCCACGTCGAAGCCGCGGCGCTCGCGGTTGAAATCGAGCTCGCTCCAGCGGGCGCCGGCCGGTACGAACACGCAGTTCATGCTGCCGGCCGTGCTCATGTCCTCGCACGGCACGCCGGTGGCGCCCACCTCGGCCGCATTGCGGCGGAAGGGACGGCCGAACTGGATGCTGTCCGTGCGGGTCGCCAGCTCCGAATAGGCCACATCGATCAGCGCGCCGAAGGTGCCATGCCCTGTCTCCCAGGTGTTGCTCAGCAGGAATGAAGCCTGCGGTTTGATCTCCTCGCTGAAGTCGCCGAAATTGGCGCTGCCGGTCAGGCCGGCGGTGAAGCCTTCATGGTCCAGCGGCTTGCGGGTACGCAGATTGACCGTGCCCGCGATGCCGCCCTCGATCATGTCGGCCGAGGGATTCTTGTACACGTCGACGCCGGCCATGAGCTCGGCCGGCACGTCTTCGAAGCTCAGGCCCCGAGTGTTGCGCGCGCTGAAGACGTCGCGCCCGTTGAGCTCGCTGCGCACCTGCGTGAGGCCGCGCACGGTGACACCGCTGCCCTCGGCGGAAAACCGGTTGGTATCGCTCGGCGCAAACAAATGATCGATCGCCACGCCGGAGATTCTCTGCAGGGCCTCCGTTACACTGCGATCCGGCAGGGCGCTGATGTCGACGGCGCTGATCGAATCGACGATGACCTCGGCGTTCTGCTTGATTTCCTGCGCGGACTGGATGCTCTGGCGCAGGCCGGTGACGACGATCTCGCTCAACTGAGGATCCTGCTCGGCCGACTGGGCGAATGCGCCCACAGGCGCCAGCAGCGCGGTCAGCGCGAGCGGCGAAGTGCGGAGAAGCTGGGTCGCGGCGCAAGGCCTGCGTGTGTTTTTCATCGATGGGTCCCCCTGAAATGTCCGAGTTTTTTCTCGGATCGGTGGAACCTACCGACGGGTCACGGCAGCCGATAAGTACGATCCAGTACTTTGCGGTTGCAGCCGGTTCGTACAACGTACATCGTTGATTTGGCGGGGCGTTACACTCTCCCCGTAACACAGGGTTCGAGCGAAAACCGTATCGGTCGATATGACTTCACGCGACGCAGAACGCCAGGAACTCGAGCGCGCCATCGAACAGCTGGGTCGCAGCACGCGCCATGGCCGCCTGCTGGAGTTCCTGGGCACTAAATATTTCTCGCAGCAGGAAGCGCAGCTCACCGAATTCGACATCGCGCGCGAGGTCTTCGGGCGTTCGCTGGACAGCTTCGATCCGGCCGAAGATGCCGTCGTGCGCGTGGAAGTGCATCGGCTGCGCAAGAAGCTGCGCGATATCTATGAAAAGGACGCCCGCGCACACGGTGTGCAGATTTCCCTGCCGGCCGGCACGTACGTGCCGAAGTTCACCGCGGTCGGTGCACCCGAGGAGCGCAGACGTCGCCTTCCCTGGGCGTGGATCGTGGCGGGTGTGGGCGCGGTCGCCATTGTCGTCATGTTCATTGCGATGGGCTCGCGCGAGCGCACAACCCAGGCGCCGGGAGCCGCGGCCAC
Organism: Steroidobacteraceae bacterium; assembly: GCA_035761265.1. Taxonomy (GTDB): domain Bacteria; phylum Pseudomonadota; class Gammaproteobacteria; order Steroidobacterales; family Steroidobacteraceae; genus CADEED01. The sequence goes on from DASTRL010000039.1 coordinate 12,096, forward strand.
ATCCGCGCCGGCCGCGGTTTCACCTGGCGCTCCGGGCCAGATCGACGAGCTCCACATCATGTCGGGTTACAGTGGCGGCGAAGTGATCGACAACTCCGGCACGCGATGGACGCCGGACCAGTATTTCGCCAAGGGCGGAACGTGGTCCCGCGAGGGCGGCTTCGTCCGCGGCACGAGTCGGCAATTCCTGTTCAAGAACTGGAGGACCGGCGAGTTCGGCTATGACATTCCGACGGCGCCCGGCAGCTACGAGCTGCGACTGTTCTTCGTATCCGGGCAGTCCCCTGGCGAGGAGAAACTGGCTTCGTTCGGAATTTCGTTGAATGGTCGGTCGCTGCTCTCCGCGTACGACGCGAGCATGAGCGCCAACGGTCCGGACGTGGCCGACGAGCAGGTCTTCCGCGACGTGCGCCCCGGAGCGGATGGCTTCGTGCGACTGTGGTTCACCAACGAGACCAGTACCCCTTCCGTGAGTGCGCTGGAGCTCGTCCCGGGCACGCCCGGCAAGCTCAAACCGATCCGCATCCTCACGCAGCGCACGTCGTTCGTGGATCACAAGGGTCAACGCTGGCGCGCCGACGACTACTACCAGCAGGGCTTCCTCTCGACGGATCGCAGCAAGGTGTCTGGCACGGACGACCCCGAACTCTTCAGTGCGGAACGATTCGGCCATTTCAGCTACGCGATCCCCGTCGATCGGCGCGGCCGCTATACCGTCGTGCTGCACTTCGCCGAGTTCTACTACGGACCGGGACTGCCCGGCGGCGGCGGCGCGGGCAGCCGCATCTTTCACGTGTTCTGCAACGGACAGACACTGTTGCGCGACTTCGACATTCACAAGGAGGCCGGCAGCCTGCGCGTCGTCACCAAATCGTTCCCGCACATCCAGCCCTCGGCCTACGGCAAGATCAATCTCACGTTCGAACCCGTGATCAACAACGCGACGGTGTCCGGAATCGAGATCCTCGACGAATCGGGCTCCTGACGGGCCGCGGTTCCCGCGGGTTGCAGGTCGCGCATGCCTCGACCCGAATCCTGAATATCTGCCCGCGCGACGCGCACGGATAATCCGTCACGCGCGAAAGCGTCGCGCGTGAAAACCGGCGAATGCGGGCCCGAATGCACAACCAACCACATCGAGTGAGCCATCTGGCCGCAACCGCTGCCTTCATCGTGCTGTCGGCGTGCGGCGGCGGTGGATCCTCCGCCACTGCCCCGCCGCCGGCGGCCGCCTGCAACGCGACGGCGATCAGTCCGTTCATCTCCGTCGGCGGCACCCGCACCCAGACCTCGAGCGTGACGGCACGCACCGCAACGCAGGTCACTCTCAGCCCGGAGCCTGCCTCGGGCGGTAGTTGGGCCTGGAGTGGCTGCGGCCTGTCGGGATCCTCGCGCGAGCAGAGCTTCACTCCGACGGCTTCCTGCACGGCGACGGCGATTTTCACGAACAGCTGCGGCACCACGTCGAACCAGGCATTCACGGTGACGTTCGACCCCGTGCAGGCTGGTCCCTATCCCAACTACAACAGCAGCCCCGCTGCGCCGGATTCCTCCGGCATGCCCAGCACGGCCACCCAGCTCGCCGCGAAATTCACGCTGGGCTGGAACGTGGGCAACACGCTGGAAGCCATCGGCGGCGAGACCGCGTGGGGCAATCCGCTCGTCTCGAACCAGCTCATGCAGCTCGTCAAGGCGAGCGGCTTCACGGCGGTGCGCATTCCGGTGTCCTGGGACCAGTACGCGGACCAGTCCACGGCGGCGATCGGCGGAACGTGGCTCGCCCGCGTGAAACAGGTGGTGCAATACGCGGTCGACAATGAGCTGTACGTGATCGTGAACGTCCACTGGGACGGCGGCTGGCTCGAGAAGCACGTCGACGTCGCCGATCAATCCGCCGTCAACTACAAGCAGCGCGCGTACTGGCAACAGATCGCGACCACGCTGCGCGACTTCGACGAGCGCGTGATGTTCGCGAGCGCGAACGAGCCCAATGCCGATTCGAGCGAGGAGATGGCCGTGCTGCTCTCGTACCACCAGACGTTCGTCGATGCGGTGCGTGAGACCGGCGGCCGCAATGCCTATCGAGTGCTGGTCGTGCAGGGCCCGAACACGGACATCGATCTCACCAATACGCTGTGGGGCGCGATGCCGACGGACACGGTCGCGAATCGCTTGATGGCGGAAGTTCACTTCTATGCGCCGTGGAACTTCGTCGGCATGACGCAGGACGAGAGCTGGGGCAACCAGTTCTACTACTGGGGTGCGCCTAACCACTCATCCACGGATACGGCTCACAATCCGACCTGGGGCGAGGAGGCATACGTGGAGCAGCAGTTTGGCCTGATGAAGGCGAAATTCATCGATCACGACATTCCCGTCATCGTCGGCGAGTTCGCCGCGCAGCGCCGCGGCGCGTCCCTGAGCGGCGACGACCTCGCCCTGCACGAGAAGTCGCGCCGCTACTACCACCAGTACGTGGTCAATAGCGCCGTCGCCCACGGCCTGCGCCCATTCTTCTGGGACGTGGGCAACGCAGGCGGCGTGTTCAATCGAGCCAACAACAGCGTCAGCGATCCGGCCGGTCTGGCGGCCCTGCAAAGCGGAGCCTCGGGAATCACGCCCTGATCTGATGAGAAAGCCCCCGATGGTTTTCCATCGGGGGCTTCGCGACTTGCCAGGTTGATGGTCGGCAGCGGCTACCAACGCCACCAGTGACCGCCGTCATTGTCACGGTCGTCGCGATCCCACCCCTGGCCCTTGAGCGTGATCTCGATGGTGCGATCGTTGCCGCTGTCGGGATGCTGAATGTGCACCCACGCGCGGTTGCCGTCGAACGGATCGAAGTAGAGCCCGGTGAACTCCGATCCCACCGTGCCGTTGGTCGCCCAGCGGCCGATGCCTTCGCCCGGGTCGAGCAGGTCGCCGTCCTTGTTGAGGTCCCGAGCGAACCAGATGTCGTCCGACACGCCGCCCGGCTGGTCCTCGACGATGTAGATGTTGCCGTCGTTGTCGACTGCCAGGTTGTCGGGACTCGCCAGGGCCGAGCCGACCGGGGCGCCGGTGGCCAGATCGATCGTGTTCCGGTTCGCGAACACGGACACCTTGTTGGTTTGCAGGTCGAGTCGGTAGACCTCGTGCGTGCTGGTCGTGGTGACGTACAGATACTCACGGCCATGTATCGACTGGATCTGCGCATCTTCGGGACGCTGGTAGTCCGTGCACTTGAATTGCGGCAGATCGGCCGTGGCCCGTCCATCGAGTGATTTGACACCCTTGGCGTCCGTCACCGTGACCGTACCCGGCAGCGGCTTGCCCCACTTGTCGGTGAGCGGCACCCACTGGAACGAGCCGGTCGCATTCGGCGTGTTGCCGTCACCCACGCGCAGCACGAAGCTCTGGCCGGCGGCGAAGTAGTCGGCGCGCCCGGCGAGCACGGCCCAGTAGGGCGCGGCCGGCGTGTATTTCTGGAAGCAGCCGCCGTTCAGTTCATCGACGAAGTACAGATTGCCCTGGCGGTCGAACTGCATTCCTTCGTGCGAGGTGCGCGGGATGATGTTCTGCTGAACCATCTGGGCGCCGCCGTTGCTCGTGGCATCGACGGGCTCGTAGATGGCCGGAGCGGTCAGGGGGTTCTTGAGCTCGAACAGCCGCCCGCACAGTCCATTGCCGCAGCCCCAGTTCTCCTCGCCGGTGATCACCGTTCCCCACGGCGTCCAGGTCGCCGGGTCGAAGCGCGACGCGGTGTCTCCCGGCAGCACCTTCCAGATCGTATCGGTCTCGCCCGTCATCAGATCCGTGCGCTGCACGCCCGACGTGCCCGACTCGAACACCGTGAACAGGTAGCGTCCCTTCCGGGGTCCCGTTTCGTTGAGGGTCTGCATGTCCCAGTCGGTCGACGTGGCCTCGTTGTCGTCGAACTGGGCGTTGAAACTCGCGATGGTGACCTGCTGAAGATCGGGATTGCCGAACGTTATCGGCTTTCCCTCGTAAGGCGTCGGACCGGCGGACGCCGCGAGCGGCGTGAAGTCCGCGAAGTCTGCCGAGTGGTAGGGGCCACTGGCGAAGCTCAGCGAACCCGTGAGTACCATGCCGACGGTCGACAATGAGCGGGGATATCTCCTCATCTTGTTTCTCCAACTGTATTGAGTGATCCAGTGCGTTCGAGAGTTGAAGAATCGCGCGGCAAGATTTCATTTTTGTTTTGCTTCGGTGTCAGGGTTCTGACTGTCGGGCGCATGGGCCCGCCCGTTCCATACGTAAATTCCTGTGCCGCGCGCGTGAAAGTACTGATTTGGCCGCAAGACTCACGGTGCAGCATGGGTCTCCCGCTCGAACGAAGCATGTGAATGAACCCGGTACTCGCCGACGACATCCTGGATTCACTGAATGCACACGTGGCTGTGCTGAATGCCGAAGGTGTGGTCGTGGCCGTGAACGAGTCGTGGCGGCACTACGCGCGCGACAATGGCGGAGCGGCGAGCGGATTCGTCGGGGCCAACTACCTTGCGGTCTGCGAACGCGCCGCGCGCAGTGGCGATGCGGCAGCGGCAGCGGCGGCCAGGGGAATCCGCGCGGTGATGACTGGCGAGCAGCCCTCGTTCAGGCTCGAATATCCATGCCGCAGCCCGCAGATCATGCGATGGTTCCTGCTGGGCGTGACGCGCCTGTCGCGTGACAGCGCCGCGAGCGTCGTCATCTCGCACGAAGACATCACGGAACAGAAAAACCTCGAACAGCAATTGCGCGACACCGAGGAGACGCTGCGGCACATCCTCGAGCTGCTGCCGGTCGGCGTCTGGGTCATGGACAAGGAAGGCCACATCACGCACGGCAATCCGGCGGGCCGCAGGATATGGGCCGGCGCCCGCTACGTGGGACCCGAGGACTTCGCTGAGTATCACGGCTGGTGGATGGATACCGGCAAACCCATTGCGCCAGATGAATGGGCCGCGGCCCGCGCCATCCGCAAGGGGGAAACGTCCATCGACGAGGAGATCCGCATCCAGTGCTTCGACGGCAGCATGAAGGTCATCCTCAACTCCGCGATTCCGCTGCACGATCCCGAGCGGAAGATCAACGGCGCGATCATCGTCAACCAGGACATCACGGCGCGCAAACAACAGGAATTGGAGCTGATCCGGGTGCGCGAGACGCTCGAGATGGCCAATCACGAGCTGCAGGCGGCACTGGATCGCGAGCAGCTGCGCGCACGCACCGACGAGCTCACCGGCCTGTACAACCGGCGCCACTTCTTCGAGCTCGCGGAACGCGAATGCTCCGTGGCCAGCCGGCATGGCCGGCCGCTGTCCGTCGTGATGATCGACATCGACCATTTCAAGCAGATCAACGACACCTTCGGACATCAGGCAGGGGACACGGTGCTCGCCCGCGTCGCGAATACCGTCGGCGCGCATCGGCGCTCCGGCGATATCGTCGCGCGCTACGGCGGCGAAGAGTTCGTGCTGCTGCTGCCGGAGACGACCGCGCAAAACGCGCTCGTGGTCGCCGAACAGCTGCGCATCGCGGTTGCCGCCGATGGGCTCGACACTCCTTCGGGCCAGGCGAAGTTCACCATCAGCGCCGGAGTCGCCGCGCTCGACGCCGATACCCAGACCCTCGCCCAACTGATCCGCGGGGCCGACCAGGCGCTGTACGCCGCGAAGGCGCAGGGCCGCAATCGTTCGATTCTGCAGGCGAGCGTCCAGCAGGTGGCGTAGCGCATCGGCCCGCGGTTGATGACAGGTACCCGTCGCCCGAAATCCCCGTCTGTCATCAAATCTGATGACAATGGTGTCGAAACGCGTACCGGGGCCGGCTCCCCAACATTAGACTCTCGACATGAGTTCCGCACCCGGGCCCGCGCCTGCCGATTCACCGCCGATCCGCGTGCTGGTGGTCGAGGATGACACGCGGTTCCGCGCTGCGTTCATCGCCGCCATCGAAGGCTCGGCCGATCTCGAACTACTGGCGCAGGCCGCCTCTCTCCAGCAGGCGCTCTCCTTGCTGTCCGGGCCGGCACCCGACGTCCTTCTGGTTGACCTCGGCCTGCCCGACGGCTCGGGCGTGGATCTGATCCAGGCCGCGCGCGTCGCCTGGCCCGCCACCGACATCATGGTGAGCTCGGTGTTCGGCGATGAGTCGCATGTCCTGCGCTCGATCGAGGCGGGCGCGGTGGGCTACCTCCTCAAGGACAGCGAACCGGAACGGGTCGTCGAACAGATCCGCAGCGTGCGCGCCGGCGGCAGCCCGATCAGCCCGTTGATCGCCCGGCAAGTGCTGGCACGGCTGCGGCCATCCACGGCATCGGGTGAAACATCGCTGTCCACGCGCGAAACCGAGGTCTTGAGTTACATCACGAAGGGGTTCAGCTACGACGAAATCGTCAGGCTGCTGCAGGTTTCGCGTCCCACCGTCCTGACCTACGTACGCCGCATCTATGCCAAGCTGCAGGTCAGTTCCAAGACCGAGGCGGTCTATGAGGCGCGCAAGCTGGGTCTCACGCGCGATTAGTCTGCTGTGCATCGCCGCGATGTGCGGCTCATGCCGTTTCATCGAGCCGGCCGATGCACCGGCCGGGACGCTGCATCTCACGGCGGCGCAACTCGCGATATCTGCGCCTGGCGAGCTGGAACGAAATCCAGCCCGGATCCTGCGGATGCCGTCGGGGCTGCACTGGACGGACGTTTCATTGCCGCACGCCGTTCCACGGGCACTCGTGCCCCAGGACGGCCGCCAGGACTATCGGCGGATGGAATCCTTCACGATCTGGTACCGCATGGAAATTCCCGCGGCCGAGGTGACACCGCAAGTCACCGCCTTGTATCTGCCACGCTGGCACACGTTCGGATATCTCACGATCTATGCGGATCAGGAGCTCGTCTACAGCTCGAAGGAAGAAGGGATATTCGGTTCGTTCAACGATCCACTGCTGGTACATCTGCCTTCGGACACGATCGGTACAGCCCGGCCCCTGCTTCTGGTCGTGCGCATGGACAGCGTTCGCCAGTTTGGCGGTGCGTTCTCGACCGTGTGGCTCGGTCCGGTCGCGAAGCTGCGTTCGATGTACGACACGCGGCGACTGCTGCAGAACGGCGTGCCGCGCATCACCAGCGCGATCTTCCTGGTGCTCGGACTGTTCGCACTCGGCATCTGGTGGCGCCGCCGGCACGAGATGACGCAGCTGCTGTTCTTTGCGCTCTCGGTGCTCTTCTACGTCCGCAGCCTGCACTACTACATCGACGAAGTGTGGATTCCCGGTGCCTGGTTCTCGTGGATCACCGTGAACTCGATCGGCTGGCTGGACGTGGTGACGTACTTTTTCGCCTTCCGACTCTACCGGCAGAAGCATCCGCGGTTCGAACGGTTCCTGGTGGGCGCGATGGTGGTCGCCTCGGCGGTCACCTTGCCTCTCGGAATCGTCCACAACAACCTCGCCGTGTTCAGCCCGCTCGCCTATCTGATCTTCACCGGAATCTCGTTCAGCGTCGCCATCCTGCTCAGCAAGGTCGCGTGGCGGCTGCGGCAACTGGAATGCGTGGTGCTGGCGGGGACTCTGTGGCTCAACATCGGACTTGGCGTGCACGACTGGATGTTGCAGAACTGGCATACCGACATCGAAAGCATCTATCTGCTGCCGGTGGGCGTGGTCGCGCTGGTCGCGATGTTCCTGCTCACGATCCTGCGGCGCTACCTGGGCGCGTTGTCCGCCAATGAAAGGTCCGGCGCGCTGCTCGAAGCGCGCCTGGCGGATCGCGAGCGCGAGCTGCACGCCAGCTACGACCGGTTGCGCGAAGTGGAGCAGGCGCAGCTGCTGTCGCAGGAGCGTCAGCGGCTGATGCGCGAAATGCACGACGGGCTCGGCTCGGCGCTCATGAGCTCGCTGATCGCCGTGGAGCGCGGACAAATGCAGTCCGCCGACGTCGTGCAGGTGCTGCGCGAGTGCGTCGACGATCTGAAACTCACCATCGATTCGCTGGAACCGGTGGGCGACGACCTGTTGCTATTGCTCGCGACGTTGCGATTCCGGCTCGAGGGCCGGTTGCAGGCCGCCGGCCTCCGGTTGGTGTGGGATGTCGACACCCTGCCGAGCCTGGCCTGGCTCAACCCGGCGCTGTCGCTGCACATCCTGCGCATCGTGCAGGAGATCCTCACCAACGTGCTGAAGCACGCCCGCGCCAGCACCTTGCGGATCGCGGCCAGGCACGACGACGACTTCGTGACCATCGAGGTGGAAGACGATGGCATCGGCTTCGACACCACCGGGCCGAGCAGCGGCCGCGGGCTCTCCCACCTGAGGCAGCGCGCCGCGGCGCTCGGCGCGCGCCTGGAGATCGACTCGCGCCCCGGCGCCACGCGCGT
>DASTRL010000040.1:0-25150 GCA_035761265.1 Steroidobacteraceae bacterium
CACCATCGGCGGCGCGATCAGCATCGTCACGCACACGCCCGGGCCGGACCCGCGCTTCCTCGCGCAGCTCACGACCGGCAGCTTCAACCGGCGCGACATCTCGGTGTCGGGAGACTTTCCGGTCTCGGACAATTTTCTGACGACCCTGAGCTTTTCCTCGCAGACGCGCGATGGTTACCAGAAGGTGATTCCTTATCCCACGGATTCGGAGCTCGGGCAGGTGCCCTGGGTGGTGGACCCGCAGACCGCATTTCCAAAGGCCGGCTACGAAACCTCGCGGCGCAATGGTGGGCAGAACGTGCAGGTGCTGCGCGGCAAGGCGCTGTGGAAAGTCTCCGACCAGTTCAACGTCACGATCGCCGGTGACTACGCGCACCAGGATCAGCCTTCGTTCCCCGAGACCGTGCTCGCCGTGAGGACGCCGGCGGGCGACAACCTGCCGACGGCCACCGATGCGCTGCCAGGTCCGTGGGGCTTCATGGGGGCTAACTACAACTTCTGCATCAGCCAGCCCGCCTCACTGCTGAACGACGTGCCGGCATTCCTCGCGGCATTTCCCGGGGCACCGCCGTTCTGGGGCACGGGCGTGGGCGGGCTGTGTGGGCCGCGTGCCCAGGGTCTCGGCCTTGCGCCCGGCGGTGCGCCGTTGGGTGGCGCGGGCTACGTGGGTGGACCGGTGCCTTACACACCGGGCGGCGTCGCCGGAAATCCCTCCGGCCCGAATCCACGCATCTACTGGAATCTCGCCAACACGCAGACCGGCGACATCGACAAGACCTACGCCACGGGGCCGAGCTTCGCGAAGTACGATGCCTGGGGCGCATCGGTCACGCTCGATTACGACTTCTCGGATTCGATGGCGTTCAAGTCGATCACCGGCGCGCGCGGCATCGATTGGAAGGTCGGCGTGGATCTCGACGGCCTGCCCGAGACCATCCAGGAAGTGACCGACCATCAGACGCAGCGGCAGTTCTCGCAGGAGTTCCAGCTCACCGGCAAGGCGATGGGCGACAAGCTCGACTACGTGGCGGGCCTGTACTACTTCCAGGAAGAGGGTTTCGTGCACGATTTCGTGCCGTTCGGCAGCACGCTGTTCATCTACGACGTGGCCAACGACGTCGACACCAAGTCGTACGCGGCCTACTTTCATGCCGACTACCAGGTCAACGACGCGTTCGGGCTCACGCTCGGCGCGCGCTATTCCTGGGACGACAAGAAGTTCGAGGGCGGCCAGGCGGATCTCGACGGCTACAACTACAAGTCCTCGGGCTGCTTCAATCCGGTGACCGGTCCGGACATGGCGTGCTGGGCGGGATTCGCCGCGCTGCCGTTCATCAACCTCGCGCCGTTCCCGGATCCCAGCAACCCGTACCGTTACTTCCCGCCGGGCGAGCAGAGCCAGAAGTACAACGTGTTCACGCCCACCGTGGGCGCGCAGTGGCACGTGAACCAGGACCAGATGCTGTACGTGAGTTTCTCCAAGGGCTTCAAGGCGGGTGGCTGGACCACGCGACTGTCGAATCCGCTGGCGGACATCGCCGGCGCGGCGTTCGGACCGGAGAAGAGCGAGACCTACGAGCTCGGCTACAAGTCGCAGTTCCTGAACCACCACGTGCAGGCCAACGTCGCGGTGTTCTGGACCGACTACACCGGCATCCAGCTGCAGATCCAGGAAGGCGCTTCACCCGTGTCGCAGAATGCGGGCGACGCGGAACTGAAGGGCGCCGAGCTCGAGCTGCAGGCGATTCTCGGCGGCGGCTTCTCGCTGAACCTCGCCGCCGGATACATCGATGCCGAGTACACCAAGCTGAAGACCAGCGTGCAGGGCATCACGCTCGACTCCGAAATTCCGAAGACGCCGAAATCCAAGTACACGATCAGCCCGCAGTGGGACGTGAACCTGCCGAACACCGGCAAGTTGCGCTTCGCGGTGGATTACACGCGCACGGCATCGCTGTTCAACGACGCGCCGAACACGCCTGAGCTGTTCCGCCCATCGAGCGACCAGCTGGGCGCGGCGATCCATTACTTCTCGCCGCAGGAGAAGTACGAGCTGACACTCGGCGGCACGAATCTCACGGACGACCGCTACCTGACGGTGGGATCGACCAATGGCGCCGAAGGCGAGATCGTGGGCACCTACAATCCGCCGCGGCAGTGGTACCTGAGCCTGCACATGAAGTTCGAGTAGCTGGAGTCGGACAGGCCGGACGTGCTCAGCGATTCAGGTTGCGGTCCCGCAGCCAGGCGACGACCGTCGAGACGTTGCTGAACCGGTAGCGCGCGGCGGTCTGTTCCAGGTTGCCGACGCGGATGGTGTGGCCGCCCATCTCGTTCACGGCCTCGAAGGCGACCTCGTCGCAGGGATCGTCGCCGACGAACACGGGAGTGCGCCCGGCGAATTCGGGTTGCCGCATCAGTAGTTCGATCGCGCTGCGTTCGCTGTAAGCGCGCGGCATCAGCTCCAGCACGCACTTGCCGCGTCGCACGGTGAATTCGCCGCCGAGCTCGGACGCCAGTTCGTCCATGACCGCCTGCACTTCCGGTTCCAGGCGCGGGACCAGCCGATAGTGCATGGCGAGGGCGATGCCCTTGTCCTCGAGCAGCAGTCCGCGATGCTCGCGCTGCAGGGACTGCAGCCACTGGCGCGCGCGGTCGAGCACGCCGGCATCGATGTCGGGCCGGACGACCTCGCCACCGGGCAGTCGCACCTCCAGGCCGTGTTTGCCGGAGGCGGGGAATCGGCAAGGCGCGAACAGCTCGTCGAGCTCGGCGATTGGACGGCCGCTGAGCAGCGCGAATGCGCCGTGCTCGCGCCGGCGCGCGAGCTCCAGCGTATTGCGCAGCGAGGCCGGCACGCGCACGCGATCCGGCGTCGCCGCGATCTCCAGCAGCGTGCCGTCGACGTCCAGGAACAGGGCGAGGCCTTCGCCTCTCACGAATGCGGCCCGGGCGCTCATGTCAGTTCATCCGCGGTCATTTTCTCCGGCGCGGCCGCGCGCGCGGGCGCTTCGTCGCGGGATGTCGCGGGCGCGACTTGGGCGTGCTCGTGCCGCCCGCATGCGGGTCCGGCAGCAATGTGAGCAGCAGCTCCACGCTTTCGGCGAGCTGCTCGAGCCGGGCGCGGGGCAGACGGCACACCGCACGTTGCAGCGTGAACACGGCGCGGCCCGCGGTGGCTCTCAGGATCTGCTTTCCCGCGGCGGTGGGATGGATCTGGATGGCGCGCTGGTCTTCGTCGGATCGCCGCCGCTCGATCCAGCCGCGCAGCGTCAGGCTCTTCAGGGTCTGGCTCACGGCGGGGCGGCGCATGCCCAGCAGCGCGGCGAGCCGCGAAGCCGGCAGCCCCGGCTCGTTGCCGATGCAGACCAGCGCGCGGTGCAGCCCGATCGGCGCGCCGGTCAACTGCTCGAGCTCCCGGTACAGCGAGCGCATGCGGTCCACGAGCTCGCGGGCGGCCACCAGCGCCCGGCCCTGCAGGGCGGCACGTACGTGCGTATCAGTATTGGCTTGCATGGATCAAAGACTGATGGCGAAAAGTGTGCATAGCCTAGCATTCCTGTCGATGCGCCGATGACGATGGTTTCATTCTCGCAATGATTTCGTAAAATGAACTAATAATGAGAGTACCTCCTGTCCCACGCGATAGCGCATGAGCCGGCTCGTCGCTGTGTCCAATCGGGTATCGATGCCGAAACGCGGCAGCACGCCCGGCGGTCTCGCCGTCGGGCTGCTGGCCGCCATGGAAGCACGCGGTGGAGTGTGGTTCGGGTGGGATGGCGAGACCACCGAAGGCGCACCGGGTCCGGCCACGGTGAACTGGCAGGGCAACGTCGAATACGTGTCGACCGCGCTCGCCGAAACCGAGTACCGCGACTTCTATCTCGGCTTCTGCAACTCGGTGCTGTGGCCGCTGTTCCACTATTTCATCGCGGAATTCCGCTATTCGGCGGCGCAGTTCGAGGCGTACCAGCGCGTCAACTCGCGCTTCGCGCAGGAGCTGCTGCCGCACCTGCAGGCGACAGACTTGATCTGGGTGCACGACTATCACCTGATCCCGCTCGCGCAGAAGTTGCGCGAGGCCGGCGCGCGCCATCCGATGGGCTTCTTCCTGCACATCCCGTTTCCGACCGCGGAAGTCTTGCGGGTGTTGCCGGTCTACGGCGAGCTGCTGCAGGGTTTGCTGGCATACGACCTGCTCGGTTTCCAGACCCACACCGACCTGCGGGCATTCCGCGAGGGGGTCCGTCACGTCTGGCCCGAGGCCCGGATCGACGATGCGACGATACGCGTGGGCGACCGCGTGGTCGTCACGATGGTCACGCCGATCGGCGTCGATGTCGAAGGACTGCGCGCGCAGGCCGAGCAGGCCGTGCAGTCCGAGGAGTGCCGCCGCATGGTCACGGGCCTGCTCGGGCGGCGGCTCATGGTCGGCGTCGATCGTCTCGACTACAGCAAGGGGCTGGTGCAGCGGTTCCGGGCCTACGAGAGATTTCTCGAGACCTATCCGGACAATCGCAATCGCGTCACCTTCCTGCAGATCGCGCCGCTGTCGCGCACGGACGTGCGCGCGTACTCCGAGATCCGGCGTGACCTCGAGCAGGCCACGGGCCGGACCAACGGGCGTTTCGCCGAAACCGACTGGACGCCGATCCGCTACCTGAACCGGAATTTCCCGCGAGAAACGCTCATGGGATTCCTGCGCAGCGCGTTGATCGGCATCGTTACCCCGGTGCGTGACGGCATGAATCTCGTGGCGAAGGAATTCGTCGCCGCGCAGGATCCCGCCGATCCGGGCGTGCTGGTGCTCTCGACTCTCGCCGGCGCGGCCCACGAGCTGGACGCGGCGCTGCTCGTGAATCCATACGACACGCGCGCCATGGCGCACGCCATCCAGCAGGCGCTCGACATGCCGCTCGGCGAGCGGCGCGATCGGCACAAGTCCATGCTCGAAGCCCTCGAGCGCAATTGCATCCACGCGTGGCACTCGCGTTTCGTGGACGCGCTCGGCGAAATCCCCAGGGCGGCGGCGGCGTGACATCCGCGGATAACGCAATCCCGGATGTCGTGCTGAGGTTCATCGAAGAAAACATAGACACGGTTCCGGAGCTCGAGACACTGCTCATGATGAGACAGGCCGAAGATCGTGGCTGGGACGTTTCCGAGATCGCCGCGCGGAACTACATCTCCGAGCAGCGTGCGCAGGAAACGCTGGAGGCGCTGCGGCGCCGCGGCCTGCTGAGCCTCGACGCCGAGGCGCGCCGCTACCGGTTCGAGCCGCCGGCGGACGAGACGCGGGCGCTGGTCGCCGAGGTCGCCGAGACCTACCAGCGCAACCTGGCGCGCATCGCCATGCTGATCCATTCCAAGCCTTCGTCTTCGATCAAGGAATTCGCGCGCGCGTTCGATTTGAAGAAGGACCGCTGAAGTGCTGCAACCCATCGTGAATTTCCTCGGAACGCTGGTGGCCGCGCTGTGCGCGGTCCTGCTGCTGCGCGCCTACGGTGCGGTGAGAAAGCGGCTGCTGCTCTGGGCGGGCCTGTGCTTCGCGGGATTGAGCATCTCCAACGGCCTGGTGGTCCTCGACCTGTTCTTCGTTCCGCAGATCGACCTGTACCGCTGGCGGCTGCTGGCCGCGGCGGCCGCGATGCTGCTGCTCGTCTACGGGCTGCTGTTCGAGAGCGACCGGTCATGATGGACGGATTCCTGCTCGGCGTGATCGTCACGGCATCATTCGTGGCGAGCGGCTTCTTCGCCAAGTTCTGGCGCGCCACGCGCGATCCGCTGTTCCTGTACTTCGCCGCGGCGTTCCTGCTCGAGGGGCTCAACCGCATGGTCTTCCTCGGGCTCGATCGCCCGAACGAGGGCAACGAATACGTCTACGTCGTGCGCCTGGCGAGCTACCTGCTCATCCTGCTGGGGATCATCAACAAGAACCGGAGTTGATTTCACCATGGATGGGATGAGCCCGACTTTCCTCGGCGTGGATCTGAGGACCTGGATCATCGGCGGCGCCATCGTGCTGCTGGTGGCGATCGCGCACGTGGGCCTGCGCTGGTGGGCAAGACGGCGTGAGCGCACGCACCAGGACAGGCCGCTCGCGCCGGGTGAGTCCGCCACGGCGCGGTACTGGATGGCGCGTGGGCTGAGCAACGCCGTGCCGCCCATCGCCTTCATGCTGTGGCTGCATGGGCTGTCGCTCGCGCTGACCACGCTGCTCGCGGACTGGTCCGACACCACCTGGAGTGCACGCAGCCTGCTGGCGGTGGGTTGGCTGCGTGGCGTCGGCACCCTGTTGGGCCTGGCGTGGCTGCTGTCGCGCATCGCGCGCACGCTCGAAGCCTTGCTGCAGTCCCATGCCTCGCGTACCGAGGCCGGCTGGGATGACGTGCTGTTGCCGTTCGCCGGCAAGTCGCTGCGCCTGGTCCTGCCGATTCTCGCGCTCATCCTGGGTACGCCGGTGCTGGCCGTGCCCGGCGGCGCCCAGGCCGTGATCCAGAACGCGATCAGCCTCGCGCTGATCGGCACGATCGGCTTCATCCTGGTCCAGTTCGTGAATGCGATGGCACAGCTGGTGCTGCGGCGGTATCGGCTCGACGTCGCCGACAATCGCCGCGCGCGCGGCGTCTACACGCAGGTGATGGTGCTCAAGAAGATCGCGGTCACGGCGATCGGGTTGTTCGCGATCGCCTCGATGCTCATGGTCTTCCAGTCGGTGCGCCAGCTCGGGACCACGATGCTCGCCTCGGCGGGCGTCGCCGGCATCGTGATCGGCTTCGCAGCGCAGAAGAGCCTGGGCACGCTGCTCGCGGGCATCCAGATCGCCATGACGCAGCCGATCCGCATCGATGACGTGGTCATCGTGGAGGGCGAGTGGGGCCGGATCGAGGAGATCACGCTGACGTACGTCGTGGTGCGCATCTGGGACCTGCGCCGGCTGGTCGTGCCCATCACGTATTTCATCGAAAAGCCGTTCCAGAACTGGACGCGCACCTCGGCGGACATCCTGGGCACGGTGTTCCTGCACGTCGACTACGGGGTTCCGGTCGACGCGCTGCGCGCCGAGCTCACGAAGATCCTGGAGGCGTCGGCCAACTGGGATCGCAAGGTGAACGTGCTGCAGGTGACGGATGCGAAGGAGCGCACGCTCGAGCTGCGCGCGCTCGCCAGCTCGAGCGACGCGAGCAAGTCGTGGGACCTGCGCTGCGAAGTGCGCGAAAAACTGGTCGCCTTCGTCCAGAAGAACTATCCGGACAGCCTGCCGCGCCTGCGCGCGACGCTCGAGCAATCGCCGGCGGGCTAACTACCGAGCTTCTGCCGGAACTCGAACTGCATGGTGCAGGGGGTTCCGGCGCACATGGCGGGCTTGTACCTCGCCTTCATGAGCTCGCGCTGCGCCACCTGGTTGAGCTTCTCGCTGGTGACGCTGCCGTGGTCCACGACCTTGATCGCCTGGCCATCGGGACCGACCGTCACGGACAGGTTGATCTCGCCGCGCGCGTTGTAGATGCGCTGCGCCTTGCGCACCGCGTAGAAGATCGGCTTGATGCCTTCGGCCGGGAACGGCGGTTCATCGCCGGGCGTGAGCGTGTCGTACATCGAATGCAGCTCCGCCCGCTGCCGGGGCGTGAGCTGCTCGTAGGTCTTGTTGAGCGGGACCTTCGAATCCCACTGGATGTCCTTCTTGAGTATGGAGCCGGTCGAGCCGGTGGCCGGCGTGTACATCGGGGAATTGGCGCTTTGGGCGTTGAGGACGGTGGCAGCGCAGAGGGAGAAGCCGATCGGGAGCAGATATTTCTGGAAGTTCATTGCAAAACTTGAGCATGGAGAAAAAAGCGGGTCAATGCGGGCGAGCCCGATGCGCGCCTGGCGCAAATTCGTGCCGGACCTGCGACGCAGGCCCTGGAGTTTCACTTCAGCTTGAGCCTGAAAGGAAACTGCATGGTGCACGGTGATCCGTTGCACAAGGCCGGCTTGTAGCGGGTCATCAACAGGACCGAACCCGCGAACTGCGTCATGTCCTTGTTGTTGACCCCGCCGAAGTCTTCGACCTTGGTGGCCTTGCCGTCGGGACCGACGGTCACGGCCATGTTCAGCTCACCCTTCGCCTGCAAGACGTTCTGCGCCTTCTTGATGGCGCCGAACACCGGTTTCAGTCCTTCGGCGGGGAATGGCGGCTCGTCGTTTTCCGGCATCGACTCGTACAGCGCACGAAACTCGGCTTTCTGTTCCGGCGTGAGCTGCTGCCAGGTCTTGTTGAGCGGGATGCTGGAATTCCAGCGCAGCTCTTTCTTGATCAAGGTGCCGGTGTTCGAGCTGGCTTCGTTCATCACCTGGGTCGGGGCATTGTCGGGAAGCGGTCCGGTCCCATGCTGCGCATACGCGCTGGAGGCGGCGCAGGCCGCGATGAGTAGACAGAGCTTGCTGGCTTTCATGCCCAAACTTCAGCATGCGGGAATACCTGCGGTCAATGCACGGGGTCCGCGGGCGGCGTTAACATCCGTATCCCGCCTCATCAGGAGATCCCTATGTCAAAGTCAGCCACTCGCCTGGTTGCGCTGCTGGGCGCAGCCGCGCTTGCGGTCTTCGCCGGCTGTTCCAGGAAGGAAGCGACGCCTGCACCCGCGGCGAACACGGCCCCCGAGCCTGCGGCTGCAACTCAGCCGGCCGCCCCGCAACCCGCCAACGTCAAGGACTTCATGATCGGGGAGCTCTCCGCGAAGGCGCTGCGCGATGGCACGCTCGAGTTTCCGAACGACAACAAGATCTTCGGCGTCGGTCACACGCAGGAGGAGGTTGCCGCGCTGCTGAGCCAGGCGGGGCTGCCCACCGACAAGCTCGAGCTCGGCCTCGCCCCGCTGCTCGTGACGACGGCGGATCGGGTGCTGCTGTTCGATACGGGCGCGGGAACGAACTTCGGGCCCGGCGCCGGCAAGCTGCCGGACTCGCTCGCGGAGGCGGGCGTCGACGCGCAGTCCGTGACCGACATCTTCATCTCGCACGTGCACGGCGATCACGTCGGCGGCCTCGTCAATGCGCAGGGCGCGCTGACCTTTCCGAACGCGAAGATCCACATCGCGAAGCCGGAGTGGAAGTTTCTCACCGGCCTCGGCGCGGAGAAGGCCAAGGGTTTCGGCGTGCAGAACTACGACGCGCTGGTCGCGGCCATGAAGCCCAAGGTCGACGACTTCGCGCCGAACGCGGAGCTGGTTCCCGGGGTCGTCAAGGCGGTGGAGATCAAGGGCCACACGCCGGGACATTCGGGCTACCGGATCCAGTCGGGGCCGGATTCGCTGCTCTACATCGGCGATGCCATGCATCACTACGTCGTGTCCGTGCAGAAGCCGGAGTGGCCGATGAGCTTCGATGCCGACCAGGCGGTGGGCGCGAAGAGTCGCGCAGCGCTCGCGGCTGATCTCGCGCAGAAAGGGCAGCGCGTCTACGCGGTGCATTTCCCGTTCCCCGGCCTCGGCAGGATCGAGAAGCAGGGCGACGTCTACGCCTGGGTTGCCGAGTGAGTCGCAGGGCAGGCCCCGCCCGGGTCGAACCGGGCGGGGCCATGCCCGAACCCAGCGAGCCGCTCGCTACGGACTGATTTTCCCGAATCCAGCACCGCCCATCACGATGCCCGGGATGTTCGCCGATGTATCGAGCGAATAGCCGTAGGGCACGCTCACGCTGCAGGTCGAGTCGAACTGTCCGTTGACGATTACCGGGACCACCAGCGCGCCGTCGCCCACCGAGCGGTCGTAGCTGATGGAGTCCAGCGTGTTCGCACGCGTCTGCCAGCATCCCGGCTCCGGCGAGTCGTCGGAGGCGATCAGCGGGTTGTTGGAGTTCTTGAAGTAGTTGCCTTCCACCAGTGCGCATTGCGGTCTATACGTAGGTGCAGGTCCGATCGCGCTGTACACTCGCGCGCCCATCGGGGCAGCGGGGAGAACACGATGTCTGCATTCGAAGGAAAGGTGGCGCTGGTCACCGGCGGTAGTTCGGGGCTCGGCGCGGCCACGGCACTGAAGTTCGCGCAGCAAGGCGCGAAGGTGTTGATCGCCGCGCGGCGCGTCGAGCAGAGCGGTGAGGTGGTGCGCAAGATCGCCGCGGCAGGTGGCGAGGCGCACTTCGTGCAGGCGGACGTCAGCCGCTCCGGCGACGTCGAGCGCATGGTGACCTCGGCGCTGGAAAAGTTCGGCCGCCTCGACTGCGCGGTCAACAATGCCGGCATCTCCGGGCCGCGCTTCACACCGCTCGCGGAGGTCACCGAGGCGCAATGGGACGAGGTCATGGGCGTGAACCTCAAGGGCGTGTGGCTGTGCATGAAGCACGAAATCCCCGCGATGTTGAAGAGCGGCGGAGGGGCCATCGTCAACGTCGCATCCATCTACGGTCTGAAGCCGGCCGACATGGGTCACGGCTCTTACGCCGCCAGCAAGCATGGCGTGGTCGGTCTGACGACCTCCGCCGCCACCGACTACGGCCAGATGTCGATCCGCGTCAACGCGGTGGCGCCGGGATTCACGCACTCGGAAATGGTCGACGTGCACCGGCCCGGCGCGGCGGAGAACTACCGCAAACTGGTGGCGCGCCATTCGGGAATGAACCGCCTCGGCGATGCGCATGAGGTGGCCAGCGCCATCGCGTGGCTGTGCTCGAGCGCCGCCAGCTACGTGAACGGCGCGGTGCTGACCGTGGACGGCGGCGGCGCCACGCGGCTCTACTGAATCAATGGCATAGACCTCGCGCGCCCCGCCAAAGATATTCACTCACGCGTGAATGAGTATTGACAGCGGGCCGCGCCGGTGGCTCACTCCGGCCCGAGGCACCGGCAATCGCCGGTGTACAGGGGGTTGAGCGCATGAAGAAAAAAATACTTCTCGCGTCGGTACTCGCTGCCGCGCAGATCGCCGTGTCCTCGCCGGCCGCGGCGCAGACGGCGCCGAAAGACGCCAATTCACAGGAATTCGAGGAGATCGTGGTGACGGCCGAGCGTCGCCGCACCGATCTGCAGAAGACGCCGATCGCCGCCACGGTGCTGAGCGGCGAGAAGGTCGCCAATGCCGGCGTGACCAACGTCGACCAGCTGCAGTTCATCTCGCCGGCCGCCGTGGTCAACAACTTCGGCCAGGGCATCGACTTCAACATCCGCGGCATCGGCAAGGCCGAGCACAACTCGCAGACCACCACGGGCGTGATCACGTACCGCGATGGCGTCGCGACGTTCCCCGGCTACTATACCGCCGAGCCGTACTACGATCTCGCGCGCGTGGAGATCCTGCGCGGACCTCAGGGCACATTCGTCGGCGAGAACGCCACCGGCGGCGCGGTGTTCGTCACCTCGAACGATCCGGTGATCAACGGCGGGCACAGCGGATACATCCAGGCCGAGATCGGCAATTACGATTCCTACGGCGCGCAGGGCGCGGTCAATCTACCCGCGGGCGACAAGTTCGCGGCGCGCGTGGCCTTCAACGCGCTGAAGCGCGACAGCTTCTACGACATCCAGGGACCCTACACGGGCGACGACGGCGTGGAGACCGGCAGCGTGCGGCTGAGCACGCTGTGGGAGCCGAGCGATTCGCTCTCGATCAACTTCAAGGCCGACTACAACTACCTGGACCTCTCGGGCTATCCTTCCGATCCCATCCTCGCGACCAACGATCCGTTCAAGATCACGGGCAACGCCGATTTCCATGCGCTCGACCGCTTCGGGCGCGGGGTGCTCAAGGTCGACTACCAGTTCCAGAACGGCACCACGCTTCGCTCGGTGTCCGGCTACCAGAAGGGCCAGACCGAATACCGCACCGATCTCGACGGCACCAGCGCGGGCAACTGGACCTTCGGCGACATCGCCAACGAAGAAATGTACTCGGAGGAGATCAACCTGATCTCGCCGGACGCCAACCGCTTCAAGTGGATTGTCGGTGCCTACTACCAGCACGACGAAAGCTTCTTCCGGCCGGACGGCGGCTTCTACATCGGTGTGCCGCCGCCGGTGTTCTACACGCTCAATGGCACGAACGTGCGCGAGAACAAGGCCTTCTTCGGGCAGGTCAGTTTCGACATGCCGCAGGGTTTCCAGCTGCAGATCGGCGCGCGTTACTCCGACCACAGCACGGAGAACGACATCGACATCAACCAGTACGGGCTGCCCTTGACGCAGCAGCAGGAGGAGAAATTCACCAACACTTCCGGCAAGGTCACGCTGAACTGGACGGTGAACGATCACCACTTCCTGTATGCCTTCGCGGCGACCGGCTTCCGTCCCGGCGGACTCAACGTACCCGTGGGGCTCGGCGAGCCGGCGGCGTTCGACGAGGAAGAGGTGACCAACTACGAAATCGGCTGGAAGGCGGGCTGGGCCGACGGCCGGCTGCGCACACAAGTCGACGCCTACTACAACGACTACGACAATTTCCAGGTGACCGTGGGATATCCGCAGTTCCCGACGTTCGGCTTCGAGTTGAACAACCCCAGCACCACGAAGATCTACGGCTTCGAAGGCCAGCTCGAGGCCATTTTCGGCAATTTCTCCATGGATGCGGGCGCGGGCTGGCTCACCAGCAAGCTCGGCAAGTTCTACGCGGTCGATCCGCGCGTGCCCAGCGTCGGCGCCTGCGATCCGCAATCCGGGCCCGCGACCGCTTCGTGCATCAATCTCGAGGGCAAGGACCAGACCTACGCACCCGAATTCACCTTCAACGTGGGACTGCAGTACGTGTTCCGCGATGGCGACGATGAGTTCACGCCGCGCCTCAACTATGCGCACGTGTCCGGCCAGTGGGCGACCTTGTTCGAGAACGAAGCGTTGGGCGATCGCCTCTCGGCGCGTAACATCCTCAATGCGCAATTTGCCTGGAGGCATGGGAAACTCCTGACCACGCTGTACGGCACCAACCTGACCGACCAGCACTACACGGCCGCGCTCAATTCCGGCCTGCGCTTCGCGGGTCCGCCGCGGCAATTCGGGCTGCGCGTCGCGACCACGTTCTGACGTGCCGGCGGCATCCCCATGGCGGCCGAGCGCGCGGGCCTGGTTCGCCCTGGGCGTGCTGTGTTTCGTCTACGTCATCAACTTCCTGGACCGGCAGCTGCTGTCGATCCTCGCCAAGCCCATCCAGGACGAGCTCGGTGTGACCGATGGGCAGCTCGGCCGCATCGGCGGGCTGTACTTCGCGCTGTTCTACTGCGTGCTGGCGATACCGGTGGGCTGGATCGCCGACCGCACCAACCGCGTGCGGCTGCTGTCGCTCGCCTGCGCGCTGTGGAGCGCGGCCACCATGGCCTGCGGCATGGCGACTAACTACCCGCAGCTAGCGATGGCGCGCATGGCGGTGGGGGTGGGCGAGGCGGGCGGCGTGCCGCCGTCCTATGCGATCATCTCCGACTACTTTCCGCCGGGCACGCGCGGCACCGCCTTGAGCCTCTTCAACCTCGGCCCGCCGATCGGCATGGCGCTGGGCGTGGCCTTCGGCGCCTCGATCGCCGCCGCGTGGAGCTGGCGCGCGGCGTTTCTGTACCTGGGCGCGGTGGGCATCTTCACGGCGCTGGTCGTCTGGCTGTTCGTGCGCGAGCCGGTGCGCGGCGGACTCGACGCGCCACGCGCCGGCGCGATTCCGGGCTCCGCCGAGCCGAAGGCGCCGTTCTGGCCGACCTGCCGCATGTTCTTCTCGCGGCCCGTGCTGCTGCGCGTGTCCATCGCCACCGGCATCACCCAGGTCATGACCTATGCCACGCTGAACTTCACCACGCTGCTGCTGATGCGCGAGAAGGGCATGACGCTGCGCCAGGTCGCGCTGTGGTACGCGCTGGTGGTCGGCATCGCGGTGAGCGCAGGGATGTACACCTCCGGGCGCCTGATCGACCGGTTCGCGCCACGCTCCAAGACCGCCTACGCCTATCTACCGGCGGCGGCGCTGCTGCTGGCCGTGCCGTTCTTCGTCGGCTTCGTGCGGGCGCCGGACTGGCCACTGGCGCTGGTGTTGCTCGCCGTGCCCATGTTCCTCAACTACTTCTACCTGTCGCCGTCGGTGGCGCTGGTGCAGGAGGAAGTGCGCCCGAACGAGCGCGTGCTGGCCGGCGCCTTGCTGCTGCTGGTCATGAACCTGGTGGGGCTCGGCCTCGGGCCGACGCTGCTCGGTGCGATCAGCGATTGGCTGCGCCCCGCGCATCCCGAGCATTCGCTGCAGCTCGCCTTCTACACGCTTGTGCCGGTCTACCTGCTCGCGGCGCTGTGTTTCCTGTGGCTGGCGCGCGCGATCCGGCGGGAAGCCAGCGAACTGTCCGGAGGAACGCCGTGAACCGAATCGCCCTGCCCATCCTTGTCGCCATGCTGCTGAATCTGCCTGCGGGTGCCGCCGAGTCGGCGCCGGTGGTCACGACGGCGGCCGGAAAGATCGCCGGCGCGGCCGCCGGCGACATCCACGCCTTCAAGGGCATCCCCTATGCGCAGCCGCCGGTCGGCGCACTGCGCTGGAAGCCGCCGCTGCCCGCCGCGAAGTGGAACGGCACACGCGATGCCAGGCAATTCGGCGCCGCCTGCATCCAGCCCAGGGGCAAGCCCGACAGCATCTACTTCTGGAACCTGCCCAAGGTCAGTGAGGACTGCCTCTTTCTGAACGTCTGGGCGCCCGCGAAGGCGAAGCAGGCGCCGGTGTTCTTCTGGATCCACGGCGGCGCGCTCAGCGGCGGTTCGGGCAGCGAGCCGATGTATGACGGCACGAAGCTCGCCGAGCGCGGCGTCGTCGTGGTGACCATCAATTACCGCATGGGGCCGCTGGGGTTTCTCGTGCATCCGGCACTCAGCGCCGAGTCGCGGCGGAACATCTCCGGCAACTATGGCCTTCTCGACCAGATCGCGGCGCTGCAATGGGTGAAGCGCAACATCGCAGCCTTCGGCGGCGACCCGGCCAACGTCACCATCGCCGGGGAATCGGCCGGCGGCCTGAGCGTGATGTATCTCATGGCCGCACCGAGCGCACGCGGCCTGTTCGCCAAGGCCGTGGCGCAGAGCGCCTACATGGTCTCGGCGCAGGAATTGCGCACGGCGACGCACGGCGGGTTTTCCGGCGAGGCCGTCGGCGTGTGGCTGGCGGAGAAGTTGGGCGCCACGGACCTGGCCGGGCTGCGTTCCATGGACCCGCAGAAGATCACCGACGTCGCGGCGGCCAACGGATTCTTTCCGTTCTTCGTGATCGACGGCCGCATCCTGCCGCGCCAGGTGGTCGAGGTGCTCGATCGCGGCGAGCAGGCCAGGGTGCCGCTGCTCGCCGGATTCAACAGCGGCGAGATCCGCTCGCTGCGCGTGCTCGCACCGCCGGTGCCCGCCGATGCCGCGACTTATGAAAAGGAGATCCGCGACCGCTACCGGGATCTCGCCGACGAATTCCTCGAGCTCTACCCGGCCACCGACCTGCAGGAAAGCATCTGGGCGACGACGCGCGACGCGCTTTATGGCTGGACCGCAGAACGGCTGGTGCGCAAGCAGACTGCCGCCGGGGTCCCGTCGTTTCTCTATCTATTCGATCACGGCTACCCGGCGGCCGACGAGAAGGGCCTGCACGCTTTCCATGCCAGCGAGCTGCCCTACATGTTCGGCACGGCCGACCGCGCGCCGACGAACTGGCCGCCGGTGCCGCGCACGCAGGCGGAAGGGAAACTCTCGGATGCCATGCTCGACTACTGGTCGTCGTTCGCGCGCACCGGCACGCCGAGCGCCGACGGGAATCCGCCCTGGCCGGCGTACGGCGCCGAGCGCGCCTACATGCGCTTCGCCGGCGAGCCCATGCCCGGCAAGCACCTGATGCCCGGCATGTACGAGCTCAACGAGCAGGTAGTTTGTCGCCGCCGTGCCGCGGGCGGCATTCCCTGGCACTGGAACGTCGGTCTTGCCTCGCCACCGCTGCCGCCCGAGGCGACGCAATGCCGATGAACGACGGCGCGATGCAGCCGTACACGCTGACGCTCGACAAGTTCCTGGAGCATGCCGCCAAGTGGCACCCGCACGCCGAGATCGTGACGCGGCGCGAGAGCGGCCGAATCGATCGGGTCGGCTATGCGGAGCTGTTGCGGCGCAGCCGCAAGCTGTCGGTGGTGCTCGAGGGCTTCGGCATCCGCACCGGCGATCGCGTGGCCACGCTCGCGTGGAACACGCAGGCGCACGTCGAAGTGTCGTACGCCGTGATGGGCATGGGCGCGGTGTACTGCTCGCTCAACGTGCGGCTCACGGGCGCGCACCTGGCGGCCATGGTCGTGAAGTCCGGCGCGCGCATCCTGGTCGCGAGCGCCGACCTGCTGCCGCTGGCGCAGGAGGTGGCTGCCGGCGCGCCTTGCGTCGAGCGGATCGTCGTCATCGACGGGCCCGCGGAGCTCGCCGCGGGAGCGGCCGCATCGAATGCCACGGCACTCGAACCGCTGATCGCGCGCACGCGCAGCGAGATGACCTGGGGTGATTTTCCCGAGACCACGCCCTGCGGCCTGTGCTTCACCTCCGGGACGACCGGTTCGCCGAAAGGCGTCATGTACACGCATCGCTCGAGCTACCTGCACACGCTGCGCGTGCTGCAGGCGGACGTCATGGCCATCAGCGCGCGCGACAGCCTGCTCGCCGTGGTGCCGATGTTCCACGCCAATGCCTGGGGCATGCCGGTGGTCGCGCCCGCCGTGGGTGCCAAGCTGGTGCTCGCGGGACGACAGACCGACGGCGCGAGCCTTGCCACGCTGATCCAGGGCGAGGGCGTGACGGTCGGCGTCGGCATCGCCACGGTATGGCTCGGGCTGGTCGAACACATGGACGCGGTGGGCGGCGAACTGCCGACGCTGGAGCGCATCATCGTGGGCGGCGCGCCGCTGCCGCCGGCGCTGATGGAGCGTATCGAGCAGCGGCTCGGGGTGCAGATCCAGACGAGCTGGGGCATGACGGAGCTGTCGCCTTCCGGCACGGTGGCTTCGCGCGACGGACCTTCCCACTCGGCGCATCTCTCGGGGCGGCCGGCTGTCGGCGTCGACCTGCTGCTGACCGATGCCGAGGGCCGACCGCTGCCGCAGCAGCGCGGCATCGAGGGACATCTGCGCGTGCGCGGCGCGTCGGTCATCGAGCGGTACTTCGGCGAGGACGAACCCGCCACCGACGCCAATGGCTGGCTGCCTACCGGCGACCTCGCGCGCATCGATGCGGAAGGCAATCTCATCATCACCGGGCGCGCCAAGGACCTGATCAAGTCCGGCGGAGAGTGGATCAATCCCGCCGAAATCGAGGCCGTGGTCAGCGCGCATCCGCAGGTGTCGCTGGCCGCCGTGATCGGCCGCCAGCATCTGAAGTGGGGCGAGCGGCCCATCCTGCTGGTGCAGATCCGCGGCACCGAGCCCATCAGCGACGAGGACCTGCTGGCGCCGCTGCGCGGCAAGGTGGAGCCGTGGTGGATTCCGGACGCCGTCATCCGCGTGCCGAGCATGCACCTGTCGCCGACGGGTAAGATCGACAAGATCCGCCTGAGGCAGGAATATGGTCAAGCGTAAACGCCGTCCGCCCACCAAGGTGCAGCAGCGCGCCGAGAAGATGGAGCAGATCATCGACGCTGCCGAGTACCTGTTCTCCAAACACGGCCTGTACGGCGTCACGCTCAAGGACGTTGCCAAGCGCGTGAAGGTGCACCACACGCTGCTCAACTACTACTTCGTCGACAAGAAGAAGCTGTTCGACGCGGTGTGCGCGCGCCGTGCGGTGGTGACGAGCACGCTGCGCATGGACGCGCTGAATGCCTACGACGCGGCCACCGGCGGCAAGCCCACGGTCGAGGGTGCGCTGCGCGCGTTCCTCGACACCGATCTCGACCTGTACATCCGCGGCGGCGAGGGTTGGCGCAACTACGGCGCGCTCGGCGCGCAGGTGGCCAACACGCCGGAATGGGGCGCCGAGATCATGCACGTGCAGTTCGACCCGGTGGTGCTGCGTCTCATCGAACTACTCAAGAAAGCGCTGCCGGACTGCGCCGAGGAAGACATCTTCTGGGGCTATCACTTCGTGACCGGCGCGCTGATGCTCACGCTGGCGCGTACCGGCCGCATCGACATGCTGTCGGGCGGCAAGTGCAAGTCCGAGGATTTCGCCGCGGTGAAGCACCGCATGGCCTCGTTCATGGCGGCGGGATTCCTGGCGATCTGCAAGCCCAAGGTCAAGGGCAAGAGCCGGTCGTGAAGCATTCCCTCGAAGGCCGCGTGGCCATCGTCACCGGTGCGGGCGGCGGACTCGGCCGCGAGCATGCGCTGTACCTGGCGCGCTGGGGCGCGCGCGTGGTGGTGAACGATCTCGCCGCGCCGCATGCGGCGGCGGTCGCCGCGGAAATCAGCGCCGAAGGCGGCATGGCGCTGCCCTTCGCGGGTTCCGTCACCGACGAGGCGGCGGTTGCCTCCATGATCGGGCGCGCGGTCGCCGAATGGGGCCGCGTCGACATCCTGGTCAACAATGCCGGCATCCTGCGCGACAAGAGTTTCGCGAAGATGAGCCTCGATGACTTCCGCCTGGTGCTCGAGGTGCACCTGATGGGCGCCGTGATCTGCACCCGGGCGGTCTGGGATCACATGCGTGAGCGGCGTTACGGCCGCATCGTGATGACGACTTCCTCATCAGGGCTCTACGGCAATTTCGGGCAGTCGAACTACGGCGCGGCGAAGATGGCGCTGGTCGGACTGATGCAGACACTGGCGCTCGAGGGCGCGAAGTACGACATCCGCGTCAATTGCCTGGCGCCCTCGGCCGCCACGCAGATGACGCAAGGCATCCTCTCGAAAGAAAGCCTCGAGGCGCTGGATCCGGCGCTGGTGAGTCCCGCGCTGTTGGCGCTGGTGGGCGAACAGGCGCCCACGCGCGCCATCGTCTGTGCCGGCGGCGGGCACTTCTCGCTCGCGCACGTCACGCTGACCCAGGGCGCGCAGATTGGCGGCGGCGATGATGCCGGCGAGCGCATCATCGAGCGCTGGGCGCAGATCGCCGACCGCACCGGCGAACTGGTTCCCGGCTACGGCTTCCAGCAGGCGGAGCGGGAAGTCGCGAGCGCCCTGGCCATCCCGCGCAATTCGTGAGCCGCGACGCGCTGATCGTCTCCACGGCGCGCACGCCGATCGGGCGCGCTTACCGCGGCGCCTTCAATCAGACACCCGCGCCCACGCTCGCCGCGCACGCGCTGTCCGCGGCCGTGCGCCGCGCCGGCATCGCGCCGCTGGAAGTCGAGGACTGCCTGCTCGGCTGTGCGTTGCCGCAGGGATTCCAGCACACCATCGGCCGCACCGCCGCGCTGCGTGCGGGCTTTCCGGTGGAGGTGCCCGGCATGACGCTGGACCGGCAATGTTCCTCGGGCCTGGTGTCCATCGCCACCGCGGCCAAACAGATCATCGTCGATCGCATGGACGTGGTCGTGGCCGGGGGCGTCGAATCGATCTCGATGGTGCAGACGCCCGCGCTCCGGGTCGAATACGACGAAGCGCTGCTGGATGGGCACGCCGACGTCAAACTACCCATGATCGATACCGCCGAAATCGTGGCCCGCCGCTACGGCATCGCGCGCGAGCGCTGCGACGAGTATGCACGGCTCTCGCAGCAGCGCACCGCGGCCGCGCAGGCCGCCGGCCGTTTCGAGGCGGAGCTCGTGCCCTGCGCGGCGCGCATGCGCGTGTTCGACAAGTCAGGCGCCGAGGTCGGCATGCGTGACGTGACGCTCGAGCGGGACGAAGGCATGCGCCCGGACACCACGCTCGAGGGTCTCGCGCGGCTCAAGCCCGTGCGCGCGGGCGGCACGGTGACCGCGGGCAATGCCAGCCAGCTCTCCGACGGTGCCGCGGCCTGCGTGCTCGTCGAGGCGCGCGTCGCGGAGCGCCGCGGCCTCGCCCCGCTCGGGCGCTACGTCGGCATGGCGGTGGCAGGCACGCGGCCCGACGAGATGGGTATCGGGCCGGTGTACGCCGTGCCCAAACTACTGCAGCGCTTCGGGCTCGGCGTGCAGGACATCGGGCTGTGGGAGCTCAACGAGGCCTGCGCCGTGCAGGTGCTCTACTGCCGGGATCGCCTCGGAATTCCGGACGATCGCCTGAACGTGAACGGCGGGGCGATCTCGATCGGACATCCGTACGGCATGTCCGGCGCGCGCCTCGTGGGGCACGCACTCATCGAAGGCCGCCGCCGTGGTGTGCGCTACGCGGTGATCACGATGTGCGTGGGCGGCGGCATGGGTGCCGCGGGATTGTTCGAGGTGATTTCCTGAACCGGCCCACGGCCCACGTTCGGGACGATTCGCGCCACGATGTCCAGCGTCGGCGATTTCGCGTGTAGTCTGTTCGCCCTCTGGAGGTGAACGATGACGACCGACACGCTGATCCAGACACGGCCTCACAACATCGCGCTGCGCGCCATTCTGCTCGGCGGCTTCACCGCCGGGCTGTTCGATTTCATCTATCCCTCGGTGCGCAAGATCATTGCCGGTGGCTCGTGGATGGAGCCCTGGTGGGGCGTGGCCTACGGACTGCTCGGTGAGCGCTCGAAGGGTGGTGGCCTGCCGATGGCGCTGCTCGGCGCCTCGCTGCACTTCTTCATCTGCATCTCCGGCGCCGCGCTGTTGTGGTTGCTGGTGAGTCGCGTGAAGTTCATTCCGCGGCAATGGTTCGTGCTCGGCGTGCTGTACGGAATCGCGGTGCTGATCACGATGAACTACATCGTGCTGCCGCTGTCGCAGATCGGCCGCTCGATCTACCCGCTCAGCAACATCCACGTATCGGCGTTCTGGCACATCGTGCTGGTCGGGCTACCCACCGCCTTCTTCGTTTCACGCGGCCTGAAGCAGTCGCAGGCCTGATCTCAGGGGTGGGGAGCGGAGTCGTCTTCTTCCCAGACCGGGCCGGTCTGCCAGTTGAAGCGGATGGTGAGGACGCGCACGATGAAGAAGGCGCTCACCGTGATCCAGCCGGCGCGCAACGGACCCAGGCCGAGCTGGTCCGAAAGCAGTAGATAGACACCGCAGGCGGCGAGCAGCGTCACCGAGGCGAACTGCCCCGGCCGCAGCAGCGCCGGCACGTCGCGCACCACCACGTCGCGCAGCAGGCCACCCGCCACGCCGTTCGACACGCCGACGAACACGACGGCGACCAGCGGCAGGCCGCCATTGCGCGCGAGCTGCATGCCGAACACCGCGAAGGCCGGTGTGCCGAGCGCATCGATGTAGTCGACGATCTTCTGAACGGTTTCCGGGCCGATCAGGTTTCGCAGGTAGCGGGTGAAGAACGCGGTCGCCACGGTGGCGCCGAAGATCAGCGTGAGATAGGCCGGGTCCACCAGGAACACCGGCGTGCGATTCAGGAACAGCGCATCACGCAGCAGGCCACCGCCGATGGCCGCCAGCAGCGAAACGATGAACACGCCGGTGATGTCGAAGCGCCGGCGGATGGCGACGATGGCGCCGCTCACCGCCCAGGTGAAGGTCGCGACGTAGTCGAACAGTACGGGAACCTGGAAGCCGGAATCTGTCATGGCGCGCGGATTGTCGGCACAATCGAGCCAACAATCCAACAACAGGGGTATCGATGTACAAGCTCCATGCCTTCGCCCAATCCGGCAATGCCTACAAGGTCGCCGTGCTGCTGCAGGCGCTGCGCCAGCCCTGGACGCCGGTTCACATGCCATTCGCGGATTTCGTGGGCGGCATACCGCGCTCGGATGCCTGGCGTCGGGACGTGAACGAGATGGGCGAAATCCCCATCCTCGAGGTCGACGGCCGGAAGCTGACCCAGTCCGCGGCGATCATGCTGTTCCTGGCCGAACGGCATGGGGCCTACGGCGGGCGAGATGCGGACGAGCGCCAGGAAGTGCTGCGCTGGATGTTCTTCGACAATCACAAGTTCACGAGCTACTTCGCCTCGTGGCGCTTCAGCAAGGCATTCGCGCCGGTGGCGCCGGATCCTGCGCTCGAGAAGTGGCTGCGCGGGCGCATCGACAATGCCTTCGGCATCGTCGAGCGGCATCTCGCGAACCGCGAGTACGTCGTCGGCTCGCAGCCGACCATCGCCGACATCTCGATGGGTGGGTACATGTTCTATCCACCGGAGGAGAGCGGCTACGACATCGCGAAGCAGTACCCGGCGATCGCGCGCTGGGCGAAGCGGCTCGAACAGTTGCCGGGTTGGAAGCCGCCGTATGAATTGTTGCCGGGCGAACGAATTGCGCCGCGTTGGTAGGGAAACGCCATGAAAAGAACGACATTTTGTGCCCTGCTGTTGGCACTGGGGTGGGCGCTGACGGCATCGGCCGCGGACGCCCCAGACGATGACGTCCGGGCGGCCATCGAAACCTATTTCCGCGGCCACGCCACGGGCGACGCCGCGCATTTTCGGCGTGCGTTCCTGCCGACCGCGCATATCGAAGGGAATCGCGACGGACAGTTCACGTCCTGGACGCTCGACGAATATTGCGCGCTGTTCAAGGGCAAACCGGCGGCCGATGAGGCGAAGCGTGTACGCACCATCGATCTCATCGACGTCTCGGGAGATGCCGCGCTGGCAAAGGCCACCTTGGACCACGGGGCGACCGTGTTCACCGACTATTTCGTGCTGCTGAAAGTCGACGGCGCCTGGAAGATCGCCAACAAGGTGTATTTCGGGCGAAAGAAATAGGAGTCGGCTGTCGAAAACGCGCCCGCCCAAGCGACCAGATACCACCATGGCACTCGAAATCGTCGAAAGACCGGCGGCCACCGTCATCGGCATCAACATCCGTACCAGGCCCAGGTCGCCCGAGATCGTGGCGCTGTGGCCGAAATTCGTCGCGCGAATTGCGGAAATCCACGGGCAGACGGAACCGCCCGTGACCTACGGCGTCATGCGCAGCCAGGCGGATGCGTTGCAGTATATGGCGGGCGTGGCGGTGCGCGCCGGCGAACGCGCTCCGCCCGGCATGGAAAGCGTCGGTCTGCCCGCCGGGCGGTACGCCGTGTTCTGCTATCCACTGTCGCGGCTCGGCAAAGGATTCGGCGAGATCTTCGGGCGCTTGTTGCCGTCCTCGGACTACGCGCAGGCACCCGGGCCACTCTTCGAGAGGTACGGTGCGTCCTTCGATCCGCATGATCCCCAATCGATCGTCGAGATCTATCTTCCGGTGCGCCACCGCGACGGCTGATTGAATGGACGCCTCCCCGTACCGCTGGGTCATCGTCGGGTTGGGCGGCCTGATGGGCTGCGTGGCGCTCGGCGCGATGTTCTCGCTCGCGGTGTTCCTCGCGCCCATGTCGGCGGGCACGCAGTGGTCGCGCGCCGGCATCTCATTCGCGATGACCATCAATTTCATCGTGATGGCCTTCGGCTCGTTCGCCTGGGGCGCGGCCAGCGATCGCTGGGGCGCGCGCGTCGTGACGCTGTGCGGCGCGGTGTTGTTGGGCGCGGCACTGACGATCGCGAGCCGCGCGACATCGTTGCTCTCTTTCCAGCTCACCTACGGCATCCTGGTCGGCGTCGCGGCGAGCGCGTTCTTCGCGCCGTTGATCGCGACCGTGACGGGGTGGTTCGAGTCGCAGCGCAATCTGGCGGTATCGCTGGTGTCGGCCGGTATGGGCATGGCGCCGCTGACGATCTCGCCGCTCGCGAGCTGGCTGATCTCCCAGGACGGCTGGCGCGCCGCCATGTTCGACATCGGCGCGCTCGCCTGGGTGTTGCTGATTCCGGCTGCATTCTTCGTGCGCCGCCCGCCGGCGCCGGCTGCGGCCGCGCATGCGTCGATGCCACCTCACGCGAGCCGGCAGGAGATCGGACGCGCACTGACTTCGCCGCAGTTCCTGGTGCTCGGGTTCACGTTCATGCTGTGCTGCATGGCGCATTCCGGGCCGATCTTCC
Source organism: Steroidobacteraceae bacterium (assembly GCA_035761265.1). Lineage (GTDB taxonomy): Bacteria > Pseudomonadota > Gammaproteobacteria > Steroidobacterales > Steroidobacteraceae > CADEED01. The sequence continues at coordinate 23,860 of DASTRL010000040.1, forward strand.
ACGTCGTGAGCTACGCGCAGTACTGCGGCCTCGGCGCCATGGCCGCGGTCAGCGTGTACAGCGTCGAGGGACTTGCCGGACTCGGCGGCCGCGTGCTCGTCGGGCTGCTGGCCGACCGGTTCGGCGCGAAGCGAGTGCTCGTCACGACGCTCGTGATCCAGGCGCTCGCCATCGCGGCCTACCTGCGCGTCAACGAGCTGTCTGAGTTCTACACGCTGGCCGTGGTCTTCGGTGTGGCCTACGGTGGCGGCATGCCGCTGTATGCCTCCATCGCGCGCGAGTACTTCGGGCAGCACATCATGGGCACCGTGTTCGGCGCGGCCACGATGCTCTCGAGCCTCGGGATGGCGCTGGGCCCGGTGGGCGGCGGCTGGGTGTTCGACACCTTCCACAACTATGCGTGGCTCTACATCGCATCCGCCGCGGTGGCCGTGGGTGCCGCGCTGCTGGCGTTCACGTTCCCGAAGCCGAGGCTCGTGCCGGCCACCTGAATCGCCGGCGGCTACAGCGCGCCGGCATCGATCGCTCTCCAGGTTCCCGGCGGGATGTCATCGACGCGCATCCGGCCGATCGCCGCGCGCACCAGTCGCAAGGTCGGGAAACCCACCTTCGCAGTCATGCGCCGCACCTGGCGGTTCTTGCCCTCACGAAGCGTCAGGTCGATCCACGATGTCGGGATCTTCGCGCGATAGCGAATCGGCGGATCGCGCGGCCACAGGTTCGCGGGTTCCTCGATGAGGCGCACCTCGGCGGGCCGCGTGCGGAAATCACCGAGATCGACGCCGCTGCGCAAGGCCGCCACTGCCTGCTCGGTCGGAATGCCCTCGACTTGCGCCCAGTAGATCTTGGGTAGTTTGAAGCGGGGGCTGGAGATGCGCGCCTGCAGCGCGCCGTCGTCGGTGAGCAGCAGCAATCCCTCGCTGTCGGTGTCGAGCCGGCCGGCGGGGTAGACGCCCGGAACGTCGATGAAATCCGCCAGCGTCCGCTTGCCGGCCTCCGGCGAAAACTTGCAGATCACGCCGAAGGGCTTGTTGAAGGCGATCAGCAACGAGCTTCAGCCGAGATAGCTCTGGATCAGGTCCGGCGGCACGCTGGTGCGTGGCACCGGATGCACCCGGCGCCGGCGCGCGCGGCCTCTGCCGCTCGCCAGATGCCGGTTGGATCGCGCTTCGAACCATTCGCGCACGTCGACGTCGAGGCCGACGCCGTGCATGTAGTTGTAGAGCGCCCTGCGCAGGCCCTCGCCGAGATAGTCGTGATCGGTGCCGGTGGGATCGTGGAAGGCCACGTC
>DASTRL010000041.1:0-22474 GCA_035761265.1 Steroidobacteraceae bacterium
ATTCGCCCGCGCCCGACGCACCCAAGCCGCAAGGAGGCTGATCATGGGCAAACTACTCATCATCGCGATGTTCCTGTTGGGCGCCGCCGCACTGGCGCAGACGCCTGCACCCGCGCCGCAGGACCTGGAACCCGGGGTCAATACCTCGGCACCCGGCTCCGCGCCCGAATCGCAGCCGCAGCCGTCGCCAGCCGTGAGGCCCAACGCCGCGCAGCCGGCCGCACGGGCGAAACCATCGCCGGCCGCGACGCCTAACAAAACCGCGCAGAAGGGCGGGGCCAAGGATCGCCTGGACCTGGACGCCACGCAGATCACCGGCAACCGCGAGCTGCCCAAGGTGCTGTACATCGTGCCCTGGCGCAGTGCGGAGCTGGGCGACCTCGTCGGCCGCCCGGTCAACAGCCTGCTGGACGAGGTGCTGGAGCCGGTCGACCGTGACGTCTTTCGCAGACAGAACCGCTACTTCGAAGCGCTGCAGCCGAATGCGGCGGCGCCCGCAGGCAAGCCTGAGAAATGAATCGCAGTTTTTGTCACTTATGTAACGCAATCTTGTTCCGTTCTACGCCCCGCCCGTGAGGAGATCGACGTGAATTTCATCAATTCAGCCATCCAATTTTTCAAGGACGGCGGATTCTTCCTGTATCCGCTGCTGCTCATATTCGTGGTCGGTGTGGCCATCGCCATCGAGCGCTGGATCTACCTGACCAAGGAGACCATCAAGAACCGCAACCTGTGGGAAGACGTCGCGCCGCACCTCGGCGCCGGCAACTTCAAGCAGGCGATCACGCTGGCCAACAACTCCAGCGCGCAGATCGGCACGGTGCTCAAGTACGGACTCGCCCGGCTCGCCACGGCGCGCCGCCGCGACGACATCCAGCAGGCGATGGAAGAGTCGCTGCTGGAGATCGTGCCAAGGCTGGAAAAGCGCACGCACTACCTGAGCTCGCTCGCCAACATCGGCATGCTCGTCGGTCTGCTCGGCACCATCATCGGCCTGATCCACGCCTTCGGCGCGGTGTCGCAGGCCAACCCGGCGGAAAAGGCGGCGCTGCTCGCGGCGGCCATCTCGGTGGCCATGAACAACACCGCCTCCGGTCTGTTCGTCGCCATCACGCTGCTGCTGGCGCACATGTTCCTGGAGTCGAAGACCACTGCGCTCATCGACAGCCTGGAAATCGCCGTCGTGAAATTCCTCAACTCCATCACCGAGAGGTACACGGAGCCGGCCGCTCCGTCTCCGGGCCCGGCGATGGCGCCGCGCGCTCCGGCTCCGCGACCTGCCTGATAGACCGGACTCGTTCACCGGATACCAGCAGAGGAATTCCCGATGGCTTCATCCAAGTTGGCCTCGCGCGCGATGCGGAATCACGCGAAGTACAAGGGCCGCAACGATCTCAACATCGTGCCGATGATCGACATGATGGTGATCCTGGTGTTCTTCCTGCTGTTCACCGCGGTGTTCTCCAACACGAACATCCTCGAGCTCAACCTGCCGGCGCCCAACTCCTCGGTGCCGGAACTGCCGCAGGGGCTGAATCTCGAGGTGATCGTGCGCAAGACGGGCATCGACATCGCCGATCGCAACTCGGGCGTGTTGCGGTCGCTGCCGATGAAGGAAGGGGCATACGACTACCCGGGCCTTTCCGAGTACCTGCAGTTCGTGAAGAGCAAGTATCCCGCGACCCAGGAAGCCAGCGTGCTGCTCGAGCCGGACATTCCGTACGACGTGCTCGTCCAGACCATGGACAACGTGCGCGTGTGGGAGAAACAGGACGGCGTGCTGTTCTCCAAGATCGAGCTGTTCCCCGACATCTCGGTAGGTGACGCGCCGCTGACCGGCGCCGCGGCCGGAGGTGGCAAGTGACTCCGTATCGCATCAAGCGGCACCGGCAGCGCGGGCATCATCAGAGCCACATGGCGCTGGTGCCGTTCATCGACATGCTGACCATGCTGGTGGTGTTCCTGCTGCTGCATTCCTCGGACGTCGAGATCCTGCCGAACACCAAGAACATCTCGATCCCCGAGTCCATCGCCGAGCTCAAGCCGCGCGAGACCGTGGTGATCATGGTGACGACGGACGACATCCTGGTGAATGGCCGCAGCGTGGCCAAGGTCGCGGACGTGAGTCGGACGGATTCGCAGCTGGTCATCGAAAACCTGCGCGCGGCGCTCAAGGAACAGAACGACTCGAGCCTGCGCAATACCGCGCAGGAGGACCTCGCCGACCGCGAGATCACCATCATGGGTGACAAGAACACGCCGTTCTCCGTGCTCAAGCGCGTGATGGCCACGGCGACCGCGGCCGACTACGGCAAGGTGTCGCTGGCCGTGATCCAGCGCGAGCGCAATGTCACGGGGGCTGGCGCATGAGCCTCGGGCTCGCACCCTATTTCCGGCGGTTCGAGCTCCCCTGGGGACTGCAGGAGGAGAACGAGCGCCGCTTCAAGCGCCTGCTGCGCATCCTGCTGATCATCGCCACGCTGCTGGCGTTGCTGATGTGGGTGCTGCCGCGTCCTGCCACGCAGAAGGTGAAGCGCGAGGATCTGCCCGAGCGCGTCGTGCAGCTCATCGTCGAGAAACCGAAACCGCCGCCGCCTCCACCACCGCCGCCGGAAGAAAAGCCGAAGCCGGAAGAGAAGCCGAAGCCGACTGAAAAACCCACCGAGAAGCCCAAGCCGAACGTGCGCAACCAGGGCATGCTCGCGCTCGCCGACGAGCTCGCAGAGTTGCGTGACCAGAACCTGGATCTCAAGGATCCGCAGATGAAGACGCCGGTCGAGGATGCGCGCTCGGAGCGCAACCTGATCACCTCGCAGGCCGGCCGCGCCTCGGGCGGCATCAACACCGCGAACCTGGCGCGCGGATTCGGCGGCGGCGCGGGCCAGATCGGCACCCACACGACCACGCAGGTCCAGCACGGGGCGGGTCTCGATCCGAACGCCGGTGGCAGGGTGCAACGCACCGGGACCAGCGGCAAGGCTTCGCGCGCACGCGAGGAAGTCGAGATCGTCTTCGACCGCAACAAGGGTGCGCTGTATGCGCTCTATGGCCGCGCGTTGCGCGATCAGCCGGAGTTGCAGGGCAAGCTGGTGCTGGAATTCACCATCGCGCCTTCGGGCGAGATCACCATGTGCCGCGTGGTGTCGAGCGAGCTCAACGATCCCGAGCTCGAGAAGAAGATCGTGGCTCGCGTGCGCCTGATCCGCTTCAAGGCGGCGGACGTCGAGCCGCTCACCGTCAGCAAGCCAATCGACTTCTTCCCGGCCGCTTGACGGCTGCCGTCATGAACCTGCAGTCCGAAATCACCTACTTCAGCGAGATGGGCGTGACGGACAAGGCGAGGCTCATGGTGAGTTTTCTCGCCGAGCTCACGGCCGAGGCGCGCGCCACCTACGGCGCCGCGCAGGACGCCGTGCACGACGGCGCGCGGCTCAGGTTCACCAACGAAATCGTCAATCGCATCGCCAGGCTCGTCGAACAATTCCTCGGCGACGACAAGGCGCGCCCGGCCGACGACGTGGTGCTGCGCATGCTGCTCTCGCCGCGCGCCGACAAGGTGGCCGAGAAGATGGTGCACGCCGCGTACCGGCGCGCGCTGCAGAACTTCGAGCGCTACGACACCACCGTATTCATGAATTCGTAGCTGGCGGTGTCCCCGGCGGTTTCCCGGGTGGTGTCAGGCAGGGATTATCGGGTCGCGCGGACGCTTCGTCTGGCACGTCATCGATCCCGTTCGTCGCTTCACCCCGCCAGCAGCACGGCTTCCGCGTGCGCCAGCTGATCCGGCGTGCCGTAGATCACCACGATGTCGCCTTCCTGGAATTCGGTTTCACCCGACGGATCGCGACCCAGGATTCCATGGCGGCGCAGACCGGTGAAGGCAACTTCGGCGCCGGCCTGGCGGACTTCGTCGATCGCCTTGCCGATGCACCAGGACCCGGGCGGCACCACGACCGAGCGCACCTGTTCCTCGAACGGGACGTCGTCAGCGCCCTCGCCGAGCGCGATGACGTTGCGCAGCATCTCGTAGCGATTGGCACGCAGGTCCTGCACGGCGCGCATGGCGCGCGCGGGCGCCATGCGGAGCGACATCAGCACGTGCGAGGCGAGCATCAGGCTGGCCTCGAACGCCTCGGGCACGACCTCGGTGGCCCCCGCGGCCTTGAGCTCGCTCGAACGGGTGTCATCAGCCGTGCGCACCAGCACCGGCACGTCGGCGCGCTGCCGGCGCAGTGTCCGCAGGATGGCGAGCGCGATGCGCGGATCGTGGAAGGAGATCACCACCACGCTCGCCGTCGCGAGGCCCACTTCCTCCAGCACCTGTTCGTCCGCCGAATCGCCGTACACCACGGGCTGGCCGATCTGGCGCGCGGTGCGCACGCGCACCGGGTCCAGGTCGATCGCGATGTATTCGAAAGCCTGCGCCTCGAGGACGCGCGCCACGTTCTGCCCGACGCGGCCGAAGCCGCACAGGATCACGTGCTCGCGCTTGGCCACCGCCAGCGTGGCCGCGTCCTCGCGCTCCATGGCGGTTTTCGGCGGACCGCGCTCGCCCAGCACCAGGCGCGCGATGCGCTTGTTGTTGGCCAGGATCAACGGCGACATGACCATGGCCATGACCACCGCCACCAGCATGGGCCGCGCGACGGCCGGATCGATGGCGCGGTTCTGCAGCAGCAGCGTCAGCAATGCGATGCCGAATTCTCCGCCCACGGCGAGCGTGAGTCCGGTGCGCAATGCCTTGAAGTTGGAGTTCACGAACAGGCGGGTGGCGACGGCGGCGACCAGCGCCTTGATGGCGATCATCGAGAACGCCAGCGCCAGGATCAGCCAGAACTCGCGCCACAGCTCGTGATAGTCGAGCAGGATGCCGACCGAGATGAAGAAGAGCCCGAGCAGGATGTCGCGGAACGGGCGGATGACGCTGTCGACCTGATGGCTGTATTCGGTCTCCGCCAGCATCATGCCGGCGAGGAAGGCGCCGAGCGCCATCGACAGGCCCGCGAGCTGCGAAGCCCAGGCGGCGGCCAGCGCGACCAGCAACACCGCCAGCGTGAACAGCTCGCGCAGCCGGCTGTTGGCAATCACGTAGAGCAGCGGCCGCAGCAGCCAGCGCCCCGCGGCGAGCACCACCAGCACCGCGGCGGCACCCTCGAGGATCAGCCGCACGATGTTGCTGACGCCGAAGGTTTCGCTGCCGGGCGCGAGCGCCGAGGCCAGCGCCAGGAACGGTACCACCGCGATGTCCTGGAACAGCACCACGCTGAAAGCCAGCCGACCGTGCGTGCGATTGAGCTCGGCGCGTTCGGCCAGCAGCGGCACGATGAGCACGGTGGAGCTCATGGCCACCACGCCGCCGATCACGATGCTCTGCGGCCAGGGCAGGCCGAACATGTGCGCGATGGGCGCCACCACGGCCGTGGTCCCCAGCACCTGCAGGCTGCCGAGGCCGAACACCTCGCGGCGCAGCGCCACCATGCGCGGCCAGGAAAACTCGAGGCCCAACGTGAACAGCAGGAACACCACGCCGAGCTCGGCCAGCAGGTGCGTGGTCTCGGACTCCGGAAATACGCCGGCGGCATGCGGCCCCAGCGCCAGGCCCACGGCCACGTAACCCAGGATGGTAGGCAGGCCGAGTCGCCGTGCCAGGGTCACGACGAACACCGACACGGCCAGCAGCACGGTGATGAAAGCCAGGGGCGATTCGAACATGTCCCCGGAAACTATCAGATGCGGCGCAGCGCGTGCGAGCGCGGCTACTCCGTGCCTTGCGGTCCGGCCGCCGGCGTCCTGCCGAGACTGAGCAGCAGCACGCTCACGACGATCATGGCGCTGCCCGCGAGCTGCCAGCCATTGAGCCGTTCGCCGAGGAACAGCGCCGCCAGCACGATGGTGGTCGGTGGGCCCACGGTGCTGCCGATCGCGGCGCGCTGCGCACCGACGCGGCGCACGCCCTCCGCCTGCATCAGTCCGGGCATGAACATGCAGGCGATGGCGAGGACGCCTAGCAGCAACCAGCCGTGCGCATCCAGCGCGCGGATCTCATCGAAGGAGCGGAACACGGCGAAATGCAGCGCCAGCACCAGTGCGGCGGAGCTCATCCCCACGGCCGCAAAGCGCGTGCTGCCGAGCACGTGCACGTAGCGTTCGCCGATCAGGAAATAGATAGCCGTGGTGAGTGCCGCCACCAGCACCAGCGAGGTGCCGAACAGGTTGTCGCGCAGTTCCCCGAGGTCGACGCCGCCCATGGAGAAGAAGATCCCGGCGTAGGTGAGCAGCATGGTCCACACCACGCGCCGCTGCGGCGCCCGCCGGCGCATGAGCGAATTGATCAGCACGACCAGCGCCGGGTAGCTGAACAGCAGTACGCGCTCGATCGAAGCGTCGATCAGCTCGAGCGCCCAGAAATCCACCATGGCGCCCACGTAGTAGCAGATGATTCCGGCGATCGCGGCCGCGACGAATGCACCCCAGGGCGGCCGCGCCTGCGCGGATGCGCCACGGTTCGAGCGCACCGCGAAGCCGATGAACAGCGGCATGGCGAGCAACGCCCGCACCGTGACCAGCAATTCGAAATGCACGCCGCGCAGGTACAACGCCTTGCTGAACAGTCCCTTGCTGGCGAACAGGATGGCGGCGCCGGCGACGTAAGCCATTCCGACCGCGGAGCGCTTACGCGCCGATCGAGATGCCGATGGGTCAGCGTCTGCGGGCATTCTGCAACTGCTCGATGCGCCTTTCGATGTGCACGCGACGTCGTGGAAATTTCACCATCGCCGCGAGTTCCCTCACGTGTTGCCAGCGGAACTGCCGGGGAATCTCCAGCTCCGGAAGGCGCGCAAAGAGGCGGCTGCGCGCAGGGGCGAGATACAGCGTGTCGAACAGCGCCTTCTCCGCCGTCGCGACCTTGCTGCCGTCCGTCTCGATTTCATAGCCCAGAAACAGCTCCGGCGGCAGGCGATGAAACGAGATCGTGCCCAGAGGTGTGGCGACCCTTCTTGGCTTGCCCAAGGTCGCGGCGTACACCACTGCCGGCACCTGTTCGATGAGCCCGCGATGGAATAGTGCGGATTGCATCGACACGTATGCGGGGTATGGTGCCGAGAGTAGTTCGGGCAGAGCGAAGTGCGGCGTCGACGCTCGTGTCAGCCACTTGCCGCGCGCAAGGTGGGTGATCATGTCCTGGTCTGCGAGGCGGCGCAGGATCATGTTTGCATTCGCCGGGGTCACGTTCAGCAGTGTGCTGGCGTCGCGAGTCTCGATGACCGGTGATCCGAGCTGCTGCAACCTGCGCAATGCCTCGATCTGGTTCACGTCCCGAGTCCTCGCAGCACGTCCGAGAGTATCATATTTACAGTAATCAACACTTATGTTGATTGCTGGAAATGTAATACGCGACGACCCGGCGTGGTCGCCCCCGGTAGAATCGCGCGCTCCGTGAAGCGCGACGACATCCAGTTCCCCGCCAAACATTCCGCGCTGCGCGACGACGTGCACGTGCTCGGCGCGCTGGTCGGCGACGTGCTCAAGGAGCAGGGCGGCGACGCGTTGTTCGAGCTGGTCGAGAAGGATCGGCGGCTGTCGATCGGCCGTCGGGCGGGCGACAAGGAAGCGGCCGCGGAGCTGTCGCTGCAGTTGCGCGGCCGCGCTCCGCAGGTGGCCCGTGATCTCGCGCGCGCGTTCTCGGCGTGGTTCCGCGCGGTCAACCTCGCGGAGAAGGTGCATCGCATCCGGCGTCGCCGCGGCTACTTCCTGGAAGCCAGCGAGCGCGCGCAGCCGGGCGGCGTGGAAGCGGCGCTGATCGCGCTCAAGGCGCGCGGCCTGACGCTCGCCGACGTGCTCGAGCTGCTGCAGAAGATCCGCATCGAGCCCGTGTTCACGGCGCATCCGACCGAGAGCGCCCGTCGCACCATGCTGCGCAAGAACCAGCGCATCGCCGGCCTGCTGCTGGATCGGCTCGATCCCACGCTGACGCCGGCGGAGCTGCGCCAGAACTGGAACAAGGTGCGCACCGAGATCACCACCGCCTGGCAGACCGAGGATCATCCGCGCGAGCGGCTGACCGTCGCCGACGAGCGCGAGCACGTGGTGTTCTATCTGGCGGAGATCCTGTACCAGATCCTGCCGGCGTTCTACGACGAGCTGGCCGAGGCGCTCGGCAAACAATACGGCGTGCAGCCGGACTCGCTCGAGCTTCCCGGCATCGTGCGCTTCGGCACGTGGGTGGGCGGCGACATGGACGGCAATCCGGACGTGCACGCCAAGACCATCCGCGAGACGCTCGCGCGCCAGCAGCAGGTCATCATCAACGCGTATTTCACCGAGTGCCAGAACCTGGCCCAGCTGCTGTCGCAGAGCGCCAGCCGCAGCACGGTCACGCCCGAGCTCACGCAGCGCATCGAGTTGTACGCGACGCTCGTGCCCGGCGCGCAGGGCATCACGCCGATGCGGCACGACCGCATGCCGTATCGGGTGTTCTTCGGCCAGGTGTCGGAGCGCCTGCGACTCACCTACGACGCGCGGCCGAACGGCTACGAGGGGCCGCAGCAGTTCCTGCGCGATCTGAAGCTCGTGGCCGCTTCATTGCGTAGCAATCGCGGCTTTCACGCCGGTTGGGGCAACGTGCAGCGATTGATCCGCCGCGTCGAGACCTTCGGCTTCCACCTGGCGACGCTCGACCTACGCCAGCAGGCGGAGATCCATCATCGAGTCATCGGCCAGGGCCTGGACGATCCGCAATGGATGGCGCGCACGCCCGCCGAACGGCACGACCTGCTGGTCCAGGCCATCGAGCGCGACACCGGGTTCAAGGTCGAGCTCGACGCGCTCGGCAAGCGCACGCTGGGCGTATTCGATGCCATCCTGCAGGCGCGCCACCGCTTCGGGCGCGACGCCATCGGCTATTACGTGGTCAGCGGCACGCAGGGTGCCGATGACGTGCTGGCGCCGCTGCTGCTGGCGCGCTGGGCGGAAGCCTACGATCGCAATTCGGGCGAAGTGGCGGTCGACATCGCACCGCTGTTCGAATCCGTCGACGTACTCGAACGCTGCGGCGAAGTCATGCGCACCTTGTTGGGCGATCCGTTGTACCGGCGGCACCTGGAGGCACGGGGCCGCACGCAATGCGCGCTGGTGGGCTATTCGGATTCCAACAAGGAGAGCGGCATCCTCGCGTCGCGCCACGCGGCTTACCGCGCGCAGGCGGAGTTGTCGGCGGCGCTGAGCGCGGCCCACGAGCAACACGTCCTGTTCCACGCCCGTGGCGGCAGCATCGCGCGCGGCGGCGGCCGCGTGGACTCGCTGGTGCGCACGGCGCCTGCCGGCACGGTGAACGGGGTGCTGCGTCTGACCGAGCAGGGCGAGGCCATCAACCAGGGCTATGGACTGCGCCCCATCGCCATGCGCACGCTGGAGCGCGCCTTCAATGCGCTGATGCTGTCGCTGGGAGACGTCGCCACGGGCGTCACCGCCACGCCGCAGCAGTTGCAGCTCGCGGCGCGCGCGGCCGCCGTGAGCCGCCAGCATTACCGCCGTGTCGTGCACGATGACGCGGACTTCTACGCGTGGTTCCAGGCTGTCACGCCCATCGACGTCATCGCGCGCATGCAGATCGGTTCGCGTCCCGCGGTGCGGCCGGGCAAGGAAGGCATCGATGCGCTGCGCGCCGTGCCGTGGGTATTCGCCTGGACGCAATCGCGGCACATGTTGCCGGCCTGGTTTGGCGCGGGCATGGGACTGAAGACTGCGATCGAGGAACTGGGCATCGCGGTCGCCCGGTCCGCCTATGGCGAGTGGAATTTCTTCAGCACGCTGATCGACGATCTCGAAGCGTCGCTCGCCCGCGCGGACCTGGAGATCGCGGCGGCCTACGAGGCGCTCGCCGACTCGCGGTTGCAGGGCTGCGGCGCCCGCCTGCGCGAGGAGTTCGAGCTGGTGCGCCGGCAAGTGCTGGAAATCAAGCAGATTTCCGCGCTGCTCGACCGCGACTCCACGTTGCAGCGGGCCATCGAGCTGCGCAATCCCTACGTCGATCCGATCAACCTGCTGCAGGTCGATCTACTAAGGCGATGGAGGGAAAGCGGGCGCCAGGACCGCGAGCTGTTCGAAGGCCTGCTCGCCTGCACGGCTGGCATTGCAGAGGGACTGCAGAGTACCGGATGATGCGGACCGATGGACTCACGCGTCACAGCCCCGAAGGAATCGGGCTTCCGCAGCCTGGCGGAGTTCTATCCTTTCTACCTGAGCGAACATCGCCACCCGGTGTCGCGGGCGCTGCACTATACCGGGACCTGGTGCTCCATCCTGTGTCTGCTGGGGATGATCGCCAGCGGCAATCTGTGGTGGCTGCTGGCGGCGCTGGTCTGCGGATACGCGTTCGCCTGGTTCGGGCACTTCATCTTCGAGCGCAACCGTCCGGCGACCTTCCGCCATCCGTTCTACAGCCTGGCCAGCGACTTTCGCATGTGGTGGGAACTCAGCCTCGGCAGGCTCAGGTTCCGTGAGCACCACCAACCCTAGCGACCGCCCAAAGGCCGCCTCGCTCAAACCGCTGCGCGCGCTGCTGCCGTTCCTGGCGCCGTATCGCGCGCGCATGTTGCTCGCGCTGCTGGCGCTCGCGATCGCGGCGGCCGCCATGCTGGCGCTGCCACAGGCGCTCAAGAACGTCATCGACAAGGGCTTCTCCGCGGCCAACGCGGCGGCCATCGACCGCTACTTCCTGCTGCTGCTGGTGGCGGCCGCCGTGTTCGCGGCGTTCGCCAGCCTGCGCATGTACCTCGTGAACTGGATCGGCGAGCGGGTGGTGGCCGACCTGCGCAGTGCCGTCTATGCGCGCGTCATCCGCATGGACCCGGCGTTCTTCGAGGTCACCAAGACGGGCGAGGTGCTCTCGCGCCTGACGACCGACACCACGCTGATCCAGTCGCTGTCCGGCATCGGGCTTTCGATCCTGCTGCGCTCGAGCGTGTCGTTCGTGGGGTCGCTGGTGTTGCTGCTGCTGACCAGCTTCAAGCTCGCGCTGATCATCTTCGCGCTGATCCCCACCGTGCTGCTGCCGATGATGCTGTTCGGCCGGCGCGTACGCCGGCTGTCGCGCGATTCGCAGGACCGTGTCGCGGACACTTCCGGCCTTGCCGGTGAGACGCTGAATGCCATCCAGACCGTGCAGGCCTTCACGCTCGAGGAGCTGCACGGCCGGCGCTACGACGACATGGTGGAGAAGAGCTTCGACACGGCCGTGCGGCGCACGCGGGTGCGCGCCTGGCTGATCGCCGCCGCCATCATGACCACGTTTTCCGCGGTGACGCTGGTGCTGTGGCTCGGCGCGCGCGCCGTGCTGCAGGGCGAGATGACGGGCGGCGACCTCGCCAAGTTCCTGAGCTACGCGATCTTCATGGGCACCTCGGTGGCCGCGCTGTCGGAAATGTGGGGCGAGCTGCAGCGCGCCTCCGGCGCCATGGAACGTACCGTCGAACTACTCCACTCGCGGCCCTCGATCCGCATCCCCGAGCACCCGGTCGCGCTGAACCCGGTGCAGAAAGGGCAGATCGCCTTCGAGCACCTCTCGTTCAGCTATCCTTCGCGGCCTGGCGTGCACGCGCTCAGCGATTTCCACCTGCAGATCGCGCCGGGCGAGACGGTGGCCTTCGTCGGACCGTCGGGCGCCGGCAAGAGCACGGTTTTTTCGCTGCTGCTGCGTTTCTACGATCCGGCGGGCGGCCGCATCCTGATCGACGGCGTGGACATCGCGCAGGCGGACCCGCAGGAAGTGCGCGCGCGCATCGGCCTCGTGCCGCAGGAAACCATGATCTTCGGCGCCAGCGCGCGCGAGAACATCCGCTACGGGCGCCCCACGGCGAGCGACGCCGACATCGAGGCGGCCGCGCGCGCCGCGGCGGCGGACGAATTCATCCGCAAGCTGCCCGACGGGTACGACACCTTCCTCGGCGAGCGCGGCGCGCGCCTCTCGGGCGGGCAGAAGCAGCGCATCGCCATCGCGCGCGCCATGCTCAAGAATCCGCCCATCCTGCTGCTGGACGAGGCGACGAGCTCGCTCGACTCCGAGAGCGAGCGGCTGGTGCAGGATGCGCTCGAGAAGCTCATGCGCGACCGCACCACGCTGGTCATCGCGCACCGGCTGGCGACCGCCATCAATTCCGATCGGATCGTCGTCGTCGACCGCGGCCGCATCGTCGGTGCCGGCCGCCACGAGCAGCTGCTGCGGGAGAACGCGTTGTACGCACGACTCGCGGAGCTACAATTCGGCGAGCGCTCCGACGCAGCGTGACAGGAGAAGCCGCGATGCCGTACGTGGATGGATTCCTGATTCCCGTCCCGAAGAGAAACCGGGACAAGTACAAGAAGATGTCGACGCAGGCGGCGCGCGTGTGGATGGACCACGGCGCGCTCGGCTACCACGAGTGCGTGGCCGATGACGTGAAGCTGGGCAAGCAGACTTCCTTTCCGCGCGGCGTCAAGCTCAGGAAGGGCGAAGAAGTGTGGTTCTCGTGGATCGTCTACCGTTCGCGCAAGGACCGCGACCGGGTCAACGCGCGCGCCATGAAGGACCCGCGGCTCGCGCACATGATGGATCCCAAGGCCATGCCCTTCGACAGCAAGCGCATGGTGTTCGGCGGTTTCCGCATGCTCGTCGACTTCTAGACATATCGTCCAAGTGCCGGTTTCATAAAGCTGAAATGCCCGTCGGGCACTCTTAGGTCACCAACCTCGAAGGATGGGGCCGACATGAGACTGCGAGCCGTCTTCGTCTCCGATGTGCACCTGGGTTCCAAGGGCTGTCGCGCCGACCAGCTGCTCGAATTCCTGAAATCGGTCGAGATCGAAACCCTGTACCTGGTGGGCGACATCATCGACCTGTGGGCCATGCGCAAGGACTTCTACTGGCCGCAGGAGCACAACGAGGTGTTGCGGACCGTGCTCGGCAAGGCCAGGGGCGGCACGCGCGTCATCTACATTCCGGGCAATCACGACGATGACCTGCGCGAGTTCTGCGGCTCGGTGTTCGGCAATCTCGAAATCCACCGCGAGTTCGTGCATCGCACGGCCGACGGCCGGCGCCTGCTGGTGATGCACGGCGACGAGTTCGACACCGTGGTCAAGTGCAGTCCCTGGCTCGCAAAGCTCGGCAGCACCATGTACGACTGCCTGCTGCACCTGAACCGCTACGTCAATGGCCTGCGCCGGCTCGCCAAACTACCGTACTGGTCGCTGGCCGGTTACCTCAAGCATCGCGTCAAGAATGCAGTGCAGTACATCAGTGGTTTCGAGCAGGCCGTGGCGCACGCCGCGCGGCGGCGCGGCGTCGACGGCGTGGTCTGCGGGCACATCCATCGTCCCGAAATCAGTGAAATCCACGGCGTCCAGTACTGCAACGACGGCGACTGGGTGGAGAGTTGCTCGGCGCTGATCGAGGACATGAACGGGCGACTGGCGCTGTGGGCCTGGCCGCAGGTACGCGCCCGCGTGCAATCCCGGGAGCTGGCGGAAGTCGCGGCCTGAGGGATTCCGGCGCATCGGACAGTGCGCGCAATCCGCAATCGACTGGCCCTTGCGCCGGTCCGATACTCATATATATGGAGTCCGGCCGTCGCGAACGCGCATGCTCGCGGCGCCGACCCTCAGCCGCGGAAGTCTGCAGAAACCATGTCCATCGAATTGAAGTACCGCATTCTCAACGTCTTCACCGCCGCCGGCGCCCGGCTCTCGGGCAATCCGCTGTGCGTGATCGAGGATGGCAGCCAGCTCGATACGGCCACCATGCAGGCGCTGGCCCGGCAGATGAACCTGTCCGAAACCACGTTCATCCTGCCGTCCAAGCGCGCCGCGGCTCTGGTGCGCATCTTCACGCCGGCATACGAGATGCCATTCGCGGGGCATCCGACGCTGGGCACGGCCCACGTCTGCCGCGCACTCGGGCTCGGCGGCAACCAGCTCGGCCTCGAGATGCGCGCCGGCATCATCGCGGTGACCTCGAACGGTGATCACTGGACGCTGCGCGCCGCGCCCGCGACATCGCGGCTGGTGGAGTCCTCCGCGGCCGAGATCGCTCGCTTGTTAGGCCTCGAATCCGGGGATGTCGGCTTCCAGCCGCTGTGGATGAAGGCTGGGCGCGAGCAGCTGATCATTCCCCTGACCAGCGAGGCCGCGGTGCGGCGCGCGCGCCCGAAACCCGAGATGTTCGAGAAGCTGCGCAGCATCGACGGCGCCGGACAGGCCTACGTGTTCTCGACCACCGGCGCGAAGAAGATCATCAGCCGGTTCTTCTTTCCGGACGGCGCGGCCATCCTCGAGGACCCGGCCACGGGTTCCGCCTGCGCCAACCTCGGCGCCTGGTTCATCGCCATGGGCCGCAGGCCGCCGCTGGCATTCGAGATATCGCAGGGCGAAATGGTGGGCAGGCCTTCGGTGCTGCATCTGGAAGTCAATACCGACAGCGAAGTATTCGTCGGCGGGGAGGTCGTCGAGCTAGGATCAGGAATCATTCATCTTTGAGGAGCGCTCATGAGCGCCGACAGTTACCACAAGCGCAAGGTGGGCAACCGCGTGTTGCAACCCGAAACGCAGATGATGGGCTTTGGCTACGATCCGGCCCTGTCCGAAGGCGCGCTCAAGCCGCCGATCTTCCTGACTTCGACCTTCGTGTTCCGCAATGCGCAGGACGGCAAGGACTTCTTCGATTACACCTCGGGCCGCAAGGCGCCGCCGCCGGGCAAGTCCGCCGGCCTGGTGTATTCGCGCTTCAACAATCCGAACCTCGAGGTGCTGGAGGACCGCCTGGCGCTGTGGGAGGGTGGCGAGAGCGCGGCGGTGTTCTCGAGCGGCATGTCCGCGATCTCCACGACGCTGTGGGCCTTCCTCAAGCCCAATGATTTCCTGCTGATGAGCCAGCCGCTGTATGGCGGCACGGAGACACTGATCGATCGCACCTTGCCCGCATTCGGCATCGGTGCAGTGGCGGTGCCGGATGCCATCTCGCGCGACGCCGTCATGGCCGGCGCGAAATCCGCCGTCGAGCAGGCGCGCTCGCGCGGCGGCCGCGTGGGGCTGATGGTCACCGAGACGCCCGCGAATCCGACCAATGGGCTCGTGGACCTCGCGCTGTGGCGCGAGGTGTCCGAGTGGATCGCCACGCAACAGCAGGGCCATCGGCCGCCGGTCGCAGTGGACAACACCTTCCTCGGCCCGGTGTTCCAGCGGCCGCTCGAGCACGGCGCGGACCTCGTGATGTATTCGCTGACCAAGTACGTGGGCGGACACTCGGATCTCGTCGCCGGCGGCGTCATCGGCCCGAAAGCGCTGCTGACCCCGGTGCGCAGCCTGCGCAGTAGCCTGGGCACGCAGCTCGATCCGAACACCTCGTGGATGATCATGCGGTCCATGGAGACGCTCGCGCTGCGCATGCGGGCCGCGGCCGAAAACGCCGGGCGCGTGGCCGGCTACCTGGCGCAGCATCCGAAGGTGGCGAGCGTCAACTATCTCGGACACCTGAAACCCGGCGATCCACGCGCGCAGGTGTTCGCACGGCAATGCCTGAACGCCGGCTCGACATTCTCGTTCTCGATCCGCGGCGGCGAGGCGGAGGCCTTTCGCATGCTGGATGCGCTGCAGGTCATGAAGCTCGCCGTGAGCCTGGGCGGCACCGAGACCTTGATCTCGCACCCGGCCTCGACCACGCACTCCGGCGTCGCCAAGGAGACGCGCGACCGGCTGGGCATCACCGATGCGATGATCCGCATCTCGGTGGGCATCGAGAACGCGGACGACCTGATCGCCGACCTGGAGCAGGCGCTCGGGAAGATATGATGGCGATGAGCTGTCTGCGGGACGGCGTGCAGCAGTTCGCGCAAAGCGGGCCCATTCCCCGGTAGCGGTTCGCGCGGATCAGGCCCTCGGCGCCGCCGGGTCGCTGCAGATCTCCCGGTGCAGCACGTCGGGCTCGATCGGCTTCACGAGGTGTTTTTCGAAGCCCGCCTGCTGTGAGAGCAGGCGATCTTCGGGAAAGCCGTAGCCGGTCAGCGCGACCAGGCGCACGTTGCCGCCCTTGGGATGAGCGCGGATGCGGCGCGCGAGTTCATAGCCGTCCATGCCGCCGGGCAGGCCGATGTCGATGAACGCCATGTCCAGAGGTTCCTCGCCGATCAGGGCGAGCGCCTTCTCGGCGTTGGCGGCTTCGCGCACGTGATGCCCATGTGCGCGCAGCACGGCGCGATACATCTCGCGTGAATCGTGGTTGTCGTCGACCAGGAGCACGCGACGCGAATCGAAGTTGCGTTTGCCTTGGCCATGGCTCAGCGCCGTGCCCTCACCGTCGACCAGAGGCGCAGCGATCGCGGGCAGGCGCACCGTGAAGGTCGATCCTCGACCCTCGCCTTCGCTCGTGGCCGCGATGCTGCCGCCGTGCAGCTCGGTCAGCCGCTTCACCAGCGTGAGCCCGATGCCGAGTCCACCGCGCGACCGGTCGATGGTGTGGTGCGCCTGCACGAACAGGTCGAAGATCTTCGGCAGCATTTCCTCCGGAATGCCGACGCCCGCGTCGACCACACGCACCACCGCCTCGTCGCCCTCGCGCCCGACGAACACGCTCACCGTACGCTCACTCTGCGAGAACTTGAGCGCATTCGACAGCAGGTTGCCGACGATCTGCTCCAGCCGCACCGCATCGCCGTGCACCCAGCAGGGCTCGGTCACCAGGTCGATGCGCCCGTGGTTCGCATTGCCGGAGGCGATGGTCGCGACCGAGGACTTCACGCATTCGGCGAGATTCACCGGCGCGCGCTTGAGCACGATCTTGCCGGTGACCGCACGGCCCACGTCGAGCAGGTCGTCGACCAGCCGCGCCATGTGCAGCACCTGGCGCTTGATGATGCCGGTGGCCCGCAGCGCCATCGGATCGGAATGGCCGATGATGCCGAGCGCGTGCACCGCGCCCTGGATGGCGCCGAGCGGATTGCGCAGCTCGTGCGCGAGCATCGCCAGGAATTCATCCTTGGAGCGGTTCTCGCGCTGCGCCTTCGCCAGCGAGCTGATGTCGCTGACGATGAGCGTGCGGTGCTCGATCTCGTCGAGCACGATGCTCGACAAGGTGACCTGCACCTCGGTGGCTTCGACGCCATCGAGCACCAGCCGCGTCACGTAGCGGCCCGAGCCGTGTTCCAGCATCGCTCGCAGGATCTCCGCCTCGGCGCTCGGCAGGAAGGTGCCAAGCGAAGCGCCGAACACCTGTTCGAGCGGCCGCTTCACCAGATCCGCGAAGCGCTGGTTGCAGTACACGATCTCGCCGCTGGTGGTGAGTGTCGCCGCACCTTCCTGCATGCGTTCGACCAGCGCGCGGTACGGAGCATCGGCGCTCTTGAGCGTGAACACGCGGCGCGCACCCTGTTCGTCGGAGAGCAGCAGCGCGTCGATCTCGCCGCTGTAGATGGCCTGCAGGTTGCCCTCGGCCTCGAGCAGCCGTTGGCGCAATTCCTCCAGGCCCATGGCATCGACGTTCAAGGCGAGTCCTCGCAGGGCAGCCCCAGGCCCAGGCACAGGCGCCGGGTATCGGTCATGTCGCCGATGATCCGCCGCAATGGCGCCGGCTGGTACCTGACCAGCGTCGGGGTCGCGACGATCTGCTCATCCTGGATCATGGCGGGCTGCTGATAGACGTCGACGATCTCGAGCTCGAAGCGATGCGTGAGGCGCCGCTCGCACAACGTGCGCACGGCGCGGATGGCTCTGGTGGATCGCGGCGTCATGCCGGTCACGAACAGCCGCAGTACGTAGCGCGGGTTTTCGAGTGTGTCGGCGGCATCGATGAAGTCCGCGGCGTTCACGCACTGGCTCTGCGCGGCCGCAGGTCCAGGCCCACGAGCACGCGCTCGGTGTTGGACAGATCGCCGATGATCTTCTTGATCGGCGTGGGCAGGCGTCGCACCAGCGTCGGCAGCGCGAGGATCTGGTCGCCGCGGCCGAGCGCCGGATTCTCGACGAGATCCACGACCTCGATGCTGTAGCGGCCCGACAGATGCTCGTCGCAGATCCGGCGCAGATTGGCGAATGCGCGCACCGCCTTCGGAGTCTGGCCCGCCACGTACAGCCGCAGCTCGAACTTCTCGGATGGCATGTCATCTATCTCGCGCGACTGCGCGCGTTCGGCGTACTGCAACGGCTTGCCTCCTGCGTTGGGGCGCCGTGGCACCGTTGCCATGCGCGGCCTGCAATTCGATGCCGTGCGCCGTGAAGTGGAAATCCCGCACCTCGTCGGAGTGCGGCATGCCACGAGACTTGAGCACGTACAGATGGTGGATGCGGTGCCTGCCTTGCAGTTGCGTTCCGACCAGGATCCAGGTGTCCATCAGTGAGGAAATCAGCGTCTCGGTGTGTTCCAGCGAGTGCTCGGTGGATGTCAGGCTGGTGAACAGCGCCGTGACGCCGCGCGACTTCAGGAAGTCGATGACGCGCGTCAGCATCGAGCGCACGTCGATGGTGGTGCCCACCGCCAGCAGATTGGTGATCGGATCCATGACCACGACGTCCGGCTCGAACAGTTCGACCGCCTGATGCATGCTCAGCAGGTGCGTCTCCAGGCCATGGCGGTCCGGCCGATCGGCGCGCAATTGCAGCAGTCCCCTGGCGAGCCACGGCGAGAGGTCGATGCCCGCCGAGCGCATGTTGCGCATCATCTGCTGCGGCGATTCCTCGAACAGGAAGTACAGGCATTTCTCGCCGCGCCTGCAGGCTGCATCGACGAAATGAGCGGCCAGCGTGGTCTTGCCCGTGCCTGCGGTGCCCGACAGCAGCACCGTGCTGCCACGGTAGTAGCCCTTGCCCCCCAGCATCTCGTCGAGCGCCGGCAGCCCGGTGGAGATGCGTTCGTCCGGCGCCTCGTGTTTCAGCAGAAGCGAGGTCACCGGCAATACCTGCAGCCCGTCCCGATCGATGAGGAACGGATATTCATTCGTGCCGTGCGTCGAGCCGCGGTACTTCACGACGCGGATGCGCCGCGTGGAGATCTGCTCGTGCACGCGGTGGTCGAGTGCGATCACCGCGTCCGTGATGTATTCCTCCAGACCCTGGCGCGTGAACATGCGTTCGCCGCGCTCCGCGGTGACCACGGTGGTGATCCTGCGGTCGCGCAGCCAGCGGAACAGGCGGCGCAGCTCGGCGCGCAGGATGCCGTCGTCCTTGAGGCCGCCGAACAGTGTCTCGATGGTGTCGAGCATCACGCGCCTGGCGCCCACCTGCCGGATGGCGTGGTCGAGCCGTACGAACAGGCCTTCCAGATCGTATTCGCCGGTTTCCTCGATCTCGCTGCGATCCACGTGCACGTAGTCGATCAGCAGCTTCTTCTGCTCGACCAGCTTCCCGAGGTCGTAACCGAGCGAACGCACGTCCTGCGCCAACTCGTCGACATCTTCATCGAAGGTGAGCAATACGCCGGGCTCGTCGAATGACTGCGCGCCATTCACGAGAAAGCTGACACCCAGCAGGGTTTTTCCCGACCCGGGGCCGCCGGACACCAGCGTGGGCCGGCCGGCAGGCAGGCCGCCAAAAGTGATTTCATCGAGTCCCGATATTCCGGTGGGAGCCTTTTCGATCTCGGATCTTTCGAAGCTGTTCCTGGCCATGCAACCAATCTGCTTGCGTTGTGGGTGGGATGCACCGCCAACGCGGCAGTCCGGCCGCGCGGCGTATTGAGGCAAGATATTGGCCGCCGCGATATCAGTGGAGTCTCACAATTTAGTTAGGCAATGTCGGCGGCGTCTGACAAACTAGGTGCCCTCGTGCGGCCGCGGAGCGCCGGGCGAAGCCTGGCGGTGGCCCTGCCAGGCGCGGTCAGCGACCATCCCCGGCGCGACACGCGGCCTCGACCGCTTGACAAGGATGCGCGGATGTCAAGAGGCAGGGCGCGTGATTTTTACGTCCGGGCGTGGCAACCCTGCGCGCTCGCGGACCGTCTCATGGATGCGGCGCATGCGCCGGGGAGGATGCAGGTGGGTAGGGTTGTTTGCCGGATATGGGGCCTGGCGTTGGTCGCCTGCATGGTGTCGCCGGCGTGGTCGGTGCAGGTCGATGGGCGCATCGAGGCCGACGAGTGGAAGGATGCCCAGCACGTCACCGACTTCCGCAAGGTGCAGCCGCTGAACGGCGAGCCCGCGTCGCTCGCGACCGAGGCGTGGATCCTCTCGACCCCGGAAGGCCTCGCCGTCGCATTTCGCAACGTACAGCCGCCCGCGGTGCCGCGCACCCTGCAGCGCGTGCAGCGGGATTTCGAAGAGCAGGTCGACCGCATCAACGTCATGGTCGACTTCGACGGCGATCATCGCACCGGCTACGACTTCACCGTGAGCTGCACCGACGGCATCGTCGACGCCATCATCACCAACGAAAACAACTTCAACAACGACTGGGACGGCAACTGGCGGCACGCCGTCACCTCCGACGACGAAAGCTGGTCGGTGGAAGTGCTGTTGCCCTGGCACATCGCACCCATGCGCAACGCCGTGGAGAAGCGCACCATCGGGCTGTACCTGGATCGGGTCATCGGTTCCACCGGCGAGCGTTCCGGCTGGCCGCTCGCGAGCTTCGAGCGGCCGCGGTTCCTGTCCGATTTCGCGCGGGTCGAGTTGACCAACTACAGCCAGTCGCTGCTCGCCATCACGCCGTATGTCTCGGGCCTCTACGACAATGTCGGCAAGGCCAGTGACGGCGATGCCGGCGCCGACATCTTCTGGAAGCCGAACGGCCAGGTACAGCTCACCGCCACCGTGAACCCCGACTTCGGCCAGGTGGAAAGCGACGACCTGGTCGTGAACTTCAGCGCCACCGAAACCTTCATCAGCGACAAGCGGCCGTTCTTCACGGAGAACCAGGGCATCTTCGAATTCACCACGCCCTCGGATTTCAGCCAGCTTCTCTACACGCGGCGCGTCGGCGGCCCGGCCGACGATGGCGTGGGCGCCGGCGACATCACCGCCGCGCTCAAGCTCAACGGCAGCATCGGCGCCACCAAGTACGGGCTGTTCGCCGCCGACGAGGCGGAGTCCGTGGGCCGCACCTTCGCCGCGGCGCGACTGGTGCGCGACTTCAGCAACCAGAACCTGGGGCTCATGGCCACCTGGGTGGACCGGCCGTATCTCGACCGGCAGGCGGCGGTCGTCGGTGTGGACCACAACTGGCGACCGGGAAGCTGGAACGTGCGCACGCGGGTATTCGCGAGCGACATCGACCAGTCCAGCCCGCAGGGCGACAGCGACACGCGCGATACGGGCGCGACGCTCTGGGCGGACTACGAGATGGACCATGGCTGGCGCCAACAGGTCATCGCCATGCACTTCGGCAATCACCTCGAGATCAACGATGCCGGCTTCCTGGCGCGCAACAGCTTGAACTACCTTCACTATCAGGTGAACAAGCGCTTCACCGAGCTGCCGGCCGATTCCCGCTATGCCTCCAAGGACTGGCGCTGGCGCGTCAGCACCGTCTACAACGATCGCGGCGACTCGCTCAATGACCAGTTCCGCATCAGCCGCGAGAGCCAGTTGCGCAACGGCAGCTACGAGTTCGCGCAGATCAACGTCAACAGCGCCGGCTACGACGATCTGCTGACCCGCGGCAATGGCCTGCTCTGGATACCACCCAACTTCAACAGCTACTTCGATTACCAGCGGCCGCGCGTCGGCCGCTGGGCCTACGAGTTCGAGCTGAATTTCTTCAGCGGCGGTCTCTCGGGCAACGACAAGATCGGCTATACCGTCCACTTCGAACCCAAGTACTTCATCAGCGACGCGTTCAACGTGTACGTCGGCGCGCTGCACGACTTCACGCCCGACTGGCTGATCTGGGACCACGACAACCTGATCGGCAGCTTCCGCGAGCACCAGACCAACTTCGACCTGGGCTTCAACTGGATCATGACCAACCGGCACGAGCTGCGGCTCAAGCTGCAGGCCATTGCGGTGAGCGCGGATCTGAAGCAGGCGTATCGGGTGGAGAACGGCCGCGCCGTGCCGACGGATGAACCCGTGGACGATTTCAGCGTGCAGAACCTCGGCGTGCAGCTGCGTTATCGTTACGAGTTCAAGCCGCTGTCGTATCTGTATGTCGTGTACGGGCGTGGCGGGTATCGGCAGGACCCGGTGTCGGGCGATACCGGCGGTTTGGTGCGCGACAGCTTCAGCCTGCGTGACGATGAGCAGTTGCTGGTGAAGTTCAGTTATCGGTTCGAGAACTGAGCGCGAAAGCTATTCGTCACTCGTCTAAGAGAACTTCAGCAAATCATCGAACCGACGCTTTGTGGACTTGTCCGCCGGCCGTCTGGCCGTATGAACTTCCACTGCGATCCTGTTTGATCTCCAATTTCCCTGTCGTTGATCCTGTCAAGTCGTATATCTGTGCGAAGTGAGCAGATATGCCGAGAATTAAATTTCGCTCCAGCTGAGAGAACTGGCCTCCTCGTGACACTACTGAATGT
>DASTRL010000042.1:0-13946 GCA_035761265.1 Steroidobacteraceae bacterium
GCAGCGATCCGCCGTTGAAGAACGTCAGCTTGATGTAGCGCGTGAAGCAGTGATAGCTCAGAAACCAGCCCTGGCCCGCCATCCCGTAGAACGGCGAGTTCCACTTCACGGCCTTGCGTACCTTGGGCACCGCGCGGGTGATCAGTGCATCGAGACGGCGCCCGACGTCCCGCTTCCAGCCCGGCATGGCTTCGATATAGGCCTGCACGGGGGCGTTTCCGTCCGCCATTGCGATTTGCGGATTGCCTCCCGACAGAAGTTTCGCCTTCGCCCTGCGCGGCTTTGAGACGACCTTCTTCCGGACTGACTGCTTCGCGCGCATCCGCATCCCCTGGCTCAGAACAGTTTGATACCCGTGAGCGTCCCGAGCTTGGCCATGAGCTCATCCTGGAAGCCGACATCGAGTGTTGCCGCCGCCGGCCGCTGTGGAGCGCGGTGATACCACAGCCGGCCGCTGGTTTTCGCGGCGGCCTCGTCGCTGGTGGCCAGCCAGGTCTGCGTCAGATGACCTTCCTCGAGGTCGTCGGGCGCACCACGGCCGCCCATCCTGGTCGGCACCCAGCCCGGATCGACGGCGTTGCTCGCGACATCCGGCCAATGCCGCGCGGTCGCGAAAGCCAGCGTGGTGACATACAGCTTGCTCTCGGAATAGGCACGGTAGGTGTCCCAACCGCGGCGAGTCCAGTCGATGTCGTCGAGCGGGCCCTCGCCACCGCGATGCATGCTGCTGCTGAGATAGATGAGTCGCCCGGGGCGATTGATGAGCGCCGTCAGCATGTATGGCGCGAGCGTGTTCACGGCCAGCACCTTCGCGTGGCCTTCCGGGGTCGAGCCGCGACCGGGTTCCCGGAAGATGCCGGCGTTGTGAATCACCGCGTCCATGCGACCGAGCTCGTTGACCTGCTCGGCGAGCGCGCGGGTCTGCGCGGCGCTCGCCAGATCGCCGATGACGATACCCGCGGCCCTGGGGGCGAGATCCGCGAGCACCGCCGCGCGTTCTTTCGAGCGCGCATGCAGCACGACCTGGTGGCCGTCCTTCATGAGCGCCTCGGCCGCCCCTCGACCGAGCCCTTCGGTGGAACCGGTGATGAATATGCGGCGTGCGCGCGGGTCCCTGGCGCGCGCCGGGACCGGCAACATCGAGGTGAGAGATGCTGCCGCCGCGCAGACCGCCAGTTGCAGCGCTCGCCGCCGTGAAGTGAGCTCGTTCATCGCGACCTCGCCCGGGCAAAATCCTTGAGGCCGCGAGCGAGGCGCGCGAGTTCCCCTACTACCAGATGTGAACGCGCTCCTCGGGCTTCAGATACGACTTGTCCGTGGGCTGCACGTCGAACGCCGCGTACCAGGCATCCATGTTGCGCTCGGGATAGGTGCCGCGCGCCTGGGTCGGCGAGTGCGGATTGGTCAGCATCAGCCGGCGCAATGCATCGTCGCGCATCTTGCCGCGCCATACCTGGGCGAACGACATGAAGAAGCGCTGATCGCCGGTGTAGCCGTCGAGCACGGGTGCCGGCTGCCCCTTCAGGGAAAGCTGGTAGGCCGTGTACGCCATCTCGAGGCCGCCCAGGTCGCCGATGTTCTCGCCCATCGTGAGCTCGCCGTTGACGCACGCGCCGTCGAGCGGACAGAACGTGTGATACAGCGCCGCCAGGTTTTTGGTGGCTGCTTCGAACTTGGCGTTGGTTTCCTTCGTCCACCAATTGCGCACCTTGCCCGAGCCGTCGAACTCGCGACCCTGGTCGTCGAAGCCATGGCCGATCTCGTGCCCGATCACGGAGCCGATGGCGCCGTAGTTCACGGCCGGATCGGCGTTCGGATCGAACATCGGCGGCTGCAGGATGCCGGCGGGGAAGGTGATCTGGTTCTTGAGCGGGTTGTAGTACGCATCCATGGTCTGCGGCGTCATGTCCCACTCGGAGCGATCGACGGGCTCCTTCAGGCGCCTGGCGCGACGCTGCCACTCGAACAGGCGCGCGTTGCGCGCATTCTCGAAGTGCTTGCCGCGTTCCACCACCAGCGCCGAGTAGTCGCGCCACTTGTCCGGATAGCCGATGCGCGCTTCGAACGCGTCGAGCTTCTTCAGCGCCTCCGCGCGGGTCGCATCGTCCATCCAGGCCAGCTTCGTCAGGCGCTCTTTCATCGCGGCGCGCAGGTTGTTCACGAGATCGTCCATCTTGGCCTTGGTCTCTGGAACGAAATGCTTGCGCACATAGATCTGACCGAGACCTTCGCCGATGGCGTCGTCGACCAGCGTCAGGCCGCGCTTCCAGCGGTCGCGTTGCTGCTCGACTCCGCGCAGCGCCTTGCCGTGGAACTCGAACTGCGCCGCATCGAGCGCCTGGGTGAGGTCGCTCGCGTAGGAATCGACGAAGTGGAAGGTCATGTAGGTCTTCCAGTCCGCGAGTGGCTGCGTGTCGAGTAGTTTGGCGCCGTCGCGAATCGCCGTGTTCTCGTTGACGATGAAATTCTGTGCGTCACCGAGATCGACGCCCGCCAGCACCACGTCCCAATCCACGGCGGGTACGTACTGCTTGAGCCCCGCGCGATCCATGGGGTTGTTGATGGCGGCGACATTGCGCCGGCGCTCTTCGGGCCACGCGACCTGCGCGATCCTGTTCTCGAGCGCGATCACGCGCCCGGCGGAATCGGCCGGGTCCTTGTCGCCCAGCAGCTCGAATACCTTCGTGACATACGTGCGGTAGGCCGCGCGATAGGCGTCGAATTTCGGGCCCTTGTTGATGTAGTAGTCGCGGTTCGGCATGCCGAGGCCCGACTGGCCCACCCACACGACGTAGCGGGTCGGATCCGCCGTATCGGCATCGACGTACAGATTGAAGGGCGCCTGGTAGTCGACCGTGCCGATGAGTTTCATCAGATCGGCCTTGTCTTTGGCTGCCGCGATGCGCTCCAGGTAGGGCTTGATCGGGTCGAGGCCGCGCGCCTCGATGCCCGCCTGATCCATCCAGCTACCGTAGAGGTCCGCGACCTTCTGGTCGACGCTGCCCGGCTCGGGCTTGCCCGCCGCGAGCTCATCGACGATGGCGTGCAGATTCGCCTCGGTTTTTTCGAACACCGTGGTGACCGTGCCGTAGTAGCTCTTGTCCGGCGGGATCTGCGCGGTCTCGAGCCATTTGCCGTTCACGTATTCGTAGAAGTCATCGCCGGGACGCACGCTCTTGTCCATGGCTGCGAGATCGACACCGAAGCTGCCGAACACGGGCTTGGCAGCGGCTGCGGCCGCTTGTGCCGGCTTTTCGGGTTGTTTGGCGCAGGCCACCAGGAGCGCGGCGGCGAGCATTCCGGTCAGCGGGGCGAATCGCATGGTGGACTCCCTGCAAGGAAGAGGCGCGCAGCCTACTCCAGGTTTGCGGAGACCGTGCCTGCGGGAGCGCCGAGCCGGCCCGATTCAGCGACGAGATGAGCAAGGCCGGGAAATCGGCTGGTCGCGCTCACTCGATGAGGTAGATCGGCATTTTCTCGCGGCGACCGACTTCGTCGATCGCGGCGGCGACATCCTGGCGGGCGAGCAACGCATTCCAGCGTGAATCGGCTTCTTCCTCCATGGGCAGGGTGGGAGTCGAGGGGAATATCTGCGCTGCCCACAACGCCTCCGGGCGCTGCTGCGGATCGCGCAGGCGCGCGATGTACAGCGCCGCGGCGCCGTCGGCGTCGCCCCAATCGAGCAAGGCGGTCTGCCAGGTATCCGGCGCGTCCTTCTGGTTCTGGCGCAGGTACGACAACACGGTTTCCGCTTCGTCTCGCCGGCCGAGCTGCAGCAGGGCTCGCAGGCGCACGTGTTCGAGTTGCATGCGACCGTAACCACTCAACGAGTGGCCCCAGTCGATGCCTTCCAGCGCTTGCAGCGCCTTGGCGGGCTCGCCGTGTTCATTGAAGAAGAAGCCCAGGTTGATCGCCTGGCTGACTTTGTCGGCGCTGTTGTTCCGCATCGAACGTGCCTTCTCCTGCACCTCGAGGGATTGCTTCCAACGCCCGCGCGCACGCAGGGCATGAGCCTTGATGTCGTAGATCCAGTTGAGCTTGCTCTCGAGCTCATCGAAGGGCGGCTGGTCTTTCGGCGCGCGTCGCACGGACGTCAGGATCTGGTCCGCGAGCTCGATGATCTCCTTGAAGGCGCCGACGGTGAACTGTGCATACATGTATTCGATCACCGGCTGCAGATCGCGAGGATATTTCCCCATCAACTCGTGAAGCTGCCGGCAACGGGCCTTGGCCGCGCTGGCGATATCGAAGGCGCTCGGCTTGGCGGCAACCAGCGCATCGAAGCGCCGGTCCACCCGCATGCGCGCCAACAGCTTGGGGTCGTCGATGCGCTCCAGGACCTTGAGCGCGAGTTCGGGCCGGTTCTTTTCCAGCAGCGCGGCAGCCAGCTCGCTCCACAGATAGGCCGGTTCGAAGCCGTATTCGGCGGTGTATTTCGCGTCGAACAATGCCGCGATCAGGTCCATCCGCGCCTGCGCGAGCTGCGGGTCGTGACTCATCGATGTGGATAGCGAATAGATCGTTTGGCCGGCGAATTGATGCAATTTAGCCGGCCATTGTTCCGCCAGCGTCTTCAATGAGAATGCAGCATCCCCGAAGTTCTGGACTTCGAGCGCGATGGACGCGCGCAGCGCCCACTCGTCTGCTCTCGCATCGGAGAGGCTCGTGGCCGCAACCGCGTACTCGTGCGCCGTGAGCAGATCCTCGCGGCCGATCGCAACGAACGTGGCGAACAACAAGGCCGAGTGGCGCAAGCCGGGGGCGAGATTGTCGAAGTCGGCGGCGAACACCGCATCGAGCGTCGCGGCGGCGGCCGCATAGTCTTTCGCCTGCAGCGCCTCCTGCACACGTTTCAGTCGATCGAGGGCCGACTCGCGATCCGTGACGGCCGGTGGCGCCGGGTCATCGGCTGCCATCGATGATGAGGACGCAACCACGAACAGAGCCGCCAGCACGATGCCGACTCGGGCATTCATCGCACCCCCTTCCGGCGCATTCCGATCGCCGGGTAGTTAGGCCTCGGCTTCAGACGTCGAGGTTCGCCACCGCGAGCGCGTTCTTCTCGATGAACTCGCGCCTCGGCTCCACCTGGTCGCCCATCAGCGTGGTGAAGATCTCATCGGATGCCAGGATGTCCTCGATGCGCACCTGCATGAGCCGGCGCGTTTCCGGGTTGATCGTCGTCTCCCAGAGCTGCTCGGGATTCATTTCACCCAGACCCTTGTAGCGCTGGATGGACTGACCTTTGCGCGCCTGCTCGAGCAGCCAGGTCATGGCGTGTTTGAAGGATCCGACGTCCTCGCGTGCATCGCCGCGCACCACGTAGGCGCCCTCGCCGATCATGCCGCCGAGTGTCTTGCCGAGCTCGATGATTCGCCGGTATTCGGCCGATTCGAAGAACTCCTTGGGCAGTGCCTTCTCGGTCACCGAGCCGTGCTCGGTTTTGCTGACCAGCACGCGCGCGGGATGACCATCGACCTGGCGGATATCCACCCGATAGCTGCGCGGGCTGTCCGAGAGCGTGTTCAGGTTCTCCGCCAGGTTCTTGCTCCAGCCCTGCATCCACCCGAGATCGACGAAACGCTCCGCGGTCACTTCGGGCACGTATATGAGCTGCTCGAGCAGGCGCTCGTCATAGCGTTTCGCCCAGCGACGGATGATCGCTTGCACTTCCATGTATTGCCGCGCGAGCGCTTCGAAGCCGGCACCAGCCAGCGCGGGCGCGCTACCGTTCACGTGCAGCGCAGCGCCGTCGAGCGCCGAGGCCAGCAGCATGCGATTGAGCTCGTTGTCATCCTTGACGTAGGTCTCCTGCTTGCCGCGCTTCACCTTGTAGAGCGGCGGCTGCGCGATGTAGACATGGCCGTTGGTGATGAGCTCCGGGATTTGCCGATAGAAGAACGTGAGCAGCAATGTGCGGATGTGCGAACCGTCCACATCGGCATCGGTGTTGTGACAGCAGATGCCGCCCATGCCAGCGACGAAGTTCTCGTCGCCGTCAACGGAGAAATCGTAGACCTGGCCATTGCTGGGCGTGACCTCTTCGATGCGCGTGATGGCGAGCGCCATGAGGTCACCGTCAAGCCTTTCAAAAGCACGAGTGATCGGTCGTTGAGTCGCCAGCGCGTCGCGCAGCTGAGCGGCGCCCGCGTGGTCCGCCCAGATGCTTTCGAGACGGCGGAGGTCCTCGGTAGCTGCGACCGTGATGCACCAATAGCGGTGCCGCGTCTGACAGGGTTCGCCGCGGATTTCCCGGACCACCCCGTTCGGCTGCATCTCGGACATCGAAGCGACAACGCCGAAGGACGACAGCAAGTACATCACGCCGCTGGCCAGATCGTAGGAGCTGGTGGTCATCGAAATACGGCCGTTGCCCACGGTACCATCGCCGAGCAGGTAGCCGCGCAGGAATGCGGCGCGCAATTCCTCGCTGACATTGAAGACGAGGTCTGGCACACGTTTGGTCAGCGATTCGCAGCCCTCGAATCCGAAGGCCTGCCAGGCGCGAGCCGCGACCCTGTTCACGAGCCTCAGTTCTGCGCAGCGGGATTCACTGACATGCAGAACCGGTTGAATACCGAACACCCTGCCCAGGCGTTGCTGCATTTCCGCGGCGAACCGGCCATTTCCGCGTCCGATGGCGAGGCGAATTCCATTCCGATCGGAACAAGATCCCTCGGCAGCAAAGAACCCGAGCAACGTCAGCAGATCCTCATCGACATTCAGGAAGCGCGGGACGCCGTGCGCTGCGTAGTGTTCCGGCGTGAGTTCCAAATCCTCGCGACCATCGAAGAAGGCCAGATCGTCTTTCGTGAGTTCTTCGAGCAGCACATGGGGGCGAACTTCGTTCGCACCGGAGGCGCGGTACTGGGTGGACCACGTGCGCTCGAGACGGCTCTCGCCCACTGCGACCTTGTCCAGGTAATACTCGGCGTCCACGCCAACCGCGTCCAGGTAAGCACGGAAGTGTGTCAGCGTGGGCCGTAGCTTGCCTTTCTCCCACGCGTAAAACGTTGCCGGCTGCTTGATGCCGATGGACGCGCACAAGGAACGATTGCTGTGGCTGCAGTTCTTTCTGCGCTCCGCCAATTCATCGCGGATTTCCGGCGGAATCTCGACGCGCGGATCCATGAGCGCGAGATCGTCGCGATGATTCCGACGCACACGTTGCCTGTGCCACTCCTCGACGGCGTGTCCACGCAACCAGATCTGTGCAGCTGACTTGCTGTCGTCATGGAGAATGCGCAAAAGATCGATGCGCGCCGGCGCAGTGGCTGGCAGACGCAATTCTTTCGGGGCGACCAGTTGATCGCCGACCTTGAGGTCCGCGCCGCGTTTCAGGCGAATCGCTCCTTCCTCGTGTACGAATACGCTGTGGCTCGAAGTCACCCGGACCGAGCGACCGTATTTCGTCGTGACCTGGAACAGCTTCTCCTCGAGCGGATGGCGAATCACGCTCTTGATCGGACGAAAGCGGATTTCGCGGTTCTCGACGCCGAAGCACAGGACTTCGCCGAGCTCGTCGCTGGTGAGCTTGTCTACGCCGTTTGAATGCGACTGCTCCGCGAGAGCGGAGTCGATGAATGCGCCGATGCGCACCAGGCGCGCCTCGGTCGATCCGTGGCGGCGGACAAACACGTGATCATCGCCATCCACGCTCATGATGATGATGCGGTGATAGCGCAGCTTCTTGAGATCGAAGTCGTCTTTGCCGATCCCGCATCCGAGCGCGGTGATCAACGTACCGACTTCCGCCGAGGACAACATCTTGTCGAAGCGCGCCCTCTCGACGTTCAGGATCTTGCCCTTGAGCGGCAGGATGGCCTGCGTGCGCCGATCGCGCCCCTGCTTCGCGGAGCCACCGGCCGAATCGCCCTCGACGATGAAGATTTCGCAGAGCGCGGGATCCTTCTCCTGGCAGTCGGCGAGCTTTCCGGGAAGCCCCGCGATGTCGAGGGCGCCCTTGCGCCGGGTCATCTCGCGCGCCTTGCGCGCCGCTTCGCGTGCCCGTGCCGCCTCGATGATCTTGCCGACGATTGCCTTGGCTTCCTGGGGATGCTCGAGCAAGAACTCGGAAAGCCGGGCTGCCAAGGCCTGCTCGACCACGCCCTTGACCTCCGAGGAGACGAGCTTGTCCTTGGTCTGTGACGAGAACTTGGGATCAGGAAGCTTGACCGAGAGGATGGCGGTGAGACCTTCGCGGGAGTCGTCACCCGTGGTCGGGATCTTCTCCTTCTTGGAAGCCATCTCTTTTTCGATGTAGTCGTTCAGCGTGCGCGTGAGCGCCGCGCGGAAACCGGCCAGATGCGTGCCACCATCCTTTTGTGGAATGTTGTTCGTGTAGCAGAACATCGATTCTGTGTACGAATCGTTCCACTGCATCGCGATTTCGACACCGATTGTTCCTTCCTGGGAACGAAACCAGAAGACGGACGGATGGACCGCCGTGCGTGATCGGTTCAGGTGCTTCACGAACTCCTGCAGCCCGCCCTGGTGTTCGAACACATCGGACTTGGCTTCACGCTCGTCGATGAGCTCGATGCGAACGCCCGAGTTCAGGAATGACAGCTCGCGCAGGCGCTTGGCCAGCACCTCATAGTCGAAGGTGATGTTCGTGAAGATCGTGGGGCTGGGTTTGAAGCGAACGGTCGTGCCGCGCTCGGTGGTCTCGCCGACTACGGCCAACGGCGCCACTGGATCGCCCAGGCGGAATTCCATCTTGTGGACCTTGCCGTCCTGATTGATGGTGAGCCAGAGGTTGTCGGAAAGTGCGTTGACCACGGACACGCCGACGCCGTGCAATCCACCGGAAACCTTGTACGAGCTGTCGTCAAACTTGCCGCCCGCGTGCAGGACGGTCATGACCACTTCGGCCGCGGAACGGCCTTCCTCGGGATGGATATCGGTCGGAATGCCGCGGCCATTGTCCGTGACGGTTACCGATTCGTCGGCGTGAATGGTCACAACGATACGGTCGCAGAACCCGGCCAACGCCTCGTCGATGGCGTTGTCCACGACCTCGAAAACCATGTGGTGAAGACCCGTTCCGTCATCGGTGTCACCGATGTACATGCCGGGCCTTTTTCGCACTGCGTCAAGACCCTTCAAGACCTTGATTTTGCTTGAGTCGTAGACGTCGTCGTTGGCCATGGGTGACTCGGAAAAACGGGCCTGAATTATAGCCGGACTACCCTCCCTTGTTCCACGTGAAACGTCGCTTTAGGTGCTTGAAAAAGCGCGGTTTCCGGGGTGAGTGAGGTGGCGATCATCTGGCAGCGAAGAGACGACAGCTCGGCAAACAAACGCTGCAGATTCTTCTCGTCGAGCTCGGCCGCGGGGTCATCCAGAAGCAGGACAGCGCGCATGCCCTGCTCCTCCTGGAGAAGCTGTAGCTGGGTCACGATCATGGCGACGGCGGTCAGCTTTTGTTGGCCGCGGGAAAGCGTCTCTCGCGCTGCCCGCTGGCCGCGGCGCAGGGTAACGTCGGCGCGTTGCGGCCCTGTCGTCGTCATGCCGCGCTGCCGATCGCGTTCTCGGTGCAACGCCAGCGCCTCTGCCAAAGCAACATCCACTGCCCAGCCAGAGCTGAATCCGACCGCGACGTCGAGACCGCCAAACCTCTGGAAGGTCTCGTCCAATCGCGGCAACAGCCGATCCAGCGTTCGTCGGCGCGCTTCGGTGATCGCGATGCCGTTCGTGATCAGTTCGCCATCCCAGGCGTCGAAGGCGCCACTGCCGGAACGCAGCGCCGCGTTCCGTTGCTTGAGTGCGCGATTGAATCGACTCCAGTAGACGCCGAAACTTGGTTCCACGTGGAACACCAGCCAGTCCAGCCAGCGACGGCGCCGCTCGGGTCCTTGGTCCACGAGCTTATGGATCTCGGGATCGATGGCTTGCACGGGCAAGACCCCGGAAAGCTCGAGCAGCGAACCCGCTTCCTCGCCGTTGATGCGAGCACGGGTGCCACCGTCCGCCGCGATCTCGATTCCAGCCTGTCTGGGTGGCACACCGTCGGTGCGACCATAGACCGTGAGCCTGGGCTGTCCGTGGCGTATCAGCCTTTCGCTGTTCCGGGTCCTGAAGGAACGCCCGCGGCCAAGCAGAAAGATCGCCTCGAGAATCGACGTCTTGCCGGCGCCGTTTTCCCCGGCGACGAGGTTGAGTTCGGGGGAGAACTCAAGAGAAGCGGCTTCGATGCAGCGCAGATTCTCGATGCGCAGCTCAGCCAGCGACATCGCTATCGCGCCACGGCAAACCGCATCAGAGCCGCATCGGCATGACGACGTACTTGGAGCTGGCAGCACCCGCCGCGCGAACCAGGCAGCTGCTGTTTCCATCCGTGAGGCCGAGGATGACCTTCTCTGAATCCACGGCGGCCAGTGCGTCGAGCAGATAGGTAACGTTGAAGCCGATTTCCACTTCGTCCCCTTTGTAGGTGACCTCTACCTGGTCCTCGGCCTCTTCCTGCTCGGGATTATGTGCCTGGATCATGACGAGATCTGGCTTCAAACTGATGCGAACTCCGCGGTACTTCTCGTTTGACAGGATCGCGGTACGCTGGAGCGCCTGGCGCAGCCCCTCCCGATCGGCCTCCACCTGCTTGCTCGGATTCGCCGGGATTACACGCCCGTACTCCGGAAAACGGCCATCGATCAGCTTTGAAGTGAAGCGAATATCGCCAATCTGAGCACGAACGTGACTGGTACCGATTGCCAGGTCCACGTTGCCGTCGCCACCCAGGATCCGCTGCAGCTCGAGCACGCCCTTGCGAGGCAGGATCACCTGCTGGTTGTTCTTTGCCTTGCTCTCGAGCTCGGCTTCGCAGAGTGCGAGGCGATGGCCGTCAGTCGCCACCGCGCGCAGTGTCTTCCCCTCGGTTTCCAGCAACAGTCCATTGAGGTAGTAGCGCACGTCCTGCTGAGCCATCGAGAAATGGGTCTTGTCGATCAGCCGGCGGAAATCGCCCTGCGACAAGGTCAGTGTCTGCTGGGCATTGATCTCATCGACGACCGGGAATTCGCTGGCGGGGAGGGAAGACAGCGTGAACCGCGACTTTCCCGCCTTGATCGACACACGTTCGCCTTCGGTCGAGACGGTTACCGGTGTTTTCTCGGGTAGCGCACGGAAGATGTCGAGCAACTTGCGACCTGGCACGGTCACGTCCCCCGGCTGCTGCACCGTGGCCTCACCGGAGGCCAAAAGCTCCACCTCGAGATCCGTGCCCGTGATGTTTATCCGGTTGTTTCGCGCGGCGAGCAGCACATTGGACAACACCGGCATGGTCTGCCGACGTTCGACGACGCCAATGACACTTTGCAGGGGAGCCAAAATTTGCTCGCGAGTCGCGGAGAGCTTCATGCGTTTGCCTTCTGTTCTTGAAGATTTAAAGCCAGCAGTAGCAGCTATAGAGCCTGTGGACGACGGGGACAGTTCGAAAATTTATTCTGAATCAGCCCCTTATCATCGCCCTCAGCACTGAATCAACTTACCCACAGCCTGCGGGTGCCCTGTGTGGCATCTGTGGATGGTTTTGTCCACAAAAGCATCCACAGGCATTCCACAGTCATCCGGTCAGGGTTCTCAACAGGTTCTGATAGTCCTCGCCGACGCGCTGCTCCGCCGCGCGCAACTCGCGAATGCGACCGCAGGCATGCAGCACCGTCGTGTGATCCCGTCCACCAAAAGCGTCGCCGATTTCCGGAAGGCTGTGCGTCGTCAGTTCTTTCGCGAGCGCCATCGCGACCTGGCGCGGGCGCGCGATGGAACGACTGCGGCGTTTTGAAAGCAGATCTGCCACGCGCACTTTGTAGTAGTCGGCGACTGTCTTCTGGATATTTTCGATAGTGATCAATTTCGCCTGCAATGTCAGCAGGTCTTTCAACGCTTCCTTGGTGAATTCCAGCGTGATGGGGCGACCCGTGAAACGCGAGTTCGCGATCACGCGTTTCAGCGCGCCTTCGAGCTCGCGCACATTGGACCGGATGCGCTTGGCGATGAAGAACGCCACTTCTTCGGGCAGCTGCACGTTCGCGGCCTGCGCCTTGCCGATCAGGATCGCCACGCAGGTCTCGAGCTCCGGTGGCTCGATGGCCACGGTGAGGCCCCATCCAAAGCGGGATTTCAGCCGTTCCTCGAGTCCCGAGACTTCCTTCGGATATCGGTCGCAGGTGACGATCACTTGCTGCTGCCCTTCGAGCAGCGCGTTGAACGTGTGGAAGAACTCTTCCTGAGAGCGATCCTTGTTCGCGAAGAACTGGATGTCGTCGATCAGCAGCGCGTCGAGCGAGCGATACGCCGTCTTGAACTCGTTCATCTTGTTGTGCTGGAGCGCGATGACCATGTCGCTCACGAAACGCTCGGAGTGGATGTAGGCCACGCGCGCCTCGGGATCGCGCTGCTTGATCGAGTGCCCGACGGCTTGCATGAGATGGGTCTTTCCCAATCCGACGCCGCCGTAGATGAACAGCGGGTTGTAGGCACGGCCGGGATTTTCCGCGACCTGTACCGCCGCGGCCTTGGCCAGTTGATTGCTCTTGCCCTCGACGAAGCCGGCAAATGTGAAATCCGGGTTCAACCGGACGCCGACCACGATGCCTTCGCTGCGCTTGGGTCGCGTCGAGGCGATGGCTTCCGATTCTGCGATGCGGGCAGCCTCGGGCGCGCGTGAGCCCACTTCCACCGTGACGATGGGTGCGTCGCCCTCGACGAACCCGCGCACCATCTCGCCGAGGCGCGACAGCAGGTGGGCATTCACCCAATCGACCGCGAAACGGTTCGGCGCCAGCAGCTTGAGCGCGCCGCTGCTTTCGACGGCCTGCAATGGCCGGACCCAGGTATTGAACTGCTCGCCTGGCAGCTCCGCCTCGAGAGCACGCACGCAGCGCGTCCAGAGTGAGCTTCCCACCTGCGTGGATTCGCGCGTCGCAGCGTTCACGATTGGTCCGTGGAGAAGGCGGCCCGGAAAAAAGGGGTGCGAAGTCTAGCCGTTCCTGACGGGATTGTATTGACACCCGAAGCGGCGCCTGCGTACCCTTCCCGCCCTTTTTTTCGAGAGATCAGCGGCTTTGGAGCCGATCATATGAAACGCACTTACCAACCGAGCAAGCTCCGCCGTAAGCGCGCCACCGGATTCCGTGCGCGCATGAAGACCAAGGGTGGCACGAAGGTTCTCGCGCGCCGCCGCGCCAAGGGTCGCAAGAAAATCGTTCCGTAGCCGGCGTCACCGGCGCGTGAGCGGGCCGCCATGCAGCTCCCGAATCGCCGCAACAGTTTCGGGCCGGAGTTGCGCCTGCGGCGCAAGCTGGAGTTCGATGCGATCTATGCCGCCGGGCGCCGCATCGACGACCGCTTCTTCGGCCTGCGCGTCAAACCCAACGGACTCGCCTTTCCTCGTGTCGGTCTTGCGGTCGCGGTGAAATCCGCGGGAAACGCCGTGCGCCGCAATCGTCTGCGCCGCCTGATCCGCGAATCCTTCCGCCTGGCGCGACACGAGCTGCCCGCGGTGGACATCGTGGTGGCGGCAAAATTTCCCGCCGCCGAGGCACCGTCGGCGACGTTGCGTGCTAGCCTCGCCACCCTTTGGCAACGCGTCGCAAGTACATGCGCCTCGTCCTGACACTCCTGATCCGCGGCTATCAGCTCACGCTGAGCCCCTTGCTCGGCCCGCGCTGCCGGTTCTATCCGTCCTGCTCGCGCTACACGCTCGAGGCGATCGAAAGACACGGCGCGCTGCGCGGTAGCTGGCTGGGCGCCAGGCGCATCTGCCGCTGCCACCCGTTCCACGAAGGCGGATTCGATCCGGTTCCCGAACACACGCATGACTAACAACATTCGCGTTTTCCTGTGGTTGGCCCTGGCGCTGGCCGTTTGGCTCAACTACTCGCAGTGGCAGGTTGACTACGGCGCCAAGCCCACGCAGCAGGCAGCCGTTACCGGTGCCGCGGGCG
>DASTRL010000043.1:0-18949 GCA_035761265.1 Steroidobacteraceae bacterium
ACGTGGCCGAGCCCTGGCACGAGCACCACGAACAGCAGCGCCAACGCGCCGATCAGCAACGGCCAGGCCATCTTTTCCAGGAACTCGGTGCGAATGCAGAACACGATGGTCGCGAGCACGCTGCCGATCAGGCACAGCATCAGCTGGCGCTCGAGGAATGAGAACGAATCGCCGCCGTCCTTGCTGGCGATCGAGATCGAGGCCGAGGTGACCATGATGAGGCCGAGCAGCAGGATCGCGAACACGAGCGCCAGCGTCACCGTGTCGACGTGCAGCCGCTGCGACTTCATGCGAGCTCCTTGACCGCGGCGGCGAACAGGTTGCCGCGATCCGCGTAGTCGCGAAACATGTCGAGGCTCGAGCACGCGGGCGACAGCAGCACGGTGTCGCCTGCTTGCGCGAAGCGCGCCGCGGCGCGCACCGCCTCGCCCATGTCGGCGACGCGCGTGGTGTGGCAGATGCCCGCGAGCGCGGTCTCGATGAGCGCGGCGTCACGGCCCAGCAGCACGGCAGTGCGCACCTTGCCGCGAAATGCCGCCGCGAGCGGCGCGAAGTCCTGGCCCTTGCCGTCGCCTCCCGCGATGACCACCAGCGGGCCCGCCAGTCCGCCGACCGCCGCCAGCGTCGCGCCGACGTTGGTGCCCTTGGAATCGTTGATGTAGCGCACGCCCCGATGGTCGGCGATCCATTGTGCACGGTGCGGCAGGCCGGGAAAATCGCGCAGCTCCTCGAGCATCGGGGCGAGCGGCAGCCGCAGCGCATCGCCGAGCGCCAGCGTCGCGAGCGCGTTGGCGGCGTTGTGTCGGCCGGAAATCTTCAGCGCGCTCAGCGGCAGCAAGGCATCGCCGCGCCGCGACAGCCATGCATCCTGCCGGCCGGGCGGCGTCATGAGCCTGAAATCGGAGGTGTCGTCGAGCAGACTGAAACTCAACACGCGCTGTCCGGCGCGCGGCATGCGCACGACTTCCGGCTCGTCCGCATTCACCACAGCGGTCTCGCTGTTCGCGTAGATGCGCGCCTTCGAGGCGGCGTACGCCTTGAACGTCGCATAGCGGTCCATGTGGTCCGCGGTGACGTTGAGCACGACGCTCGCCTTGAGCTTCAGCGAGTGCGTGGTGTCGAGCTGGAACGAGGACAGCTCGAGCACGTAGAGATCCGTCGGCCCGCGCCCCAGCAGGTCGAGCGCCGGCTGGCCGAGATTGCCGCCGACGCGCACGCGCACTCCGGCGCGCTCGGCCATGCGCCCGAGCAGCGTGGTCACGGTGCTCTTGCCGTTGGTGCCGGTGATGCCCACCACCGGCGCGTCCGCGGCGCGCGCGAACAGCTCGATGTCCCCCACGATGTCGAGACCACGCGCGCGCGCCTGCACGAAGAATGGATCATCGAGCGGCACGCCGGGCGAGGTGACCACGATGTCGGCGCGCTCCAGCAGCTGCACGTCGAAGCCGCCGGTGCGCGTGACCACCGACGAACCCAGCGCCCTGACCCCCTCGAGCTCCGGTGGAGCGGCGCGGCTGTCGGTCACGGCGATGCGAAAGCCGCTGCGTTGCAGGTGGCGTGCGACCGAGAGGCCCGTGCGGCCCATGCCGACCACGACGGCGTTCGGTGCGACCTGTGCGGGTTGCGGGCTCATCGCAGTTTCAGCGTCGCGAGGCCCGCGAGCACCAGGATGAAGCTGATGATCCAGAAACGCACGATGACCTTCGGCTCGGCCCACCCCTTCAGCTCGTAGTGATGATGGATCGGCGCCATGCGGAACACGCGCTTGCCGGTGGTCTTGAACGAGGCCACCTGGATGATCACCGAGGCGGTCTCGACCACGAAGATGCCGCCCATGATGAGCACCACCAGCTCCTGGCGGACGATCACGCCGATGGTGCCGATGGCGGCGCCCAAGGCGAGCGCACCGATGTCGCCCATGAACACCTGCGCCGGATACGTGTTGAACCACAGGAAGCCGAGTCCCGCGCCCACCAGCGCGGCACAGAAGATCAGCACCTCGCCGGAACCGGGCACGGCCGGGATCTGCAGGTATTTCACGAACTCGGCGTTGCCGCTGGCGTAGGCGAACACGCCGAGCGCACCGCCCACCATGACCGAGGGCATGATGGCGAGACCGTCGAGCCCGTCGGTGAGGTTCACCGCGTTGCTCATGCCGACGATCATGAAATACGTGAGCACGATGAACGAGGCCGCGCCCATGGGCACGGCGAAGTTCTTGAAGAAGGGTAGATAGAGCGTGGTCTCGGCGGGCGTCTTGGCGGTGTAGAACAGGAATATCGCGGCGGCCAGCCCGAACAGCGACTGCCAGGAATACTTCCAGCGCGCGATCAGCCCCTTCGGGTTCTTCTTGGCCAGTTTCAGGTAGTCGTCCCAGAAGCCGATCACGCCGAAGACGAACGTGACGCCGAGCACCACCCACACGAAACGGTTCGACAGGTCCGCCCACAGCAGCGTGCTCGCGAAGATCGCGATCAGGATGAGCATGCCGCCCATGGTGGGCGTGCCGGCCTTGGTGAAGTGCGTCTTCGGGCCGTCGTCACGCACCACCTGCCCGACGCGCCCGAACTTGAGCTTCTCGATCATCCATGGGCCGAGCAGCAGCCCGAGCGCCAGCGCCGTGATCACCGAGAAGATGGCGCGCACGGTCAGATACGAGAAGACGTTGAATCCCGAGAAGTGCGGCGTCAGTTGTTTGGCCAGCCAGTAGAGCATCTGTTCAGTGCGCCCCGAATTCCGACGGTTTTCCGACCAATGCCTCGACCACGCGCTCCAGGCGATTGGAGCGCGAGCCCTTCACCAGCACGCAGACTTCGCGCGTCAGCTCGGCGTTGACGGCGCGCGCCAGCGCCCCGGGGTCGGCGAACCACTCGCCGCCCGAACCGAAGGCCTCGACCGCCAGCGCCGAGAGCTTGCCCGTGGCGAACAGCCGGTCGATGCGGTGATTGCGTGCGTAGCGCCCGATGTCCTCGTGGCTCTGCGCGGCGTAGTCACCCAATTCGCCCATGTCGCCCATGACCAGCCAGCGCCGCGCGTCCACGCTCGACAGCACTTCGATCCCCGCCTTCATCGAGCTGGGATTGGCGTTGTAAGAGTCGTCGACGATCCAGGCACCGCTGGGCGCGGTTTTGAGCTGCAATCGGCCAGGAACCGGGCGCATTGTGGCGAGGCCGGCGCGGATCTCGTCGAGCGTTGCGCCGGCGGCCGAAGCAGCCGCGGCGGCGCACAGGGAGTTGAGCACGTTGTGCCGGCCGGCAAGGTGCAGTTCGATCGGCATGGCGCCCTGCGGCGCCACCAGACGGTAGCGCGTCACGAAGCCGTTCGCGTCGATGCTGGTGTGCAGGTCCTGTGCGCTGAAGTCGGCCGGCTGCGCGATGCCGAAGCTCGCGATGCGCGCGCGCGTCATGCCGCGCCACAGGCCCGCGAATTCGTCGTCGGCGTTGATCACCGCGGTGGCGCCGGGCTCGAGCCCTGCGACCATCTCGCCCTCGGCGCGGGCCACACCCTGCATGCTGCCGAATCCTTCGAGATGCTCGGCGCCGGCATTGGTGATCAATCCCACCGTGGGCCGGGCGAGCGCCACGAGCGCCGCGACCTCACCCGCGCGATTCGCGCCGATCTCGATCACCGCGTGGCGATGCGCGGGTTCCAGCCGGTGCAGCGTCAACGGCACGCCGATGTGATTGTTGAGATTGCCGCGCGTGGCGAGGGTGGCCCCGCGACGCTCCAGGATGGCGGCGATCATTTCCTTGACCGTGGTCTTGCCGTTGCTGCCGGCGACACCGACCACCGGAATCTCGAATTGCCCGCGCCATGCGGCGGCCGAACGCGTGAGCGCCTCCTGCGTGTCGCGCACCACGATCTGCGGCAAAGGGCTGTCCGTGCGTGTGTCGACCACCGCGCCCGCGGCGCCCGCGGTTTCCGCGGACGCGACGAATTCATTGGCATTGAAGCGCGGCCCGCGCAGCGCCACGAACAGCTCGCCGGGCTTGAGCGTGCGCGTGTCGGTGGACACACCGGCGTAGGCCCGGTCGGCGCCGGTCAATTCACCACCGCAGGACTGCGCGAATCCGGACAGCGTGCGCTTCATGGCGCCCCCGCCAGCCGAGCCGCCAGCGCGCCGGCGACGGCCTTCTGGTCGCTGAACGCTCGCCGCTCCCCGCCGTAGATCTGGTAGTCCTCGTGGCCCTTGCCCGCGACCAGCACCACGTCGTCCTTGCCTGCATCGATGATCGCCTCGCGAATGGCGCGACCGCGATCATGCTCGATGCGATACGGATGGCCGGCCGGGATACCCGCGACGATGCCGGCCGTGATGGCCGCCGGCGATTCGCTGCGTGGATTGTCGTCGGTGATCACGATGTCGTCGGCAAGTTCCGCCGCGATGCCGCCCATCAGCGGGCGCTTGCCCGGATCGCGGTCGCCGCCGCAGCCGAACACCACGACCAGCCGGCCGCGCGCATGCGCGCGCGCCGCGGTCAGCGCCTTTCTCAGCGCGTCGGGGGTGTGCGCATAGTCGACCACCGCCAGCGGCGCCTGACCTCCGCCCAGGGTTTCCATGCGCCCGGGAGCCGCATGCACGTGTGCCAGCGCCTGCGCGACCTGCTCGGTGCCCAGCCCCCAGTCGAGCAGGACGGCCGTGACCGTGAGCAGGTTGTCGACGTTGAAATCGCCGACCAGCGAAGTCCTGAGCGCGCCGGAACCCCAGCTCGAATCGAATTCGAGCTCGATGCCGCGCGCACCAAGGTCCACGTGCATGGCGCGTACGAATCCATCCGCGGCGCGCGCGTGCGACTGGTGGCCGCGGCTGGTGACGATCAGGCGCCCGCGGCCGCGCGGATCGATGGCCAGCTGGCGTCCCGCGGGGTCGTCGACGTTGATGACGCGCGACTCGAGTTCGGCGCGCGCGAACAGCCGCGCCTTGGTGGCCGCATAACTCTCCATGCTGCCGTGGTAGTCGAGGTGATCACGCGTGAGATTGGTGAAAGCGGCGGTGCGGAATCGGACCGCGGCCACGCGCCATTGGTCGATGGCGTGCGAAGAGACTTCCATCGCCACGTTGGCCGCGCCTTCGCCGCCGAGCCTTGCCAGCGTGCGCTGCACGGTCACGGCGTCGCCCGTGGTCAGGGCGCTCGCGGCGAGCGCGCCCGGCCGGCCCGTGCCGATGGTGCCCATGTAGGCGGCCGGCCGGCCGGCGGCCTGCAGGGCCTGCGCGAGTAGATAGGCGCAGGTGGTCTTGCCATTGGTGCCGGTGATGCCGGCCACCGCGAGCCGGCGCGAAGGCGAGCCGAAGAAGCGATCTGCGATCGTGCTGGCGTGTTCGCGCAGGTGCGGCACCGGCGCGACCAGGATCTGCGACGGCAGGTCCGGAACCTGCGCCACCGGCGCCGGCTCCCAGAGCACGGCGAGCGCGCCGTTCGCCACCGCCTGCGGCGCGTACTTGAGTCCGTGCTCGCGCGTGCCGTGCACGGCGAGGAATGCGCAGCCCGGGCGCGCCGCGCGGCCGTCCTGCGTGAGGTCGCTCACCTCGAGGTCGCGCGGCAGCTGCGCGAGCCCGTCCAGCAGCCGCGAGAGACTCTGGGTCGCGTTCACCGGGTCGCCACCTGTCGCACGGGCTGGCCGGGCTCCTGGTCGTCGCGCACCGGCGCGTCCGGCGGTACCGCGAGGAGCCGCAGCGCGCCGCCGACCACGCCCGAGAACACCGGCGCAGCGACGTCGCCGCCGTAGTACTTTCCCGCGCCCGGCTCGTCGATCACCACGACGGCGGCCAGGCGCGGATGGGTCGCCGGCGCGATGCCGCCGAACACCGCCA
Source organism: Steroidobacteraceae bacterium (assembly GCA_035761265.1). Lineage (GTDB taxonomy): Bacteria > Pseudomonadota > Gammaproteobacteria > Steroidobacterales > Steroidobacteraceae > CADEED01. The sequence continues at coordinate 5,813 of DASTRL010000043.1, forward strand.
GATATTTGTCGGTGGAGTAGCCGCCGGCCGTTGCCTTCCATGCCGTGCCGGTCTTTCCGGACACACGATAGCCCGGAATCGCCGCGCGGCGACCGGTGCCTGCCTCGGTGGAGACCACGGACTCGAGCAGGTCGATCAGCTCGCGGCTGAGGTCCGGGCTCAACGCGGGTGATCCCTCGGGCGGCGAGTCCACGCGCAGGAAGGAAACCGGCCGCGCCACGCCGAGGGCGCCGAGCGTGGCGTAGGCATGCGTGAGCTGCAGCGGCGTCACCGAGATCCCGTAGCCGTGCGACATGGTCACGATGCCGATGGGACGCCAGTGCGAGTAGTGACTCAGCAGCCCGGCGGACTCGCCCGGAAAGCCACTGCTGGTCACCTGGCCGAAGCCGAAGTCGTTGAGCGTGGTCCACATGCGCTCGGGCTCGAGCGACAGCGCCAGCATGCCCATGCCGACGTTCGAGCTCTTGGCGAGAATCGTGGCGAGGTTCACCCGGCCGAGGCTGCCGTGCTCGTCCTCGAAGATGTTGGAGCCGACCTTGATGTAGCCGGGCGACGTGTCGATCACGCTCGTGGCGTGATACCGGCCGGAGGCGAGACCCGCGGCGACGAAGAACGGCTTGATGGTCGAGCCCGGCTCGATGATGTCGGTGATGGCGCGATTGCGGTAAGTGCGCGGCGCGATCTGTCCCCGATCGTTGGGGTTGAACGCGGGCTGGTTCACCATGGCGAGCACTTCACCGGTGGTGACGTCGAGCACCACCACCGTCCCGGCCTTGGCGCGCTGATCGCGGATCGCGGCCTTGAGCTCGCGATACGCCAGGTACTGGATGCGCAGGTCGATCGACAGCACCAGGTTGCGGCCGGGGCGCATCGCGCGGATTTCCTCCACGTTCTGCACGATCTTCCCGTAGCGATCCTGGATCACGCGCTTGGCGCCGTCCTCGCCCGCGAGCCAGTGATCGAATGCGAGCTCCAGACCTTCCTGCCCCTGGTCGTCGACGTTGGTGAAGCCGACGACGTGCCCGGCCACCTCGCCCGCCGGGTAATAGCGGCGGTATTCGCGCGTCAGGTACACGCCCGGGATTTCCAGCGCGCGGATTTTCTGCGCCTCCGCCGGCTGCATGTGCCGCGCGAGATAGAGGAACTCGCGATCCAGGTTGGAGGTGATGCGCCGCTCGATCTCGCCCTTGTCGCGCTTCAGCGCCTTGGCGAGCCGCGGCAGCTGGTCGATGGCGAGCGCCAGCTCCTTGGGATTCACCCACACCGAGTCCACCGGCGTCGACACCGCGAGCGGCTCCCCGTAACGATCGGTGATGGTGCCGCGCGTGGCCGTGATTTCCGCGACGCGCGAGAAGCGCGCGTCGCCCTGGCCGGCGAGGAAGGCGTGGTCGGTGAGCTGCAGCTGGACCGCGCGATACAACAGCCCGAGCGCGCCGCAGACCAGCAATGCCAGCACGAAATTGGCGCGCCAACGGAAGGATTTCGCCTCGTCGCGCGGCGCGGCGCCATCGCCGCGCGCGCTGCGCGGGCGCGTGTCACGCCGCTTGCCGGAAAACATCTTCATGGCCGGGCCTTCATTGCGGCGACACCAGCTCGATTTCCTTCGGTGGCGGCATCGCCATCTTGAGCTTGGCGCCGGCGACGTTCTCGACGAAGGCGTGCGTCGACCAGGCGCTCTGCTCGAGCTGCAGCTGCCCCCACTCGATCTCCAGGTTGTCGCGCCGCGCATTCAACCGCTCGAGCTGCACGAACAGCTCGCGCGCGCGATGCTTGGAGTAGATGGCCCCGGCCGCCGAGCCGAGCGCCGCGATCCACAGCAGCGGTACGGCCACCAGCAGCGCCCTACGCGACAGGCTCATGGCGACAGGCTCATGCGCGCACCTTTTCGGCGACGCGCAGCACGCTGGAGCGCGCCCGCGGATTGGCCTCGAGCTCGGCCTCGCCGGCGCGCTGCTTGGTGCCGATGCGCCGCAGTCGCGGCTGCGCGCCCTCGGGCACGACCGGCAAGCCGGCATACACCGGATCGACGCTCGAGTGACGCTGGATGAACTGCTTGACGATGCGGTCCTCGAGCGAGTGGAAGCTGATGACGACCAGCCGGCCGCCCACCGCCAGCAACCCGAGCGCGCCATCGAGCGCGCGGCGCAGCTGGCCGAGCTCGTCGTTGACGTGCATGCGCAGCGCCTGGAACGTGCGCGTCGCCGGATGCTTGCCGGGTTCGCGCGTGCGCACCGTGCGTGCCACGATATCGGCGAGCTGCAGCGTGCGCGTGATCGGTTGCCGGGCGCGCTCCGCGACGATGTTCGCGGCAATGCGCCGCGCGAAGCGCTCCTCCCCGAGTGTCGCGATCACCTCGCGAATCTCAGGCTCGCCCGCTCGCGCGAGCCATGCGGAAACCGGTTCGCCGCTCGCCGGATCCATGCGCATGTCGAGCGGGCCGTCCGCCCGGAAGCTGAAACCACGCGTGGGGTCATCGAGCTGCGGGGAGGAGACGCCGAGATCGAACAAGATGCCGCGCACGGGCCGGCCCTGCGAGAGCTGCGGCACGCGCGCGGCGATATCGGCAAACGGCGCGCCGACGAGCGCAAGCCGCACTTCGTCGGGAAAACGGCGGTGGCCGGCCGCGATGGCCGCCGGGTCGCGGTCGAACGCGAGCACGCGCCCTTCGGGACCGAGTGCCCCGAGGATGAGTGCCGTGTGCCCGCCGCGCCCGAACGTCGCATCGATGTATAGGCCGTCCGCCCGAACAGCGAGTGCTTCGAACGCTTCCCCGGCAAGCACCGGAACGTGTGCGTCCAATTCACCCACTCCTCTTCAAGCGGCTGTCAGTCCGCCCCCGTTATTCCAAGCGCCGTTGCCATGGATGCCGTCGCCACGCGACCGGCATCCCACCCCATGATCCTTCGACCCGAACGATCCAACTACCTAACTACTTGCGAAATCACAGCGTGAGTGAGTCGAGCTCGGCCGGCAGGCCGGTTTCCGCCGCCTCGTTCGCGAGCCACAGGTCGCGACGCTCGTTCCAGCGCGCCTCGTCCCACAGCTCGCAACGGTTGCCCTGGCCGATGAGCATGCCGTTGCGCTCGAGATGCGCGAATTCGCGCAGCTCCGCCGGCAACAGCAGCCGGCCATGCCCGTCGAGCGTGAGCTCGGTGGCGTGACCCACCATGAGCCGTTGCAGCCGGCGGGCCTGCGCATGCAGGGACGGCAGGCTCATCAGCTTGCGTTCGATCTGTTCCCACTCGGGAAACGGGTAGATGAGCAGGCACAGGTCCCGGTCCACCGTCACGACCAGCCTCCCCTGGCTGCGCTCGAGCGCGTGCTCCCGGTACCGGGTGGGAAACACCATCCGGCCCTTGGCATCCAGGGTCACTTTTGCTGCACCGCGAAACATGGACGAACAGGCCTTTTATGCCCATTTCTCCCCACTTTTTCCCACTTGGCGCCACTATAGGAACGCAGGCAGGCGCGGTCAAGAAATAAGTCACAAAATTTTCTCGTGCCGACAGCGACTTACGGCGGATTTCGAGGGTGGGCGAGGGAGGTCGAACCGCGGGGACGCTTATCGATCAGTGAGTTGTTGACCCAACTTCATACAGTGGATCACGAAGAACGAGCCTGTATGCGGCGGGTAGCAGCTCGCGCCGGAATGACGGTCTTGACGTGACCGCTTCTGTTTCACTTATGAACTGATGGGACGCAGGATGCCGCAATTGTTCCGGCGGCAACGGGATGGGACTCACCAGGAACTGGCGAAAATGGAACGGCATGGCAGAAGTGGAGTCGGCCTGTAAGCCGGGTTTTGTCGAGGACGGTCATTCCTCTGGAATCGCCGTCACCGGCGACTTCAAGCGGCCTACCCGGAAGCACGCGGGGACGCGCGCTGCCGCTTGCGCGGCGACTTCCCTATTTGGCCTTGCTCCAGGTGGGGTTTGCCGTGCCGCCGGATGTTGCCACCGGCGCGGTGCGCTCTTACCGCACCGTTTCACCCTTGCCAGCCTCATTGCTGAAGCTTCGGCGGTTTGCTTTCTGTTGCACTTTCCGTCGGCTCACGCCGCCCAGGCGTTACCTGGCACCTCGTCCGCAGGAGCCCGGACTTTCCTCCACGTTTCGCGAGAAACGCAGCGACCGTCCGGCCGACTCCGGGGCGCACCATAGCGGCATGCGGTGGGGTTCACAAGGTGATTCGGCGCGCGCATCGAGCGCGCGCCGCATGCCACGGTCATCCGGGCTTTTCCCGCGCCAGCTCGAGCGCGCGCGCGTAGGCGTCGTTGCGCTTCGTCCCGGTGAGGCGCGCGGCCAGCGCCGCGGCCTTGCTCGGCGCCAGCTCCGACAACAGCACGCCAAGCGTGGCGTCGAGCTGCGCGCGCGCCGGGTCGGCGCGTTCGCGCGCAGCACCTTCGATCACCAGCGTGATCTCCCCGCGCGTGAAATTCGCATCGCTGCGCGCCTGCGCGGCCAGCGTCGCCAGCGTGCCGCGATACACCGTCTCGAACACCTTGGTCAGCTCACGCGCCACCGCCGCGCGCCGTTCGGGACCGAAGGCCGTCACCATGTCTTCGAGCGATTCGGCGATACGGTGCGGCGCCTCGAAGAACACCAGGGTGCGCGTCTCGCGCGCGAGCTCGGCGAGCCGCGCGCGCCGTTCGGCGAGTCGCGCCGGCAGGAATCCCTCGAACGAGAAGCGCTCGGTGGGCAGCCCCGCGATGGATAGCGCGGCAGTAATCGCCGAGGGTCCCGGCACCGCGACGATGCTCATTCCTTCCTGCGCCACGCGACGCACCAGCTCGAAGCCGGGGTCGGACAGCAGCGGCGTGCCGGCATCGCTCACCAGCGCGATGCGCGCGCCCGCGCGCAGCCGCTCCAGCAGTTCGCCGATGCGCTCGGTCTCGTTGTGCTCGTGCAGCGACACCAGCGGACGCGACAGCCCCAGCGTTGTCAGCAATTGCCCGGTCCTGCGCGTGTCCTCGGCCGCCACGAGCTCCGCGGCCGCGAGTTCGTCGCGGGCACGCGGTGACAGGTCGCCGAGATTGCCGATGGGTGTCGAGATCACCGCGAGGCGTCCCGGATTGGCAGCCACTATACTTCTCCACCGCGTCTGGATACGCGGCCATCCCCGAAGGCTATTCGACACATGATTGCCGGAAAAGCTTTGCTACGCATCTTTGCCCTCGCCGCCATGCTGCTCATGGCGATGCTGCTCGCCGGCTGTCCGAGCCAACCGCGCACCGCGCCATCGGCGGCGGCACGCGCCGAGGCGGCGATGCGCGCCGGAGATCATGCGGGGGCCGCGGCGCTGTACGAGCGGCTCGCGGAGCAGACCACCGGCGGCGACAGCATCGAATTCCGCCTGCGCGCCGCGCGTGCGTGGCTCGCTGCCGGCCGGCCGGTCGACGCCGACCGCGTGCTCGCGGGCGTCGGACCAGGCGCCACGCCGCAACAGGCATTCGAGCGACGGATGCTGGGCATCCAGTCCGCGGTGGGCCAGGGGCGCGGCGAAGAAGCCTGGCGCGAGATCAGTGGCATGCAGGTGCCGGCGTCGCAGCCCGCCGCCGCGCGCTACTACGAAACGCGGCAGCACGTGGCGATCGCCACCGGCCATCTGGTGGACGGCATCCGCGCACAGCAGTCGCGCGAGCGTTTGCTGGGACCGGGTGAGGCGCGCGCCACCCGCAGCGAATTGTTAGGGCAGCTGCGCGCGGCGGCAGAGCGCGGCGTGCCGCTCACGCCGCCGCCGGGCAGCGACGCGACGCTGCGCGGCTGGCTCGAGGCGGCGTCCGTCGCGCTCGACAATTCCCGCAACCCCACGCTCGGGGCCACCCGCCTCACCGCCTTCCGTGCGCGCTATCCCGGCCACCCCGCCATTGGCGCGCTCGCCGGCGAACCCGGCATCGGCATCGAAGCTCCACCCGCTGCGCTGGAATCGGCGCCGCACATGGCGCTCATCCTGCCGCTCACCGGGCGAACGGCGGCGCCGGCCGCGCAGATCCGCGACGGATTCCTGACTGCCTATTACCAGATGCCGGTGAATGCGCGCCCGCGACTGCGCCTGTACGACAGCGCGCAGGGCACCATCGCCGACATCATGGCGCAGGCCACCGCGGCAGGGGCCGAATTCATCGTCGGACCCCTGATCCGCGAAGAAGTCGTGGCCGCCGCCGACATCCTCACGGCGCGTCCGCCGGTCCTGGCGCTGAATTTCCTGCCAGCGGACCGCCCGCCACCGGAGAAATTCTTCCAGTTCGCGTTGTCACCCGAGGACGACGCGCGCGCCGTCGCGCGCTATCTCGTCACCAACGGCCGTCGCTATGGCGTCATGATCGCGCCCGAAGGGGACTGGGGCACGCGAGTCGCGGCGGCCTTCGACGAGGAGCTGCGCTCGGCGGGCGGATTGGTGCTCGGCCAGTCCACCTACAACCCCGCCGACAAGGACTATGGCGCCGCCATCATGCAGGTGCTGCGCACCGATGACAGCCGCGCGCGCCAGCAGCGCATCCAGTCCGCCATCGGACAGAAGCTGGAATTCGAGCCGCGACGTCGTGCCGACATTCAATTCATCTTCATTCCGAGTCAGCCGGGCGTCGCGCGTCTGCTGCGCCCGCAGCTGCGATTTCACCTGGCCGGCGACATTCCCACCTACACGCTCGGCGATGCCTATGAGCCGCACGCTACGGCCAATCAGGAAATCGATGGCGTGATGTTCCCGGACATGCCCTGGATGCTGGCAGCGGACCCGCTGACCACCGAAGTGAGCGCGGCGGCCACCCAGGCCTTCGGTGACTCGCCCACGCGTCGCGGCCGTCTGTTCGCCTTCGGCTACGACGCCATGCGCATCGCGGCCGCATTGCGCCGCGGTGCGCCCGTTCCTGCGCAGGGCCTCACCGGCGCCCTGAGCCTGGACGCGCAGGGTCGCGTGCGGCGCGACCTGCAGTGGGTCCGCATCAAGGGCGGCGTGCCCACGCCGCTGGAAGGCACGCCCGTCGCGGCAAGTTCACCCTGAGCGCGCGTCCGTGCGCGGGCCGGCGCCGCAGTTCGATCGTCGCCAGGCAGGATCGCTCGCGGAGAACAGCGCCTGCGCTTTCCTCGAATCCCATGGATTCACGATCGTCGCGCGGAATTTCCTGCGCCGTGTCGGCGAGCTCGACGTGGTGGCGCGCGCCGGCGATCTGCTGATCGTCGTCGAAGTGCGCACGCGCAGCCGCGAGGATTTCGGCGGCGCGGCCGCCAGCATCGGGCCTCAGAAGCAGCGGCGCATCGTCGCCACCACGGGTCTGCTGCTGCAGCGACGTCCGGAGCTGCGCCACTGTCGCGTACGTTTCGACGTCATCGTCGTCAGGCACGGCGCCATCGAATGGCTCAAACATGCGTTTGACGCGTAGCCATCGCCTGTTTATGGTCGCGCCCACATGAAAAGACTGGATGAACTGTTCGCAAACAATCGCGCCTGGGCCGAGAGCATCCGCCGGCAGGATCCGGAATTCTTCTCCAAGCTGTCGCGCCAGCAATCGCCGAACTACCTGTGGATCGGTTGCGCCGACAGTCGCGTGCCCGCCAACCAGATCGTCGGACTTCTGCCCGGCGACGTGTTCGTCCATCGCAACATCGCCAACATGGTGGTGCACACCGACCTCAACTGCCTCTCGGTGATGCAGTTCGCGATCGACATCCTCAAGGTCAAACACGTCATCGTCGTCGGCCACTACGGCTGCAGCGGTGTGCAGGCCGCCATGCGCCGCATGCGCGTGGGCCTCGCGGACAACTGGCTGCGGCACGTACAGGACGTGCACGAAAAACACGGACAGGCGTTGCGCTCCTGCCATGGCGAGACTGCCGCATCCGACCGGCTGTGCGAGCTCAATGTCATCGAGCAGGTGCAGAACGTCTGCCAGACCAGCATCGCGCGTGACGCCTGGGAACGTGGCCAGGAATTGAACGTGCACGGCTGGATCTACGGCATCGCCGATGGCCTGGCGCGTGACCTGGAGACGACGGTTTCCGACTTTCGCGAGGCGGGGCCCGTCTACCAGGCGGCCCTGGCCAAGCTAACATCCGGTGGCTCGAGCGCTCGCTGAGACAACCCGACCGGCGAGCATCGCCGCGGGCCGGCGCGCTACTACTTGACGACCTTGAGCTGCGGGCGCCGGCCGCCGTCTTCCGGCGGCGAAGGCTTGGTCGGCGGCTCGGGGCCGAGATCCTGTTCCGAGAACACCATGCCCTCGCCGGTCTCGCGCGCATAGATGCCGAGCACGGTGCTCACCGGGATACGCACGTGGTGTACGACGCCGGCGAAGCGCGCTTCGAACTCGATCCAGTCGTTGCCGATGACCAGCCGCTGCGTCGCGGTCGAGGACAGGTTGAGCACCACCTTGCCGTCCTTGACGTAGGCGCGCGGCACTTCGACGCCCGGCTTCTCGGCATCGACGATGACATGCGGCGTCTCGCCGTTGTCCATCATCCAGCCGTGCATGGCGCGGATCAGGTAGGGGCGCTTGGAGTTGCGCGGCCTGTCGTTCATGCGGGGCTCATGCCAGGCGCATCTCCCGCTCGGTCTCGGACAGGCTGGCGCGAAATGCCGGCCGCGAGAAGATGGTACCTGCGTACTTGAGGATGGGCTGGGCCTGCGGCGGCAGGTCGATCTCGTAGCGCGGCAGGCGCCAGAGGATCGGCGCGATGGTGGCATCGACCATCGAGAATTCGTCCGACAGGAAGAACGGCTTGAGCTTGAACAAGTCGGCGCTCGACAACACGTTGTCGCGCAACTGTTTGCGCAGCTGCGGCAGGTCCTTCGGTGGCGGCTGCGCGTCCATCTTGCGCGCCAGTTCGTACCAGTCGTGCTCGATCTGGTAGAGCGCCAGGCGCGCCCGCGCGCGCGATACCGGGTCCACCGGCATCAGCGGCGGATGCGGAAAGCGCTCGTCCAGGTATTCCATGATCACGCGCGAGTCGTAGAGAACGAGGTCCCTGTCGATGAGGGTCGGCGTCGTGTGATACGGATTCAGGTCGAGCAGATCCTCCGGATATTTGCCGGGATCGACATCGACGATCTCGATGTCGATGGCCTTCTCGGCGATGACGATGCGCGTGCGATGACTCCAGGGGTCATCGGGCGCCGAGAAAAGCGTCATCGTGGCACGGCGACTCGACACTCAGTGCCTCCTCGCCCCATGGCGATGAATGACGGCGATGGCGTTGCAACCGGTCAGCGGACGTCCTTCCAGTATTCCTTCTTCAGCAGATACGCGATTCCCGTGAACATGAGGAGGAACAAGACCACCCAGATTCCCAGTCCCTGGCGCTGCAGCTGCGTGGGATCGCCTGCGTACTGCAGGAAATTCACGAGATCGCGCACGAACTCGTCGTATTCCTCGCGCGTGACGCTGCCGGGCACGCCGGGCTCGAAGGTTTCGAACTCGCGTGCCACGACCGGCTTGCCATCCTGCCCCCGGCTCTCGACGTTCTTCCACACTGCGTTCTGCACGCCCTGCACGCTCGCGAGCACGTGCGGCATGGCAGTGCCGGGCAGCTGCAGGTTGTTGACCCCGGTCTGCAGGCTGGCGGGATCGGCGTAGAAAGTGGTCAGGAAATTGAAGATCCAGTCGGTGCCGCGCAGGCGCGCTTCCAGCGACAGGTCAGGCGGCGCCTTGCCGAACCAGTCGGCGGCATCCTTGGCGGGCATGGACGACTTGATGTAGTCCGTGGGTTTGTCGCCCGGGCGCACGAGCAGCTCCTCGCATTGCTGGCTCGGGATCTTCAGATCCGAGCAGACGCGCGAATAGCGCACGAACTTCAGCGAATGGCAGCCCGAGCAGTAGGCCATGAAATTGCGCGCACCGCGCTGCAGCGACGGCAGGTTGCCGATTTCGTTGTTGGCTTCGCGCTGCCAGCCGGCGGCGCTCTCGTTGGCCGAAACGACGCCAGCGCCGAACGTCAGCGCGAGAAAAGTGGCGTAGAAGCTAATGCGCATGGTAGGTCACTCTTTCCGGAACCGGGCCATTGCCGTCGGCCTTCGACACGAACGGCAGCAGGACGAAGAACGCGAAATACAACGCGGTGAAGATGCGGGCCAGCATCACGTACAGGCCTTCGGCGGGCTTCAAGCCCAGCCACATCAGCACGCAGAACGTGACGAAGAACATGGCGAGCAGCAGCTTCGACAGGACGCCACGGTATCGAATGGACTTGTTCCGGGCGCGATCCAGCCAGGGCAGGAACAGGAATGCCGCCACCGACAGCGCCATCAGCAGCGCACCGAACTTCTGATCGGGCACGGCTCGCAGGATCGCGTAGTACGGAGTGAAGTACCACACGGGCGCGATGTGATCGGGCGTGGACACCGGGTTGGCCGGCTCGAAATTCGGCGACTCCATGAAGAGGCCGAAGAAAGTCGGCATGAAGAACACCACGATGGCGAACAGCGTGAGGAACAGGCCGACACCGACGATGTCCTTGAGCGTGTAGTACGGGTGGAATGGAATGCCGTCGATCGGCTTGCCATCCGGCCCGAGCTTGGCCTTGATCTCGATGCCGTCGGGATTGTTCGAACCGACCTGGCGCAACGCCACCAGGTGAAGGCCGACGAGCAATGCGATGACGAAGGGCAGTGCGACCACGTGCAGCGAGAAGAATCGCGTCAGCGTCGCATCCGCCACGCCGTAGTCACCGCGGATCCACTCCACCAGCGACGGGCCGATGCCCGGGATCGTGCCGAAGAGGTTGATGATCACCTGCGCGCCCCAGTACGACATGTTGCCGTTCGGCAGCACGTAGCCCATGAACGCCTCGGCCATCAATGCGAGATAGATGAGCATGCCGATGACCCACAGCAGCTCGCGCGGCGCCTTGTAGCTGCCGTAGAGAAGCGCGCGCGCCATGTGCAGGTAGACGACGATGAAGAAGAACGACGCGCCGACCGCATGCATGGGCTGGATCAGCCACATGTAAGGCACTTCGCGCACCATGTACTGCACCGAGTTCCAGGCGGTGGCCTCGCCCGGTTTGAAATGCATGGTGACGAAGATGCCCGTCACGATCTGCATGACGAACACCAGCAGCGCCAGCGAACCGAAGAAGTACCAGACGTTGAAATTCTTCGGCGCGTAATAGCCGGTGAGCTGGGTCTCGACGAATTCGTCGACCGGCAGCCGCTTGTTCAACCAGGCGCGGAAGCCGCCCTTGCCTTCGATGACCGCGGACATCAGGCGTTTCCTTTCTCGGCGTCGACGCCGATCACGAGCTTGTTGTCGCCCTGGAACGAGTACGGCGGGATGCGCAGGTTCACCGAGGCCGGCGAACCTTCGAACACGCGCCCGGCGAGGTCGAACTTGGAGCCGTGGCAGGGGCAGAAGAAGCCGCCCGGCCAGTCCGGCATGACCGAGGCGTCCCCCGGCGTGAAGCGGGTCTTCGGCAGGCAGCCGAGGTGCGTGCACACGCCGATGAGCACGAGCACGTCCGGCCTGAGCGAGCGCTGCGCGTTCTTGGCGTAATCCGGCTGCTCGGATTTCTTGGATTCCGGATCCTTGAGCTCGTCGTTGTGGTTCGGCAGCGATGCCAGCATTTCCGGCGTGCGCTTGACCACGTAGATCTGCTGCTTGCGCCAGAAAAAGGTGGCCATCTGGCCCGGTTCGATCTTCGAAAGATCGACTTCGGTAGGCAGACCCGCGGCGCGGGCGCTTTCAGAAGGATTCCACGAGGCCACGAACGGCACCGCGGTCAACACCGCGCCAACGGCGCCGGTACCGGCGGTGGCGGCTATCAGGAACTTGCGCCGACTCTCGTCGACTTCGGGGACGGCAGCGTCGGCCGCGTGATCGTTCATTAGGTCCTCAGCGTCTTTCATTCTTCCCGCTGCGAGACCGCGGGAGGCGGCGCATTATACACATGCGGATCAGCGCTAAGACCTTCGCCCGACGAGGAATATCCGATCCATGTCGATCCGACAGATCCTGAAAATCCTGGCCTTCATCTCGGCCTCGGCCATCATCGGACTTGCCGCGGCGTTCATCGTCGTGGTCGTGCGGCCGGAGTTGATCGCGCGACGTGCGCCTGCCCAGCCCGCCCCTGCTCCGGCGCCCACGCCCGCCGCCCCCTCCCCGGTGATCCCGGCGGTGACGCAGACGGTGACGCCGGCGCCCGCCGCGCATGCCGTGAACTCTTACGCGGAGGCCGTCGAGCGCGCCGCACCGGCGGTCGTGAACATCTATACCGCGCGCGTGGTTGCGCAGCCGGTGCGGCCCAACCCCATCGAGGAATTATTTGGCGACGTGCGCCCGAGAATCCGGCCGCGGCTCGAGCAGAGCCTCGGCTCGGGCGTGATCGTGGACCGTGAAGCCCACGTGATCACCAATCATCACGTGATCGACAAGGCGCAGGTCATCCGCGCACAGCTCGCCGACGGGCGCATCGCAGACGCCAGGGTCGTGGGGCGCGACCCCGACACGGACCTGGCCGTGCTGCAGCTTGACCTCAAGCACAATGTGCCGGTGATGCCCCTCGGACATTCGGAGAGGCTGCGCCCGGGCGACATCGTGCTGGCCATCGGCAATCCCGTGGGGCTCTCGCAGACAGTCACCCAGGGCATCGTCAGCGCCACGGGGCGCGGGCAGTTAGGCGTGGCGACCTTCGAGAATTTCATCCAGACCGATGCGCCCATCAACGTCGGCAATTCAGGCGGCGCACTGATCAACACCAACGGCGAGCTGGTCGGCATCAACACGGCCGTGCTCGCCAAGAATCTCGGCGTCGAGGGCATCGGTTTCGCCATTCCCGTCAATCTGGTGCGCGGCGTCATGGGCGAGATACTCAGCAAGGGACGCGTGATCCGCGGCTGGATCGGCATCGTGCCCATCGACGTCGACGACATGACCGCGCGGCGCAACAACCTGGCTCAGGCCGGCGTCGTCGTAGTGAATCTCTACGAGGACAGTCCGGCGGTCGATGCCGGCATCGAGCTGCGCGACATCATCCTCACCGTCAACGGCGTCAAGGTGCAGAGCGCGCAGGACACGCTGACGCGCGTGGCCAACGTCAAGCCCGGCGAGAGGGTGAAAATCACGGGATTGCGCGCGACGGGCCCGTTCGCCACCGAGGTGCCGGTGACGGAACGTCCGCGGGCCAATTAGGGGCTGCGCCCCACGATGG
>DASTRL010000044.1:0-24390 GCA_035761265.1 Steroidobacteraceae bacterium
ATGCGGGTTTCGCGCGAGGCCTCCACGTCGGCGAACGCCTGCGAGATCTCCGCGATCAACGCATCGTTGAATGCGTTGCGCACCTCGGGCCGGTTCAACCACAGCCGGCGCACGGCGCCCTGCTGTTCGATTTCGAGATGATGAAAGGCCATCACATGCGGAACACGCCGAAGCGCGTCTCCGGAATCGGCTGGCGCAGACTGAGCGCGAGGCCCAGCGCCAGGCAGCGGCGCGTGTCGCGCGGATCGATGACGCCGTCGTCCCACAGCCGCGCGGTGGCGAAGTACGGATTGCCCTGTGTTTCGTACTGTTCGCGGATCGGCGCCTTGAACGCGGCCTCCTCCTCCGCGCTCCAACTACCGCCCTTGGCCTCGATGGCGTCGCGACGCACGGTGGCGAGCACGTTCGCTGCCTGCTCGCCGCCCATCACGCTGATGCGCGAATTCGGCCAGGCCCACAGGAATCGCGGCGCGTATGCGCGCCCGCACATGCCGTAGTTGCCCGCGCCGAAGCTGCCGCCCACGATCACCGTGAACTTCGGCACGCGCGCGCAGGCCACGGCGGTGACCATCTTGGCGCCGTGCCGGGCGATGCCTTCGTTTTCGTATTTCTTGCCGACCATGAACCCGGTGATGTTCTGCAGGAACACCAGCGGCACACGCCGCTGGCAGCACAGCTCGATGAAGTGTGCGCCTTTTTGCGCGGACTCGGAGAACAGGATGCCATTGTTGGCGAGGATACCGACGGGCATGCCGTGGATGCGCGCGAAGCCGGTGACCAGCGTGGCGCCAAAGCGCGCCTTCCACTCGTCGAGCTCGCTGCCATCGACGATGCGCGCGATGATCTCCCGGGCATCGAACGGCTTGCGCGTATCGGCGGGTACGATGCCGAGCAGCTCGTCGGCGTCGTACCGCGGTTCCTCGAAGGCCGGCCATTCGCGCGCGCCGCTGGCCAACGGATCCGCCGGCAAGCCACCGATGATGCGCCGCGCGATGCCGAGCGCATGGCTGTCGTTCTCCGCGAGGTGATCGACGACGCCCGAGATCTTTGCATGCACTTCGCCGCCGCCGAGGTCCTCGCTCGACACCACCTCGCCGGTGGCGGCTTTCACCAGCGGCGGGCCGCCCAGGAAGATCGTGCCCTGGTTGCGCACGATGATGGATTCGTCGCTCATGGCGGGCACGTAGGCGCCGCCCGCGGTGCACGAGCCCATGACCACGGCGATCTGCGGGATGCCGAGCGCCGACAGGTTGGCCTGGTTGAAGAAGATGCGGCCGAAGTGCTCCTGGTCCGGGAACACCTCGTCCTGGCTGGGCAGATGCGCGCCGCCGGAATCCACCAGGTAGACACAGGGCAGCCGGTTTTCCTCGGCGATGCGTTGCGCGCGCAGGTGCTTCTTCACGCTCATCGGGTAGTAAGTGCCGCCCTTGACGGTGGGGTCGTTGCAGACCACGAGGCATTCGCGCCCGGCGATGCGGCCGATGCCGGTGATGATGCCGGCGCCGGGAGACTCATCGCCGTACATGCCGAAGGCGGCCAGCGGTGAGAGCTCGAGGAACGGCGCGCCGGGGTCCAGCAGCATCTCGACCCGATCGCGCGGCAGCAATTTGCCGCGCGCCACGTGCCTGGCGCGGGCCGCCTCCCCGCCGCCGGCCGCCACCCGGGCCTGCCGGGCGCGCAATTCCTCGACCAGCGCCCGCATGGCGGTCGCATTCGCCGCGAATTCCGCGCTTTTCCTATCGACTTTGGAATCCAGCCCCGGCATGATTGTCGGACAATAGTACAACCGGACATTCAAAGGCAAGCGACATGAGCACGCTCGACAGGTGCGACTTCGACTTCGGCCTCGGCGAGGAGCTCGACGAGGTGCGCGCCCAGGTGCGGCGCTTCGCGCGCGAGCGCATCGCGCCGCGTGCCGAGGCGATCGACCGCAGCAACGAATTCCCCCGCGACCTCTGGCCGCAGCTCGGCGACGCCGGCTTGTTAGGCATCACGGTGCCCGAGCGCTGGGGCGGCGCGAACCTGGGTTACCTCGCGCACATCATCGTCATGGAGGAGATCTCCCGCGCCTCCGGGTCGGTGGGCCTCTCCTATGGCGCGCACTCCAACCTGTGCATGAACCAGATCGTGCTGAACGCCTCCGATGCGCAGCGCGACCGCTACCTGCCGAAGCTGGTATCGGGCGAGCACGTGGGCGCGCTCGCCATGAGCGAGCCCGGCGCCGGCTCCGACGTGGTGGGCATGCAGCTGCGCGCCACGAAGCGCGCCGACGGCTATGCCCTCACCGGCCGCAAGATGTGGATCACGAACGGTCCGGACGCGGACGTGGTGGTGGTGTATGCCAAGACGGATCCTTCGGCCGGGCCGCGCGGCATCACCGCGTTCATCGTCGAGAAGGGCTGGCAGGGCTTCTGGAGCGCGCAGAAGCTCGACAAGCTGGGCATGCGCGGCTCCTCGACCTCCGAGCTGGTGTTCGAGGATTGTGTGGTGCCCGAGGGGAACGTGCTCGGGCAGGTGAACGGCGGCGTGCGCGTGCTGATGCGCGGCCTGGACTACGAGCGCGCCGTGCTCGGTGGCGGCCCGCTCGGGCTCATGGCCGCGGCGCTCGACCTGGTGCTGCCGTACGTGCACGAGCGCAAGCAGTTCGGCCAGCCCATCGGCAACTTCGAGCTCATGCAGGCGAAGCTCGCCGACATGTACGCCAATCTCAACGCCGCGCGCGCCTATTCCTATGCCATCGGCCGCGCCTGCGACGCCGGCCGCTGCTCGCGCCAGGATGCCGCGGCGGCCATCCTGTTCGGCGCGGATCGCGCCACGCAGATGTGCCTGGAAGCCATACAGGCGCTGGGCGGCAATGGCTACATCAACGACTACGCCGCGGGACGCCTGATGCGCGACGCCAAGCTGTACGAGATCGGCGCCGGCACCCAGGAGATCCGCCGCATGCTGATCGGCCGCGAACTGTACGAGATGACCGCGTGAGCGCCCGCGCCACGTCCCGGCGCCGAACTACCGCGCCCGCGGAGTTCGCGCCCATCCGCATCGAGCCCGCCTACCGCAAGGTGGCCGCGGCACTGCTCGAACGCATCACCGACCGCAGCATCAATCCGGGCGAGCGCCTGCCCGCTGAAACGGAATTGGCGCGGCAGTTCGGGGTGCACCGCGGCACGGTGCGCGAGGCATTGCGCGAGCTCGAAACCAACGGCGTGCTCAAACGCGAACGCGGCTCCAAGCTCATGATGGTCACGCGCCCGGCGCGCGGCGCCGTGGCCGCGGGCGTCTCGCGCGCGCTGGCATTGCACGAGGTGAGCTATCGCGACGTCTGGGAGGCGCTCACGGCGCTCGAGCCGCCGATGGCCGCGGCAGCCGCGCGCGCACGCAGGGCCGAGGATCTCGCGCGTCTCGAGGACATCGTCGCGCGGCTCGATGAGGATCTGGATACGGCCGCGGCCGTCGAGCAGGCCGCCGAGTTCTTCCGTGCGCTCGGCGAGGCGACGGCGAATGGCGTGTTCATGCTGGCGCACGAACCGCTGCTGGAGCTGCTGGTCCCCTCGCTCGGCGCGATGATCGACAAGGTGCCACAGGCCCGGCGTCGCATCGGCGAGGCGCAGAAAAGGCTGCTGGCGGCGATTCGCGAGCGCAGCGCCGGCCAGGCGCACGACTGGATGGCCAAGCACATTCGTGACTTCCGTCGCGGTTTCGAGATCGCCGGAATCGAGCTCGAGCGGCGCGTGGGCTCTCATCGGGGGTAAAGTCCGGGGCGGGAGGGCCTCGCGATGAAGGCGTCAATCTGCCTGCTCTGGTTGCTGGGAGTGGTCTCGCTGCCGATGCATGCGGCCGAAGTGCCCGCCTCTGCGCCCGTCAGTCTCGATGACCTGTTCTCGGGGAGTGGTGCGCGCGACGTGGCCGTCTCTCCCAACGGCCACTATCTCGCCGCCATCGTCAGCCGCCCCGATGACGACGTGCTCGTCGTGCAGGACCTGACGAGCGGCGCGCGCATCAACAACACGCGCATCGGCCACGGCGACGTGGGCTCCCAGTACGACGCGCGCATGATCACGGTCTACTGGAAGACCGATGACCGGGTGCTGTTCCGCGTCTCGATCTCCCCCGCCAAGGGCGCCTCGTGGTCGAGGCTCGCCAACGGTGGATTTCGCCGGCTCGGCAACCGCCTGTTCGCCGTGGACCGCGACGGCGGAAATCTGGTGCGCCTGCTGGCGGACAATCGCAACCGCGAGCTCAATTTCGCCTTCGATCTGGGCGACATCCGCAGCATGCTGCCGCGCGACCCGGACAACATCCTCATGACCATCGACGGCATGGAAGGTCGCAGTCTCTTCAAGGTCAACGTCCGCACCGGCGCAGGCGAGGTCATGGAGCGGGCGAGCGCGGCGGTGTGGGACTGGTGGCTGGACCTCGACGGCAGGCCCGTGGTGCGCGTGGACGTGAGCAGTGGCCGCCTGCGCTTCTATCGCCGCGAGACGGGTGAGCGCTGGAAGAAGTTCTACCAGGTGCGCCTCGGCGAGCTGAAGCAGCAGAGCGACTACGCGCCGCTCGGCCCGTCGGATCAGCCGGGAAAATTCTACGTGCTGGCGAGACCCGACGGTGCGCAGCGCCGCGGCGTATATCTCTACGATCTCGAGAAAGAAAGCTTCGGTGCACCGCTCGCCGAGAATCCGCAATTCGACATCACTTCCGCGTTCGTGTCCCGCGAAGGCAGGGGTGTGCAGGTCTACTGCTACCTCGCCCACGTGCGGATCTGCGAATCGGCCGACGCCAAGGTCAACGCGCACATGAAAGGAGTACGCAAGTACTTCAAGGATTCGGCGAACGTCTATGTCGTCGATGCATCGGACGACAACCAGATTCTGCTCATGTACGTCGAAGGGCCGAGCGATCCACCCGCGTACTACGAATACAGCATGCAGGCGCGCCAGATCAACCTCGTGGGCCACGTGCAGCAGGCCCTGGCCGACAAGCTCATGCCGACTGCGAGCCTGATCGAGTACGTGGCAAGCGATGGCATGAAGCTCAACGGCTACCTGACGTTGCCCTCCGGCGCCGAGAACGCCAGACAACTGCCGCTGGTCGTGATGCCGCACGGTGGACCTGAGATGCGCGATCACCTGACCTTCGATGTGTACGTGCAATTCCTGGCGGCGCGCGGTTATGCGGTATTCCAGCCAAACTTCCGCGGCTCGGACGGCTTCGGGCGCACCTTCGCCGAAAGCGGTTATGGTGAGTGGGGGCGCCGGATGCAGGACGACATCGGCGACGGCCTCAAGCTGCTCGTCGATCGCCGCATCGCTGATCCGCAGCGCGTCTGCATCGTCGGGGCATCCTACGGCGGTTACGCCGCGCTCGCGGGCGCGACCCTGACTCCCGAGCTGTATCGCTGTGTGGTTTCGATCGCCGGCATTTCGGACCTTGCGGATTTCCTCAAGTCGCGACGACAACGCTTTGGCTCGGATTCCGAGCTCTACCAGTACTGGATGAAACTGATCGGCGATCCGGAGCGCGATGCCGAACGCATCGCGGCGGTCTCCCCGACACTGCACATCGACCGGATCAAGGCGCCGATCCTGCTGGCGCATGGCGACGCGGACACGATCGTTCCGTACGGACAGTCGATGAAGCTCAAGAAGTTGCTGGACAAGTCTGGACGCAAGACCCGATTGATCACGCTGGAGGACGAGGGACACTCCGGCTGGTCGCCGGAGAACGAGCGCCTGGTGCTCGAGGCAGTCGGACAATTCCTGCTTGCGAACATCGGGGCCGGGTTCGACCCGCGCACCGCGCAAACACATTGAGCGTGATTGGCTAGAATCCCGCGCATCGTCACGCGCAGGAGCAGCCATGAGCACGAACAAGCCCGACCATCCGCAACTTCCGCGTCGCGAGTTCCTGCGCAACGCGGGCGCCACCGCGGCGGCGTTCACGCTGCTCTCCAGCGGCAGCTACGGCAAGTCGAAGAAGATCTCCGCCAACGATCGCGTGAACATCGCCGCCGTCGGTGTCGGCGGCATGGGACGCGCCAACCTGCAGGCGCTGTCCTCGCAGAACATCGTCGCGCTGTGCGATGTGGACTGGGGATACGTCGACAACCGGTTCGCCGACATCCCGAACCAGATGGCGCAGGCGCAGCAGCGCAGCCAGGACGCGGCCTCGACACCCGAACAGAAAGCGCGCGCCGCGGAGCAGCTCAAGGGCTGGCAACAGCTTCAGCCGCAGCTGCCGAAGGCGAAGCGTTACGACGATTACCGCCAGATGCTCGAGAAGCAGAAGGACATCGATGCGGTCGTCGTCGCGACGCCGGATCACATGCACGCGCACATCGCGCTCGCCGCGATGGATCTCGGCAAGCACGTCTACGTGCAGAAGCCGCTCGCCTGGTCGGTGGAGGAATGCCGCAGGCTCGCGGCGAAGGCGGCCGGCTCCGGCAAATTGCAGACGCAGATGGGCAACCAGGGGCATTCGTCCGATGACGCGCGACTCGTCAATGAGTACATCCAGTCGGGCGCCATCGGCACCGTCCGGGAAGTGCACGTGTGGACCAATCGTCCGCTCGCGTACTGGCCGCAGGGCATTCCGCGCCCCGCCCCGCCAGGCGATGCGAAGAGTCTCTCCTGGAACATGGACGGCGTGATGAAGCGCGCCGCGGCGTCGTTCGGCACGTACTCGGTGCCCGACAAGCTGTCCTGGGACCTGTTCCTCGGCTGCTCGCGCCAGATCGACTACCACCCTATCTACCATCCGTTCAACTGGCGTGGCTGGACCGACTGGGGCGTGGGCGCGATCGGCGACATGGGCGCGCATCTGATCGATTCGTCGTTCTGGTCGCTGGATCTCGACATGCCGACCGCGATCGAGACGACCTCGACGCCCTACAACCACGACACGTATCCGATGGCCTGCACGACCTATTACGAGTTCCCCGCCAAGGGGTCGCGACCGGCCGTGAAGATGATCTGGTACGACGGCGGGCTCACGCCGCCCAAGCCCGAGGAAATCGGCGAGGCCGAGCTCAACAAGGGCGGTGGCGTGCTGTACATCGGCAGCAAGGGCAAGCTCATGCACGACACCTACGGCTACAACCCGCGGCTGCTGCCGCAGTCGCTGCATGAATCCGTGGGCAGGCCGCCCGCGACCTTTCCACGCATCAAGACCAGCCACGAGATGAACTGGGTGGATGCGATTCGCGGCACGCAGAAGACCACGAGCCCGTTCGAGTACTCGGCGCGGCTGACCGAGATCATGTTGTTGGGCGTGGTCGCGTTGAATGCCGGGAAGAAGATCCGTTACGACGGCGCCAACATGAAGGTGCTCAACGTCCCGGATTCGGATGCGCTGCTGAAGCGCAGATACCGGGCCGGGTGGGAGCTCTGAGAGACTCGCCACTTCGGTCGCAGCGGAGTCGACCCCGGAGCACCGGGGAGGATCGCAATTGTTACAGCCGAAATGGGGAATGTCCCCATTTTCAGAACGCGAACGATACCGTGAACGCACCCGAGCGCGAGTGGCCGAATTCCTGATCGACGTCGCGGAACATGGCGCCCATGGACACGCTCTTGCCCAGCTTGCGAGTGAGGCTCAGCTCGTAGAAATTGTCCCAGCCGTTGATGTCGTAGTGGCGCACGCCCTGGTTGTCCAGCATGACGCGGTTGTCGGACGACAGCTCCCACTTCAGCCGGCCGACCTTCGGCGTGAATTGCCAGGTGTCGGCGAACGGAATCCGCCAGCCCACCGCGCCCGAGGTGTGCGTCAGCTCGAAGTCGCCCGGATCGTCGAAGAAGTCGGCATGGATGGAATGCGCCCGCCCGACTTCGGCGAGAAATCCCACCGGCGTCTGGAAGCCGAACGACGCGCCGAGCAGCAGAGCGTCGAACCGGTAGGTCTCGGTCTGCTGGTAGACCGTGCCGTCATCCAATCGGATGTGCGTGTATCCGCCATATGGCGCGATGTACGCGTGCGTCCGGCTGTCATCGGCGTGCGCGCCCGCGGCTGCAACCATCGCGCCCGCGGCGACCAACCACTTCGAAATCCCCATCGCCTTCTCCTTTTGCGCGCTGCCCGCGCATTGCGGTGCCGACCATACGTGTGCCAGCGCGAAGGACTCAATACTCCCGCAACGGGTATCGGATTTCGCTACCGACCGGCGAGCCGGGCACGACAATCCGGGACGCACGCGAGTCCGCTGTCGACACATCCGACATCCGCGTGCGCGCACCCGGATACGCCGCTCGTTTTGCATAACGCCCGATTGCGGCAATCTGTTTTATGGCCGGGGAATCCCTGAGCTATGCTGCGTCCAGGTCTCATCAGGCGCGCGCCATGAATCCACAAGAACTACTACGTTTACGAGCCGCCATCACGCGTGACCCCGGCAATGCCGAGCTGCGCTACCTGCTGGGCGCGGAGCTCGCCGAGCGGCGCGAGTATCCGGAAGCCGTGGCGCAGATGCGCACCGCGCTCGCCATCAATCCGCAACTGCACTTCGCGCGGCTGCAGCTCGGACTGCTGTACCTGACGATGTCACAGCCGGACGATTCGATCGCCGTGTGGGCGCCGCTCGAAGAACTCGAGGAAACCGCCGCACTGAAGGCGTTCAAGCGTGGACTCGAAGCGCTGATCCGCGATGACTTCCCGGCTTGCATCGGCCATCTGCAGCGGGGCATCGATCTCAACAAGCACAACGTGACGCTCAACGAGGACATGACGCAGCTCATCGAGCGCGTGAAGGACGGCAGCGTGATTGCATCGCCGGCGAACCCCACGCCGGGTGATGATTTCGACCGATACGCGAACCCCTCGATCACGCGCCACTGAAGCGGCGACCGCGCCCGGTCCCCAGGCGCGCTTCATTTCCTCGACTCCCTGCTGCAGACTCGCGGCATGTCGAGTGCCGACGACTTCAGTCTGCCTTCCTGGACCTACCTGGACGCGGAGTTCTTCGCCCTGGAACGCGAGCGGATCTTCCGTCCGTCCTGGCAGGTGATCTGCCATCTCGCGGAGATCCCGGTTGCCGGCGACTTCCAGTGCCTCGACTTCCTCGGCGAATCGCTGTTCGCGATCCGCGGCAACGATGGCCGGGTGCGCGCGTTTCACAACGTGTGCCGCCATCGCGCGGCGCGCCTGCTCGACGGCCCCACCGGTCACTGCACGCGCCGCATCGTGTGTCCCTACCATGCGTGGTCATACGACTTCGAGGGTCGCCTTGCCTCGGTCGGCGACCGCGGCGCCTTCCCGCACCTCGACATCGCGCGTGAATCGCTGGTGCCGGTCGAAACCCAGGTCTACGCCGGCTTCGTGTTCGCGCGCCTGGCGCCGGGGCTGCCGGACGTCGCCGAGATGCTCGAGCCCTACGCCGATGAGATCGCCACGCATGCTTTCGAGGAGCTCGAACCCATCGGCCGCGTGACGCTGCGTCCGCGCGCCGTCAACTGGAAGAACGTCGGCGACAACTATTCGGATGCCCTGCACATCCCGGTGGCGCACCCGGGGCTCACCCGGCTGTTTGGCGCGAGCTACCGGGTCGAGTCGCGCGAATGGGTGGACCGCATGTCGGGCGACATCACCGACACGCCCTCGCGCAACTGGGTCGAGCGCATGTACCAGGAGCACCTGCCGGAAGCGGCGCATCTCGATCCGGACAGACGCCGATCCTGGGTGTACTTCAAGATGTGGCCCAACTTCGCGTTCGACGTCTACCCGGACCAGGTCGACTTCATGCAGTGGATCCCCCTCACGCCCACGCAGACACTCATCCGCGAGATCGCCTACGCGCGGCCGGACGCACGCCGCGAGATGCGCGTGGCGCGCTATTGCAACTGGCGGATCAACCGCCAGGTGAACGCCGAGGACCGCGTGCTCATCGAGCGCGTGCAGCAGGGCATGGAGTCCGGCAGCTACCAGGTCGGGCCGCTGGCGCAAGGCGAAGTCGCGCTGCGCAGCTTCGGGCGCCGGTTGCGCACGTTGATCCCGGAATGCGCCGATCCGGCGAGGCCGCCACCGGGATGGTCGCGGCGCTCGCTCGCCGCGAATAGCTAGCCCGGTGAGCCCGCACCGCAAGCTCGGGCCGATCCTCGCGACCATCGTGGTCGCGGGCAACATGATCGGCTCGGGCATCTTCCTGCTGCCGGCGACGCTCGCCGGCGTGGGTAGTTTGACGGTGCTCGGCTGGGTCATCGGCACGGTCGGCGCGCTGGCCCTGGCGCTGCTCTTCGGCCGCCTGGCGCGGCGCAAGCCCATGGCCGGTGGCCCGGCAACCTACGCCTTCGATGCCTTCGGTCCCTTCTGGGGGTCGCAGTCGAGCCTCTGGTACTGGGCGGCCTGTCTCATCGGCAACGTGGCAATTGCGACGGCGGCGTCCAGCTACCTCGAGTCGTTCTTTGGTCTCGCGCCGGGACCCGCGGGCAGCGCCGTGTTCACGATTTTCCTGCTTTGGCTGGTGACGGTGGTCAATCTCGTCAGCCCGCGGTTCGTGGGCCAGGTGGACGGACCGCTGCTGGTCGTGGGGCTGGTGCCGCTGCTGCTCGCCGTCACCGTGGGCTGGGCTGCCTTCGATCCGGCGCAGTTCCGCGCCTCCTGGAACGTGAGCGGCCAGCCGCTGTATCAGGCGCTGCCGAACTCGCTGGCGCTGGTGTTCTGGGCCTTCACCGGCCTCGAGAGCGCATCGGTGGCGGCGGCGGTGGTCGAAAATCCCGAGCGCAACGTACCGATCGCCACGATCGCCGGCGTGCTCATCGCCGCACTCATTTATATATCCGCCAGCATCGTGATTTTCGGCCTCGCGCCGGCCGCCGAGCTCGCGCAGTCCAATGCGCCGTTTGCGCTGGCCGCCGCGAAGACGCTGGGCCCGGCGGCGGGTCCGCTGGTGGCCATCTGCGGCGGGCTCAAGGCGCTCGGGACGCTCGCGGGCTGGGTGCTGATGACGGCGCAGGTGAGCCGCGCGGCCGCCGATCACGGCCTGCTGCCGCAGATGTTCGCGCGCACCCGCGCCGGCGACACGCCGGTGGCGGGCCTCGTCATCTCCGGCCTGCTGGGCACGGCCGCCATCGTGCTGACCATCGAGCCCACGCTGGGGCGGCAATTCGGGCTGCTCGCCGAGGCATCGACGCTGTTCGCGCTGCTCACCTATCTCGGGGCCTGCGCGGCGGCGCTGCGCTATCGCGTGGCCGGCGAGCGCACGCTGGCCATCGTCGGTGGCGTGTTCTGCGTGTTCGTCATCGCCTGGTCCACGCTGCCCGTGCTGATGGCGACACTGATCTGCATGGCGGTGTTCGTGCTGCTCTATCTACCGCTGCGGCGGCGCAAATACCTGCTGCCGGATCCGGCGGTGCGCACCGGTGAGTTCGCCAAGCTGCGCGAGCGGCACGACGATCCGGCAGCGTGAATCACTGCGCCGCGAGTCGCCGCGCGTGCCAATCGAGATGATCGCGGATGAAGGTCTGGATGAAGAAGTATCCGTGGTCGTAGCCGCGGTGCATGCGCAGCTCCAGGCGCTGGCCCGCGGCGCGCGCGGCCTCCTCGAGCAACTCCGGTTTAAGCTGATCGTTCAGGAATTTGTCGGCCAGGCCCTGGTCGACCAGGATGGTGTCCGGGAACGTGCGTCCGCCCGCGAGCAGCTCGCAGGCATCGTAGTCCGCCCAGCTCGCGCGGTTCTCGCCGAGATAGCCCGTGAACGCCTTGACACCCCACGGCACCTGCGAGGGCGCGACGATCGGCGCGAACGCCGACAACGAGCGGTACTTCTGCGGATTCTTGAGCCCGATGGTGAGCGCGCCATGGCCACCCATCGAATGCCCCATGAGGCCGCTGCGCTGCGGATCGACGTTGAAGTTGGCCGCCATCACCGCCGGCAGCTCCTCGACCACGTAGCCGTACATGCGGTAGTGAGGCGCCCACGGCGAGCGCGTGGCGTTCAGGTAGAACCCGGCCGCGATGCCGAAGTCCCAGGAATCGCGATCGCCGGGAAGCGGCACGCGCGGGCTGGTATCCGGCGCCACCAGCACGAGGCCGTGGCGCGCGGCATGCTCCAGCGCGCCCGCCTTGGTGACGAACGTTTCCTCCGTGCAGGTCAGGCCGGCCAGGTAATACAGCACCGGCGCGCGCGCCGCGGAAATCTGCGGCGGCTCGTACACCGCGAACTTCATCTCGCCGTCGGTCGCTTCGGAGCGGTGCTTGTAGTACCCGAGCACGCCGCCGTGGCAGGCGTGCCGGGAAATGGTCTCGACGGGTTGTATCTTCAAAGTGACGTCAGACCTTCAACGTGCCCTTCTGCTTCGCGATGTGCGTCGCGATCGCGTCCATGAGCGGCGGCGAGAGCGCGTCGTACGGCGGCAGGCGCAGCTTCTTCAGCCGGTCGCGCACCTTTTTCATGTCCTTCGGCCGCACCGAGCCCGCCTCGATGATGGACGACACGAAGGCGGCGAACTCCGGCTTGTTCCAGCCCTTGTCCTTCGAGAGCTCCACGTGCACGAAGTCGAGGCCGTAGAACGGATGGTTGGTGTTCTCGATGCGCCCGTACATGTGCACCCCGCACTTCACGCATGCATGCCGCTGGATGGTGGCGGAAGGATCGACGACGGTGAGCCTGTGCGGATTGCCGACGGCGACGTTTTCCTTCGGCACGACGGCGACCACGGAGAAGATCGCCCCGGCCGGCTTCCAGCACTTCGTGCAGCCGCAGGCATGGTTGTGCGCGACGTTGCCCTTGATGGTGACGGTGACGGGCTCCTCGGTGCAGTGGCAGGTGAGCGTGCCACCCTTGAACTTCTTGTTGCCCGCCTTGACGCCCTTGTCGATCGACGGATGCAGTTTCATGGCCATGAGACTTGCCCTCGCCCCTGGTCGGGGTCAATTAAAAGGTCACTACGGATCGGATGGATTCGCCTTTGTGCATGAGATCGAATGCGTCGTTGATCTTCTCGAGCGGCATGACGTGGGTGATCAGGTCGTCGATGTTGATCTTCCTGTCCATGTACCAGTCGACGATCTTCGGCACGTCGGTGCGGCCGCGCGCGCCGCCGAAGGCCGTGCCCTTCCAGACGCGACCGGTCACGAGCTGGAAAGGCCGCGTCCTGATTTCCTGCCCGGCGCCCGCGACGCCGATGATCACCGACACGCCCCAGCCGCGATGGCAGCACTCGAGCGCCTGGCGCATGAGCTCGACGTTCCCCACGCATTCGAAGCTGTAGTCGGCGCCGCCGTCGGTGAGCGAGACCAGGTACGGCACCAGATCGCCCTGCACTTCCTTCGGGTTCACGAAGTGCGTCATGCCGAACTTCTCGGCCATGGCTTTGCGTTTCGGGTTGACGTCGACGCCGACGATCTTGTTGGCGCCGGCCAGGCGCGCGCCCTGGATCACGTTGAGGCCGATGCCGCCGAGCCCGAACACGATGACATTGGCACCGGGCTCCACCTTGGCCGTGTTGATGACCGCGCCGATGCCAGTGGTCACGCCGCAGCCGATGTAGCAGATCTTCTCGAAGGGCGCGTCCTCGCGCACCTTGGCGAGCGCGATCTCCGGCACCACCGTGAAGTTGGAGAACGTGCTGCAGCCCATGTAGTGGTGGACTTTCTCGCCGCCGATGGAAAAGCGGCTGGTGCCGTCGGGCATCACGCCCTGGCCTTGCGTCGCGCGGATGGCCGTGCACAGATTGGTCTTGCGCGACAGGCAGCTCTTGCATTGCCGGCATTCGGGTGTGTAGAGCGGGATCACGTGATCGCCCTTCTTGAGTGTCGTGACTCCGGTGCCCGCTTCGACGACCACGCCCGCGCCTTCGTGCCCGAAGATCACGGGGAACAATCCTTCCGGATCGCCGCCCGAGCGCGTGAATTCATCGGTATGACAGACGCCCGTGGCCTTGATCTCCACCAGCGCCTCGCCGGCCCTGGGACCTGCGAGATCGACCGTGGTGACTTCGAGAGGTTGGCCCGCCTTCCATGCCAGCGCTGCGCGCGTCTTCATCTTTGTTCTTCCCCGTCCGCGTGAGCGCCGAATACTACACCCGCACTTTTTTTTGACCACCCGACTCCGGTGCGGCCTTTGCCGCATGACCGCCGCTTAAGCCGTTGATTTCTATCCGATGCGGCATTTGTCCGATGGCCCCGGCAAGCGATCGACCCGAACTTGTCCATCGTACTAGCACAGGAGAGCCCCCATGCCCGACTCACCCACGCCGCGCGTCTACGACCTGCCGACGCGCATCTTTCACTGGCTGTTCGGCGCCTCGTTCGTCGCGGCCTTCGTGATCGCCAACGTCGCCGAGCATTCGCCGGCCTTTCCCTTGCACATGCTCGCCGGCCTGTTGCTCGCCGCGCTGGTGCTGTTCCGATTCTTCTGGGGCGTCTTCGGCACGCGCCATGCCCGCTTCGGCTCCTTCGCACTGCGGCCACGCGAGCTGGGCCGGTATTTCCGCGCGATGCTCACGGGAGGCCGCGACAAGTGGACCGGTCACAATCCGGCCTCGAGCTGGTCCGCGCTGATCATGCTGGGGCTCGCAGCGGGACTGGCGGTCACCGGCGTGCTGATGGTCAACGGCGACCGCGAGACCTATGAAGACGTGCACGAAGTGCTGGCCAATGCGTTCCTGGCCATGGCGCTGCTGCACGTGGCAGGCGTCGTGGTGCACGTGCTCCGGCACCGCGACGGCTTCGCGCGCAGCATGATCGACGGACGCAAGCAGGCGGCCGGGAATGTCGCCTCCGTGCCGTCACGCCCGGTCGTCGCCCTGCTGTT
This sequence comes from Steroidobacteraceae bacterium, assembly GCA_035761265.1. GTDB lineage: Bacteria > Pseudomonadota > Gammaproteobacteria > Steroidobacterales > Steroidobacteraceae > CADEED01. The sequence continues at coordinate 14,741 of DASTRL010000044.1, forward strand.
GCTCGCAGGACTGTTCGGTGTTGGCGTCCATCTGTATCGCGGCTACGACCCGGCGACGCAAACCGCGACCGTGTTCGGATCCAGCCTGCAGCTCGGCGAACACGAGCAAGGTCGCGAAGGACACGACGAGGATTGATGGCGGTCCCTGCCACCCTTACGCTGCGCCTCCGGCCCGCAGGAGTGCGCAGCGCATCGTGAACAACAAGGAACGAATGGTCCTCGCGAGCGTGCTGCTGTTGACCTGCGCGCTCGTCGGCATCGATCTATTCAACGACTCGGGCGAAGGTGTCGCCGCCTGGCACGTGATGGTCGAAGCCTCCGCGGGCCTCACCGCGCTGGTGGGACTTTTCTACCTGCTGCGCGGCGCGATCGACCTGCGACGCCGGCTCGCGGTGGAAATCGCCAACGCCTCGGCACTGCGCGAGGAAGCCGAGCGGTGGCGCGCCGAGTCGCGCCGCCACGTCGATGGTCTCGCCAAGGCCATCGACCAGCAACTCTCCAGATGGCATCTCAGTGCGGCCGAGAAGGAAGTGGCCTTCCTGCTCCTGAAGGGTTACGGCCTGAAGGAGATCGCCCGCGCCCGCAACACGTCGGAAAAGACTGCGCGCGCGCAATCCGCCGCCATCTACGCGAAGGCGGGGCTATCCGGGCGCTCGGAGCTCGCGGCCTTCTTCCTGGAGGATCTGCTGGTGCCACGCGACGCGGGCCAGGCGCAGGACCGTTGAGCGCACGTCGTCGCGTCGAGCCGCCGCCAGGTCGAGTTGCAGTTCAGTCGGCCAGTTGTCCGGATCGGCGCAACTCTGCCATCGCCCGCACGACGGTCTCCTCGGCCAGGCCAAGGTACTGCCCAATCTGCGCACGCGTGAGTGGCATCGGTTGCGCGGTGCGCCGCCGGAAGTCCTGCAGGAACAGGCGCACGCGTTCGACCGAAGGGAGACCCGGCCACGGCCGGGAAGCCCGTTCGAGCTGCATCGAACCCATGGATACCAGCGATCGCAGCAACGCGGCGCTGCGGCCTGCCAGACCCGTCGCCCCCCAGCGCAATCGGCACAGCGTGGTGGAAGCCACGGTCTGCGCGCCATACAGCTGCGTCCTGCAATGCAGGTTCTCGATGCCGAGGATTTCACCGGGTACGCGCACCGCGACGATGCGCTCCATGCCGTCATCCTGCATCTCGGTCAGGATGACGCACCCGCTGGTCACCACGTGCGGCGCACGAAAAGGCTCGCCCTCGCGAAACAGGATCCTGCCTGCCTCGAGTGGCCGGATGCGGCGCACCAGGAAATCGGAGCCCGCGGGCACCTCATAGGGCCAGCAGTGCTTGCGGCTGGGGCAAACTCCGCAATCGATTTCGCCGTTCTGCACCTCGCGCATGGGGTGAGCAGCATTCCGCCCCGGCGCGCGGGCCGGCATCCGGTTGACTGCGTATGCGGCGTATGCGTTGAAGATTCAGTGGCATGCCGCGCATCGGGTTGAGAAATGTCAACCGTCGCAGGGACCGCAGTGTCTAGGATCGTAACCGCAGTTGTGAAACCCCGGCGGACGCCGGGCGCGGATCCACATCCCCCTCCGCTGGCCGCGTCCGGTTCCGCCGACTTTCAGAGAATCGACGCGCCCTCGTCGGCTGACGTCGCACCCTCGCGCAGTCGCGTGAACAACTCGCGCCCCACGCCATATGTCGTGTCCAGCACCGCAGGTTTGACGGGCGCGCGCGCGGCCAACGTCGCCGCATCGAGCTGCACCTCGAGCACGCCGGCACGCGCATCCAGCCGGATGACGTCGCCATCGCGCAGCCGCGAGATCGGGCCGTCCGCGGCAGCTTCCGGCGTCAGGTGAATCGCCGAAGGCACCTTGCCCGATGCGCCCGACATGCGCCCGTCGGTGACGATGGCCACGCGCCGGCCGCGCGCCAACAACCCGGAGAGCGCCGGGATCAGCTTGTGCAGCTCGGGCATGCCGTTGGCCCGCGGGCCCTGCCCGCGCACCACGGCCACGAAGTCTCCGTCGATGCCCTGCTTCAGGGCGGCCGCGACGGCCTCCTGCGATTCGAACACCCGCGCAGGTGCGGTGATCTCCCAGTGTTTCGGATCGCAGGCGCTGGTCTTGATGACCGATCGCCCGAGGTTGCCGCGCAGCAGCTTCAAGCCGCCGTCGGCCGAGAATGGATTCGAGGCGGGGCGCAGGATCTTCTCGTCGTGCGACTTCGCGGGCGCGTCGCGCCACACGAGCTTGTGGTCGATGAGGAATGGATCTTGCGCGTAGGCGCCGAGGCCGGGGCCCCACACCGTCATGGCATCGGCGTGCACCAGGCCCGCCTCGATCAGCTCCTTCGTCACGAAGCTCATGCCGCCCGCGGCGTGGAACTGGTTCACGTCGGCCTCGCCATTCGGGTACACGCGCGCCAGCAGCGGCGTGACGCGCGAGATGTCGGCCATGTCGTCCCAGGTGACCGTGAGCCCGCAGGCGCGCGCCATGGCCACGAGATGGATCACGTGGTTGGTGGAGCCGCCGGTGGCCATCAAGCCGACGATCGCATTGACGAACGAGCGTTCATCGACGACTTCGACGAAGGGTAGATAGTCCGAACCCAGCGCCGTGGTCTGCGCGACGCGCTGCGTGGCCGCGACCGTCAGTGCATGCCGCAACGGCGTGTCCGGGTTCACGAACGCCGCGCCCGGCACGTGCAGGCCCATGAGCTCCATCAGCATCTGGTTGGAGTTCGCGGTGCCGTAGAACGTGCAGGTGCCCGCGCCGTGGTACGAGGCCATCTCGGCGGCCAGCAGCTCGTCGCGCGTGGCCTGACCCTCGGCATAGCGCTGGCGCACCTCGGCCTTCTGCCTGTTGGCGATGTTGCCGGTGGGCATGGGGCCGCCGGGCGTGAAGATGATGGGCAGCTGCCCGAAAGACGCCGCGCCGATGAACAGCCCCGGCACGATCTTGTCGCAGATGCCCAGCAACATGGCGCCGTCGAAGGCCTCGTGCGAGAGCGCCACGGCGGTGGCCAGCGCGATCACGTCGCGACTGAACAGCGACAGCTCCATGCCGGCACGACCCTGGGTCACGCCATCGCACATCGCGGGCACGCCGCCGGCCACCTGCGCGGTGGCCCCGGCGCCGCGCGCCGCGGCGCGGATCACCTCGGGATACGGCTCGTACGGCCGGTGCGCCGAGAGCATGTCGTTGTACGAGGTGACGATGCCGATGTTGGGAATCGCCTGCTGCAGCCGCGGCTTGTCCTCCCCCGAGGCCGCGAGCACGTGCGCCAGGTTCGAGCAGGACAAGCGGCCGCGGGCCGGCTCGACCAGCTTGCGCCTGCGCGTGCGCTCGAGATATTCGCCGCGCTGCGCGGCCGAACGGCCGCCGATGCGCTCCGTGACCTCCTGGATGGTGTCGTTCAGTTTCGCGGCGGCCACGGCTACTCGTACCAGCTATGGCCGTGCCGTTCCGTGAGCGCGATTGCGGCGGTCGGCCCCCAGGTGCCGGCCGGATACGGCTTGACCATCTGCCGCGTCGCGCGCCAGCTCGACTGGATACCGTCGATCCAGCTCCAGGCCGCTTCGACCTCGTCGCGGCGCACGAACAGCGTGCTGTTGCACTTGAAGGCATCCAGCAGCAATCGCTCGTAGGCGATGCGCGTGCGGCCGCCGTTCTCGGCGTGCGGCAGCGTCAGCTCCAGCGGGACTTCCCGCAGGCGCACGCCCTCGAGTCCCGGCTGCTTGCTGAGGATTTCCAGCGTCACGCTCTCCTGCGGCTGCAGGTGGATCACCAGCCGGTTGGCCGGAAGATCGGGCTGGTCGGCCGCGAAGATGTTGTGAGGCACGGACTTGAACTGGATGGCGATGTCGGTGCGCCGCGATTGCAGGCGCTTGCCGGTGCGTAGATAGAACGGCACGCCCGCCCAGCGCCAGTTGTCGATCTCGGCGCGCAGCGCGACGAAGGTCTCGGTGTCGCTGTCGCCCCTGCCTTTCGAAGATTGGGCGCCCTCTTCCTGGTTGTATCCGGGCACCGACTTGCCGCCGGCGCTGCCGGCCGTGTACTGGCCGCGCACCGTATTCGCCACGGTGGTGGCCGGCGTGATCGGCCGCAGGCTGCGCAGGATCTTGGTCTTCTCGTTGCGCACCTCGCCGGGTTCGAGCAGGTGCGGCGGCTCCATCGCCACCAGCGCGACGAGCTGCAACATGTGGTTCTGCACCATGTCGCGCAGCGCTCCGGCGTCGTCGTAGTAACCCCAGCGACCTTCCACGCCCACCGTCTCCGCCACCGTGATCTGCACGTGATCGACCGAGGCGGACTTCCACAACGGCTCGAACAACGAGTTGGCGAAGCGCAGGGCCAACAGGTTCTGCACCGCCTCCTTGCCGAGGTAGTGATCGATGCGGAACACCTGGTCTTCGCTGAACACCTTGCCGACCGCCTCGTTGATCGCAACGCTCGACGCGTAGTCCTGGCCGATGGGCTTCTCGAGGATCACGCGGCAGTGATGGCACGCCAGGCCCGCCGCCTGCAGGCTCTGGCAGGTCGGACCATAGAGCTTGGGCGAGGTCGCCATGAAATACATGATGCGATCGTGGCCCGCGAGCACCTGCTGCAGCGCCTCGGTGCCCTTGACCGTGCCGTCGCCGGCCTCGAACGATGCGTACCTGACGCGGCCCAACAACTCCTCGAGCGCGGATTTCTCGAGGTACTCGGCCGGCACGAACTTGCGCAGCGCCGCTTCGACGAAGCCGCGGAATTCCGCGTCGCCGTAGGGATGGCGCGCCGAGCCCACGAAGCCCAGCGTCGCCGGCACCAGCTTCTCGCGCACCAGGTGATACAGCGAAGGCCAGACCATGCGCTGCGCCAGGTCGCCTGTGGCGCCGAACAGCACGAATCTCTCGACGTTGATCGTCTTCATGGCCTCGTCATGAGCAGGCGTGCGGCGCCCAGCAGCTCCACGTGCGGATGCGAGATCGTTTCGAGCGGCACGTCGCGCATGGCGGGCGTGAAGCGCCCCTTGTACTCGAAGCCCTGGCGCACGCGGCGCTCGAGCATCTCGCGGTCGAAGTGCTGCAGCATCGCGCCGGAGATCAGCACGCCGGACCACGCGCCGAGCGTCAGCGCGAGGTCGCCGGCGAACGAGCCGAGCAGCTCACAAAAGATGCCGACCGCCTCCACGCAGTTCGCGTCGCCACCCTTGGCGGCGCGCGTGGTGATCTCCGCGGCGGAGAGCTCGGGCACGTGACGACCTTCGCTCTCGCACAATCCCTGGTACACGTTGGAGAGCCCGGCGCCCGACAGCACGCGCTCCGCGGACACGCGGCCATATTTGCGGCGCAGCCATCGCAGCAGCTCGATCGATCGCTCGTTGGTCGGCGCGAAACTCGCATGGCCGCCCTCGGTGGCGAGCACGGTGAACGTACCGGCATTGGCGATCACGCCGCCGACGCCGAGACCCGTGCCCACGCCCACGATGGCGCACACGCCCTGGGAGAGCGGCATCGACACGCGCTGCGCGCCGACCGGCCTGAGATCCGCGCCGCGCAGCACACCCACGGCGTGACCGACGGCCTCGAAATCGTTGATGACGTGCAGGTGCTCGAAACGCTGCGACTCGCTCAATGCGCGCGTCGAGAACGACCAGGCACTGTTGGTCAGCTGCACGCGATCGGCTTCCACACGCCCGGCGACCGCGACGGCGGCGCGATGCAGCGCGGCGGGTATGCCCGGCGTGGCGCTGCGATAGTGTTGCGCGGCATGCGAGATGGATTCGTGGGCTCGCACCGAATAGCGACGCACGCAGTGGACATTGACCGGGGAGTTGTCCGCGCCACCCACCGCGATGCCGAAGCGGATGTGGGTACCCCCGACGTCCGCGACCAATCCAAGTACCCGGGACCGATCGAAATCCTCTACATCCGCCGAATCCGCGCCGCTGGGCGCCATTGTTCCCGTCACCATCACGCTCCGAAAAAGACTGCAAAGGCTGCGCCGCCGTGGACAACGCTGTCAACCAGTTGGCGAGCGGATTCTACCTATTATTTGACGTTCCCGTGATGCGGGTCTTGCAGAACGGGACACGGATTGACAACGCTGTCTGACAACAAGACAATTTGTCTCCGCTATGGCCCGCATCACCATTCACGACGTCTCGAAGGCCGCGGGTGTGTCGATCAAGACCGTCTCGCGCGTGCTCAACAGCGAACCGAATGTGCGCAGCGAGACGCGCGCACGCGTGCTGAAGCTCGTCGAAGAGTTGAACTACCATCCCAGCCTGTCGGCGCGCAGCCTCGCCGGGCGCAGCTCGAACCTGATCGGACTCATCTACCAGAACCCCAGCGCCAACTACGTGGTGGACTTGCAGAAAGGCGCGCTCGAGCGCTGCCACACGCGCGGTTACCGGCTGCTGGTGCATCCCTGCGAGGGCAACGATCTATCGAGCGTGCGCGATCTGGCAGGCCTGGTGCTCGAGTCGCACCTCGACGGCGTGGTGCTGGCGCCGCCGCTGTCGGATTCGCAGGAAGTGCTGGCCGAGTTGGCCAAGCATCGCATTCGCTTCGTGCGCATCGCGCCCACGGTGGATCTGGATGCCTACTCCTGCGTGTTCATGAACGACGTGGCGGCGGCGCGCGAGATGACCGAATACCTCATCGCGCTCGGGCACGAGCGCATCGGCTTCATCAACGGACCGCCGGGACACCCGGTGACCGAGCAGCGCTATCTCGGCTACACGCTGGCGTTGCGCTCGCATGGCCTCGACGTGGATCCGCAGCTCGTGGATCGCGGCGAGTTCACGTTCGATTCCGGACTCGCGGCCGCGCGGCGCCTGTTGTCGCGCGCCACGCGCCCCACCGCCGTGTTCGCCAGCAACGACGACATGGCCGCGGGCACCATCATGGCCGCGCACGAGATGGGGCTTTCGATCCCGAACCGGCTGTCGGTCGCAGGCTTCGACGACAGCTACGTGGCGCAGGTCATCTGGCCGCGGCTCACCACGGTGCATCAGCCCACTTACGAGATGGCCCACCAGGCCGCGGACATGCTGTTCCGTTCGCTCGGCGACGAAGGCCCGCCGAAGAGCGTCGAGATCCCCTACCGCATGGTGTGCCGCGAGTCGACCGGCCCGCGGCCGAACTGAAGCGAGACTGGCTGCAACGGCGGGCAGCTACACCCGCGCCAGCGCGCTCAGCTCGCCGATGGCGGCCACCAGGTGATAGAAGCTGCTGGCCGGCGCCGGTTCGTCCACCACCCTGCCGTCCGCGTCGATGCGATCGCGCCACAGGCCTGGCAACGGCGTATCCAGGTAGCGCATCAGTCCATCGGCCGCCGACGCGGCCATCGCGAAATATTTCGCCTCACCCGTGAGCCGCGCCGCGATCGACGCCGCCTTGAGCCGTTCGGTCTGCGGCCAGAGCCGCGCGCCGGCATCGTGCGGCGTCCAGTCATCGAGCAGGCTGTTCATCGCGAGGCCTGCTTTCACGCCACGTGATTCGCCGATGTCGATGAGCTCGAGCGCGGCGGCGCGCGCGCGCGCATGGCTCGCGCCGCCCCAGCGCAGCAGCAGCCAGGCCCATTCGAATTGGTGACCGGGTTCGACGATGCGGCCCTCGAGCCCGGCGGCGGGCTTCCAATCCGCGTCGAAGAACTCGCGCAGCGCGCCGCTCGAGGTGTCGATGAACTTGTCGAGCGCCAGGGCGGCGATCTCATCCGCGAGGGTCTTCCACAGCGAGCTCTCCGAACACACCTCGCAACCCGCGAGCGCGGCTTCGAACAAGTGCATGTGCGGGTTCGAGAGCAACGGCAGGCTCGGGGGCACGCCGGACTCGAAACCGGGTTGGCCGGCGCGTTTCATGTGCCTGATCACGAGTCCGTGCAGTTCCAGCGCCTGGCGCTCGCGCGTGGCGCGCGCCTCACCGATCGCGCAGACATTGAAGGCCAGCAATCCGAAGGCCTGGTCGTAGAGCAGGGCGCGATCGTCGCGCGGCGAGCCGTCGGCATTCACCAGCGTGCGGAACAGCCCGTCGGGCCGGCGATAGCGCGCGATCCAGTAGTCGAGCGCGTGATCGATCAGTCGTTCCGTATCTCCGCGCCAACCCAGGGAAGGTGCCACCGCGAAGCAGTACGCCTGGCGGGGGTTGACGCGCGATCGACGCGGTTCCACGAGCGGCTCGCCATTGTGCGCGAGCCGCTCGTGAAAGCCGCCCGCCGCATCCACGCCGCGCGTCGCCCACAGTGGGTAGGCGGCATCACAGAGCCAGCTGGAGAGCCGGTCGTGATGGGCGGCGATGCGCGCCTTGTTGTCGTCCATGACCCTCCTGCTCAGTGCCCCGCGCTGGGCGCCGCGCCGTGGCTCACGATGGGAGCCTTTGCCGCGCCGAGCGCGAATACCACGATCATCAGGTAGCACAACATGGGGACGAAGTATGCGGCATGCAGGTGTCCGGCGTCAGCGATGCGCGCCACAACCTGCGGAATGAACGCCCCGCCGACGATGGCCATGCACAACAGGCCCGAGGTACCCGCCACCGTGGCCGTGGAGCGCTCCAGCGTGATCGTGAAGATGCAGGGGAACATGATGGAGTTGAACAGGCCCACCGACAGCGCCGCGTAGGCCGCGAGCTCGCCGTGCGTCTGGCTGACGGCGAGCGACAGCATCGCGGCGACGAACGCGAACAGCGCCAGCAGCTTCGGCGCCTTGATGCGCGCCAGCAGCGCGCTGCCGGCGAAGCGGCCGACCATGGCGCCGAACCAGTACAGCCAGCCCAGCATCTTGCCGGCCCGTTCGGCGGGTTCGCCGACGAAATGGAAAATCCCGAGCACCGAAGTGCCATCCGGGTCCTGCAGGCGCGGCAGCAACACGTCGGGCTGCGTCAGGAAGTTGATCATGAGGCTGGCGATGGCCACTTCGGCGCCCACGTACACGAAGATCGAGATGCCGCCGAACAGCGCCCATTTCGCCTTGAGTGCATCGAACACCGAACCCTTCTCCGCGGTGACCGGCGGCGCCGAAGCCGTGATGCGCCTGCTCTGCGACCACATGAAGATCATCAACAGCACGATCATGCCGGCGACCATGACGAACGACGTGTCGATCTTCTTGAGTGACGCGGCGCGCGCCACTTCCACGTCGCCGCCCGCCGCCGCGGCCGCAAACATGCCGCCGCTCAGCATCACCGCCGCCCCGAGATACGGGCCGAGCACGGTGCCCAGCGAATTGAAGGCCTGTGACAGCACCAGTCGCGAATGCGAGGTCTTCGGATCGCCGAGCGCCGCGGACAGCGGGTTCGCCGCCACCTGCAGCACGGTGATGCCGCCACCGAGGATGAAGAGCGCCACCAGCACCAGCTCGTACATGCGCAGGTGCGTGGCCAGCGGGAAGATCAGGCAGGCCACCACCATCGCCGACAGCGAGATCAGGATGGCGCGCGCATAACCGGCGCGCGCCACCAGCGCGCCGCCGGGCAGCGAGAACACGCCGTAGGCGATGAAGAACGCGAACTGCGTCAGGAACGCCTCGGTGTAGCTCAGGCTGAAGATCTCCTTCACCGCGGGGATCAGCGGATCGATCAGGTTGGTGATGAATCCCCAGGCGAAGAACAGCGTCGGCACCGAGATGAATGCGATGAGCGATCCTCGATTCTGCGTCGTCATGAAGTCTCCCTCGTCGTGTAGTT
>DASTRL010000045.1:0-11809 GCA_035761265.1 Steroidobacteraceae bacterium
AAACCCCCACTCCCCTCACCCGGCACCTCTTTTTCGCAGATCTTGCGGAGCCGCTCGCGCGGCTTGTCCGCCATCCCTTCGGGCCAGGGGATCTGTCGGGCCTGCATCATGAGCTCGGTGAGCGTGCCGCCATTGGGCGCGCCGATGTCGGGGTCGCTTTCGTAGACGGGATCGCTCTGGGCTTCCTCGAGCGTCACGATCGCGAATCCTTCGCGATCGAGCAGTTTGAAAAGATCGGGCAGGATGGTCGAGCTGAAGGATCCCAGGTGCAGCAGCGCGACGTGGTTGATGTCGCGGCCCCAGACCTGGCGCGCGAAGCCGCGCTGCGCGCGGATCCAGCGCTCGGCCTCCGATAGATAGCTGCTGCGCAGCCACTCGATGGCTGCGGTGTCGTGCCGGTCCACGCAGCGCGCGTGCGCACTGTTCCACAGGTAGTCTTCCCAGTCGATGGTGGTCTGGGCGACGCGGTAACCGTGGGCGCGCAGGAACTCACGCACCGCGCGACGCTTCTCGACGGTGTCGCCCTCGTGCAGGAAGGGATAGCGCAGCCAGCGCCAGTCACTGTTCGCGCCCGGGGGAGTCAGGCGCGCGAGTATGGGCTCGTTGCGCAGGATTTCGTCTTCGAAGTCCTCGGCGGAGTTCTTCGTGAGGCTCAGGTGCGTGTAGGTGTGATTGCCGAGCGGATTGCCGCCGTCGATCCAGGCCTGCAGGGCGCCGGCGCCGTCGGGGTCCAGTTCCCGGCCGTTGGGACTGATGAATCCGAAGGAGGGCGGGATGTGATGCGCCTTCAGCACGGCGACGGTGTCGGCAGCGATCTGCTGCATGCTGCGATTGGCTGGCTTCGCGCCGTTCAACGGCAGGTCGTCGAAAGTCAGCGCGATCTCGAGTCGCGGCTCCTTCGCGAGGGAGGCGCCCGCCGCGAGCAGCAGCGCGGCCGCAAGGAGCAGGTTCAAGGCGGCGAAATTCCTCATCATCACACTCCGCCGGCGCGACCTGCAGGGAAGTCGAAGGCAGGTCTGTCCCCGTTTCCTGGAAACGAGGAATGTCCCCATTTCACTTCAGCAGGCTGCGCAGCATCCACGCGGTCTTCTCGTGGATGTTCAGGCGCTGGGTGTAGAGGTCGCAGGTGGATTCGTCGCCGGCCTTCTCCGCGGCAGGGAAGGCCTCGCGCACGGTGCGCGCCACGGCCTCGTGGCCGGTGACCAGCAGCCGGACCATGTCCATGGCTTGCGGCACGCCCTCGGTCTCCTCGATGGAGCTGAGCTTCGAGAACTCGCGGTACGTCGCCGGCGCGGGGAATCCCAGCGCCCGGATGCGCTCGGCGATGAGATCGAGCGCGTTCCACAGTTCGGTGTACTCCTCCATGAACATCAGGTGCAGCGTGTTGAACATGGGGCCTTCCACGTTCCAGTGGAAGTTGTGGGTCTTCAGGTACAGCGTGTATGTGTCGGCGAGTACGCGCGACAGCCCCTGGGCTATCTTCTCGCGGTCCTTGCCCCTGATGCCGATGTCGATCTGGGGTGGCGCCATCGTCTGTGCGACCGGAACGGCAGTGCTTTTCTTGGCCATGGCAGACTCCTCGCGTGTTGCAGGCAGTCTAGCGAGCGGCCGGTAGCCTCGCCATCCGCATTTGTCTATTGCTTCGATAGATGTTTGCGCAGCACATCGCCGCCAAAATCATGGTCGAGGTCGCGGTACACCGTGTGGATGTGGTTGGCGTCGTTCTGCGTGTTGTCGTATTCGATGAGCAGGGTCGGCCCGTGCACGCGGTAGTAGTGCTTCTGCCCCGTTTCGATGCCGCCGGCCCACGCGAAGCGCACCTTGCCGAAGCCGGCGCGCTCGAGTCGCGCCTGCGCGTCGCGGGCGGAGTCGGGCGCCAGCCTTCCCAGATACAACTCGATCAGTCGGCGCAGCTGCTGCTGCTCATCAGCCGACATGTCGCCGGCCGCGAGTCCCTCGAGCTCCAGGGGCCGCACCTTCGGATCGTTGCCGGTGACGATCTCGGCGAATGCCGTATCGCGGATCATCGCGAGCTTGCGGCGCTCCTCGGGCAGTTGCCGGATGAGCTCGCGTCCCAGGTCCTCTTCCGCCGCGAGCAGGCGGAAGCCGGTCTGCGGCCCGGTGAGCACGCGCGCCGGATTGGCGCCGATGAACAGCGGGCCGACCATCGGCGCGGCGCCGGGCACCTCCGTCACGTTGAGCGACAGGTGATGTCCCTCGAAGCGCCAGGCCCAGGGGGCATCCGCGCGCGGCCTGCCGAAGATGCTGGTGTAGTAGAGCCCGGGATCGCGCCGCGTGGCGTCGACGCCGGCCTCGGTCTCGACCCGCCGCAGGATGTTCTCGTGCTTGAGCACGCCGCGCGCCTCGAGCAGGCCCTCGGGGCTCAGCGCCGTGGCCAGCAAGGGTCCTAACAACTCGCTCTGGCGATCGTCGAGTTTCAGCAACGAGACACCGACGCGCTCGCGCGGCACGAAGTACCACTGCGTGCGCTCGGGGGAATCGAGCGGGAAGCTCGCCGATCTGCGCAAGTCCGCGGGCAGCGAGGCGAGAAAGGCGTTGGCCGCGGACGCCGCCGCCGCATCGGCGCCGCTGCCGTGCGCGCTGCCCGCGCCCGGCGACACCGCCAGTGCGCCGAGTACGCCCGCCAGCGCGGAGATTCCGATCGCGGTTGCCTTGGTCAGCCTGGGCGTGAAACGCATCCTGAGTCCCTCCCGTCGAGGGGCAGAATGCTAGCAGGGCCGTCAGCCGGCGTCGCTGACCTTGCCGAGGATCTTCTCGGCCTCGGCGCGGCTCTTCTTGAAGGCTTCCTCCAGGCCCGCCTCGCGCAGGAACGCGACGTCGATGCGGCCGGAGCTGTCGATGTGCGTGCCTTCCGGGCGCTGCTGGCTGTCGGCCTCGGTCATCTCCTCGACCAGGCCGCTGGCGATGTGCACGGCGGCCACCAGCGGGCGGGATTCCGGCGCCACCTCGTTCGGGCGATGGTGGAACGCCACGGCTTCGACGATCGGGAAGGGAATGCCCCAGAGTCCGAGTAGATAGGCCCCGACCTCGGCATGGGTCACGCCGAAGATCTCGCGCTCGGCGGAGGCGCCGTCGCCGTGCAGCTCCTTCTTGCGCTGGAGCGCGCGCACGTAGTCCGGCGGCGCCGCATGGCACAGCACCAGCGCGCCGATGTCGTGCAGCAGGCCCGCGGTGAACGCCGCGTCGGCCAGCTCGGGCCTGGAGACGATCTTCTTGGCGAGCAGCGCCGTCAGCATCGAGTGATGCTGCAGGCGGTCGGGGGAGAAGCCCTTGACCTCGCTGATCGCCTTGTCCGAGAACGAGCTCGAACCGAGCACCAGCGACTTGATGATCTCGACGCCGAGATACGTGACCGCCGGGCGGATGCTCACGATCTTCTGGCCGAGGCCGAAATACGCCGAGTTCACCAGCTGCAGCACCTTGGCGCACACCGCGGCGTCCATCTCGATGACCTTGGCGAAGGCTGCGCTGTCGGCCTTGGGGTCCTGTGCGAGACGCGACAGCTCCGTGTAGGTGGTGGGCACCGCCGGGATGCGTTCCAGCTTGCCCACGAGCGCGGTCAACGCCGGGTTCTGCATGAGCTTGTGCAGCGCGTGCGTCTGCTCGATCACGGCGCGCAGCGTCTCGCCGTCGCAGGGCTTGTGCAGGAACTGGTGGGTGACGGGCAGGGCACGCATGATGGCTTCGCGCTCCGCCTGGCCGGACAGCACGATGCGCGCCGCGGCCGGGAAGTCACGCTGGATGTGGCGCAGCAGCTCCGCGCCGTCCATGCCCGGCATGCGCATGTCGGTGATGACGACGTCCGCGGGCGTCTTCTTCATCTCCTCCAGCGCCTGCTGGCCGCCGAGGGCGAAGGTCATCTCCCAGCGCTTGCGTTCCTTGCGCAAGGAGTTACGCAAGCCATCGAGAATGGCCTGTTCGTCATCGACAAAGAGAACGTGTAACGAAGTCATGCTGCAGCCTCTGTAGCCGTTTCCGACACCGGCAGTCGGATGTAGAAAGTCGTGCCCTTTCCGGTTTCAGTTTCGAAGTGAAGGGACCCCTTGAGCTTCTCGACCACGATGCCGCGCGACAACGCCAGGCCCTGGCCGGTACCGCGCCCGACTTCCTTGGTCGTGACGAACGGCTCGAAAATGCGTGGACGCACCGACTCGGGAATGCCGGAGCCGGTGTCCGTGATCGAGATCTCGACATAGTCGCCGATCGCGCGCGTGCGTACCGTGATGCGGCCCTTGTTGCTGGTGCCCGCCACCACATCGCCGATGGCATGCGCGGCATTCAACAGCAGGTTGAGCACCACCTGGTTGACGTCGCCCGCGTGGCAATGCACGGCCGGGATGGCGCCGAAATCGGTTTCGAGGTCGGCGACGGTCTTGTATTCGTTGCGCGCCATGTTCAGCGTCGTCTTGATGGCGCGGTTGATGTCGACGTCGGCCTTGGTGCGCGAGTCCGGATGCGCGAATTCCGTCATGGAGCGCACGATGGAGCCCACGCGCCCGATGCCCTCGAGCGCGCGGTCCAGCGCGTCGGGCGCATTCTTGAGGAAGTAGTCGACGTCCGCGGCCTCATCGGTGTCGGCGGCGCGCTTCGCCTGCTGGGTGACATCCTGGCCGGAGAGCACGCCCGCGGCCAGCGCGCGGTAGTCGGCGAGCGCGCGCGGCAGGTCCTTGAGCGCATGGCGCACGAAACGCACGCTGTCGGAGATGAACTGCACCGAGGTGTTGATCTCGTGCGCGACGCCGGCGGCGACGCGGCCCACGGACTCGAGTTTCTGGCCCTGCGCCATCTCGCGCACCAGGCGGCGCGCTTCGGTGACGTCGATCATCAGGCCGCGCAGGAAGCGCATGTCCTGCTTGACCTCGCAGGCCACGGTCCAGCGCAGCTCGACCACCCGATCGTCGGCGGTCACCACCGAACACAGCGTCTCGAAGCTGCCGGGCATCGATTCATCGAGCTGCCGGCGGGCGGTGGGTTCGCGGTCGCGCGGCAACAGCCGATCGAGGAAGCCGGGTTCCTTCCAGCGCGACTCGGGATAGCCGAGGATCTTCTCGGCCTGCGGCCCGATGTAGGTGAATCGTCCATGCGCCAGGTCCAGCTCGAAGGGGATGGCGCGCGTGGTCTCGGCGATGAGACGGTACTGCTCGCGGCTGCGCACCAGCTCGGCGGTGCGCTCGCTGACATCGCGCTCGATGCTTTCGTTCTGCAGCTGCAGGCCGGCGGCCTGCATCGAGAAGCGCCACACGGTGCCCATGCCCTGCCGTACGGTGATCAGCAGCATCGCCGTCTCGGCGACGACATACGTCGCCTGGTGCATGAGGCGCGTCCAGGCGGCGGCGCCGATGTCGTACGAATCGGGCAGCAGCAGCAGCCGTGCCAGTGGATAGCCGATCGCCACGAGCATCGCGGTGATCATCACGCGCCAGTCGCGGTAGAAGGCGAGAAAGGCCAGCGAGGCGAACAGGTGGAATTGCGCCTCGGTGTTGCCCTCGAGCAGCCACACGTACAGCCATGACCAGCCGATCTGGCTCACGGCCACCCAGTGGCGCGTCCACCAGGCGAGCGGCGCGCCACGCGAGAACAGGCCGGCGGGAATGCACAACATGCCGCCGAGGATGAGTGTCACCCACAGGCGGCCGTCGCCCGGAATGGCCACCTTCCAGGCCAGCAGCATGGCGACGACCCACTGCACGGCGAACAGGATCCGGAATGCTCGATGCGTACCCACGGTGAGCTGCGCCACGACTTCGTGACGCACTTCACGGGCACGTGCCTCGCGCTGCGTTGAATCCACTTCGACCACGGTACTGCCTGCTGTATTCGGGTGCGTAACTCCGGTTGTCCCCGGTGTTATCGGCCCAGGAGAGTGCAGCCTTTAGGCTATTTGCGCGGCGGCGCCGGGAAAAAAGCGTTCGTTTTCAAGACGTAGTCGGCATATCGCGGCCGGCGTTTGCCGATGTCCGATTCGAGCAACGGCACCCCGGAAACCCGCAGCAGCAGCCAGGTGAGGAGCACGGGCCCGGGCAGCGCCCACCAGGCGCCGGCGGAGGCGGCGACCAGGAAGAATCCCCACCAGATGCAGGCCTCGCCAAAGTAGTTAGGATGGCGGCTGTAGCGCCACAGGCCGCGATCGAGCACGGCCTGCGCATGGGCGGGATCGCGCCGGAAACGCGCCAACTGCCAGTCGCCGCCCGCCTCGAGCAGGAAGCCCGCCAGCCACATCAGCAGGCCGGCGTAATCGAGCGGCCGCAGGGGCCGCAGGCTCGCGAACGCACCCAGGATCGGCAGCGAGACGACCCAGGCCAGGACGGCCTGTGGCCAGAACACGAGGTAGAGGCTCTTCAGTGCGAAGCGCGGATCGTGCCGCGCCCGCAGCGCCTGATAGCGCCGATCCTCTGCCTTGCCGGCATTGCGAGCCGTCAGATGGATCGACAGCCGCGCCGCCCACAGCGCGAGCAGCCACAGCACCAGCGAGAGCCGCGGCCCGCGCGGATCGCTGCCGAGCGCGTACACGACGCCGGCCGCGAACAACATCAGGCTCCAGAGCGCATGCGCGTGCGAAATGCTACGCAGCGGCAAGGACACCAGCCAGCTCAGCGTGGCCGCCACCAGCAGCACGGGCAACGCGGAGTACCAGATGCCGAACTCGAATGGCGCCGTGCCGAAGGTCACAGCAGGTCCATGAGCCGGAACCAGAGCATCGCCAGCACCAGGGCGGGCCGCCGCAGGTACCGGCCGCCCGGAAAATCGCGGTGCGGAATCCTGGCGAACATGTCGAAGCGTTCGGCGGTGCCGGCGATCACCTCGCTCGAGAGTTTGCCGGCGATTCCCGAGATCACCATGCCGTGCCCGGACAGTCCCTGGATGAAATACGCGTTCGGCCCGAGCCGGCCGAAATGCGGGGCGCGGTTCATCGTGATGTCGAGGAACCCGCCCCATGCGTAGTCGATGCGGACGTCGGCGAGTTGCGGGAACACCGCCACCATGCGATGCCTGAGCACGCGCCCCGAATCGAACGGATCGATGCCGGAGTAGCTCACGCGACCGCCGAACAGCAGCCGATGGTCCGCGGAGAGCCGGAAGTAGTCGAGGATCCAGTTCATGTCGGCGGCGGCGGCGGCGTTGGCGATCAGCGCGCGGGCGCGGGCTTCGCCCAGCGGCTGTGTCGCGGCGACGTAGGTGCCGATGTCGATGAGCTTGCGAGCCAGCTCGGGCACGAGCCGCCCCAGCAGCGCGCCGCCGGCCACCAGCAGGTGCCGCGCGCGCACGGTACCGCGCGAGGTGTGCGCCACATTGTCCGCGCCCGCGTGCTGCGCCAGCTCGAGCCGCGTCACACACGAGTCCTCGAAGAGCGCCACGCCGGCCGCCGCGGCGGCGCGTCCGAGCCCCAGCGTGTAGCGATACGGATGCAGGTGCCCGCCGTTGGTGTCGAACAGCGCGCTCGTGTAGCGTTCGCTCGCGATGAGCGCGCGCAGCTCGTCGCGCCCGATCAGCCGCAGCGAGTGATAGTCGTAGCGCGAACCGAGGATGTCGAGCTCTTCGCGCAGCGCCCGGTCGTGACGGCCCTTCATCCCGAGAATCATGTGCCCGGGTGTGTAGTGGCAGTCGATGCCGTGACGGGCGATCAGCTCGCGCTGCAGCTGCAGGCCCTCGACCGACAGATCCCACATGCGGCGCGCATCCGCGGCGCCGACCAGCTTTTCGAGCGTCGACATCTCGCAGGCGTACCCCATGATGCACTGCCCGCCGCTGCGACCCGAGCCACCGTGGCCCAGGAACCGGGCTTCGAGCAGCGCCACGCGCATGCCGCGCTCGGCGAGGTGCAACGCCGCGGACAAACCGGATATGCCACCGCCGACGACGCACACATCGAAGTGCCGTTCGCCGGCCAGCGGCGCATGCGGCACCGGCCGCGGCGTGCTCGCGTAGTAGTAGTTGCGTTCGTCCGTTGCGCTCATGCCGCGTCTCAGAGCGGACCGAGGTAGCGCGCGATTTCCAGCGGCGTGACGTGCGCGGCGAAATCCTGCAATTCGCCACGCTTCACCGTGCAGTAGAGATTCACGAACTTCTCGCCAAAGTAGCGCCGCGCGACGTCACTGTGCGCGAAGCGCTCGATCGCCTCGCCCCAGCCGATGGGCAGCGGCTCGCCCGGCTGGTCGTAGGCATTGCCAGTGGTCACCGGCGGCGGCTCGAGCTGGTGCGTGAGCCCGTGATGAATGCCGGCGAGCACCCAGGCGACGACCAGGTATGGATTGGCGTCGGCGCCGGCGAGCCGGTGTTCGAGCCTCAGGTTGGCCGCGTCGGATGCGGGCACGCGGAGCGCCGAGCCGCGGTTGTTGATGGACCAGGTGGCATGCAGCGGCACGTAGGCCTCGCTGCGGAAGCGGCGGAAGCTGTTCGGTCCGGGCGCGCACAGGGCCATGCCGTCGGCGAGCGTCGCCAGGGTTCCGGCGATGGCCTGGCGCAGCGGCGCGCTCGCCTGCGGATCGTCGGCCGAAAAGATGTTCGCGCCCCGCGCATCGAGCAGGCTCACGTGCACGTGCAGGCCGCTGCCGGCCATGTCGCGATAGGGCTTGGGCAGGAAGGTCGCTTCGCAGCCGTGCGCGCGCGCCACGCTTTTCACGATGCGCTTGAAACGCAGCGCTTCGTCGCAGACGCGCAGCGCATCGGCGGCATGGGCGAGGTTCACCTCGTACTGGCCGGGCCCGTACTCCGCGAGCGAGGAGGTCGCGGGAACGTTCTGCAGGCGGCACACGCGATCGATCTCGGCGAGCAGCGGCGAGTACTCGTTGAGGTCGGACATGGAGTTGATCTGCGTGCGGAACTCGCGTCTACCGGTCAACGGCCCGCGCGGCGGCTGTGGCAGGCCGTCGGCGCGGCGCTCGCAATCCACGAGATAGAACTCGTATTCGATGGCCACCACGGGCGTGAGCCCAAGCGCTGCCAGCGAGTCGAGCTGTCGCTCGAGCACGCCGCGCGGATCGCCGAAGAAGCGGCTGCCATCGTGGTCGTACATGCGCAGCTGCAGCTGCGCGACGTCCGTCTGCCAGGGCACGGGCACCAGCGTGCCGGGGATGGGCAGGCAGGGCCGGTCGGCGTCGCCGTCATCGAAGCCGAGACCGGTGGCCTCGACGGTACCGCCCTCGATGTCGAGGGCGAACATGGAGCCGGGCAGCGGCATGCCGCGGCTGAAGACCCGGGCAATGCCGTCCCGATCGATGCGCTTGCCGCGCTCGACGGTGTTGAGGTCGTTCACGAAGGCATCGAAGAACCGCACCGTGGGATGGGCGGCCAGGAAGCACTCGAGCTCGTTGTCCGGCATCTGCGTCATGGCACTTCCAGTGTTTATTATTTTCGACACTCGTTCGGTGCCGAGCGCGGCAGCATATGCCCGCGCCGCGCGCCACGGCAAACGCCCGAATGGGCCAAATCTTGCCGATCGAGGCCCTGCGCGAGCCTGCATCGCGCGCAGCCGGACCCCCCACAGGTATGGTCTAATGACTACCGTCGGACCGGTCGCAGGTTCGACTCCGTAAAAGATAATAGACAGCGCCCGGTCCCCTGGCCCCCGCCGTCTCACCAAATGTCGTCCTTGTATGAGCAGACGTCCGGTCATTGGCATTCCGTCCGATCGACGCATGATCGGACCGCATCCGTTCCACGCGGTCGGCGAGAAGTACATCGCTGCGGTGGTGCAGGCCGCCGATTGCCTGCCGTTGCTGATCCCGGTGCTCGAGACGCCATTGGACGTCAGCGAGATCCTGGCGCGCGTCGACGGCATTTTCTTCCCGGGCAGTCCTTCGAACGTCGAGCCCACGCGCTATTCGGGGCCGGCCAGCATTCCCGGAACGCTGCATGATCCGCACCGCGATGCGACGACGCTCTCGTTGATACCGCGCGCGGTGGCGAGCGGCGTTCCCGTGTTCGGCGTCTGCCGCGGTTTCCAGGAGATGAACGTCGCCATGGGCGGTACGCTGCACCAGCGCGTGCACGAGTTGCCGGGGTTCGGCGATCACCGCGAAGACAAGGAACAGCCGCTCGACGTGCAGTACGGTCCGGCTCACGAGGTGCTGCTGGAGCCCGGTGGTCTGCTGCTCGGCCTCGCCGGCAAGGACCGCATCACCGTCAATTCGTTGCACAGCCAGGGCGTGGAACGGCTGGCGCCGGACCTCGCGGTCGAGGCGCGCGCGCCGGACGGGCTGGTCGAGGCCTTCCGCGTGCAGTCGGCGCCGAGCTTCGCGCTCGCGGTGCAGTGGCATCCGGAGTGGAAGGTGATGAGCAATCCATTCTCGCGGGCGCTGTTCGCCGAATTCGGCAGGGCGGCGCGGCGCCGCGAAGACCAGAGAAAAGATAGTTAGGACGTTCCCATGGCAAATGAAATCAGGCAGTTCCTGCGCGACCACGGCATTTCCGAAGTCGAGGCCATCATCCCCGACATGGCCGGCATCGCGCGCGGCAAGATCATGCCGAGCGAGAAGTTCGGCGAAGAGGAGGGCATGCGGCTGCCCGAGAGCATCTTCCTGCAGACGGTGACCGGCGACTATCCACCCGACACCGACAAGGCGATGAGCCCGGCGGAGATCGACATCACGCTGAAGGCGGATGCGCGCACGGTGCGCCGCGTGCCGTGGGCGGCCGAGCCGACGGCGCAGGTGATCCACGATTGCTACTACGCCGACGGGCGTCGCGTGGGCATGGCGCCGCGCAGCGTGCTGCGCCACATCCTGGAGCTGTACGCCAACCGCGGCTGGGAGCCGGTGGTGGCACCGGAGCTCGAGTTCTACCTGGTCGAGCCCAACATCGACGCCGATTATCCGCTCAAGCCGCCGGTGGGCCGTTCCGGGCGCGCCGAGCCTGGCCGCCAGAGCTACAGCATCGCTGCGGTCAACGAGTTCGACCCGCTGTTCGACGACATGTACCAGTTCTGCGAGGACCAGGACATCGAGATCGACACGCTGATCCACGAGGACGGCGCCGCGCAGATGGAGATCAACCTGCTGCACGGCAACGCGCTCGATCTGGCCGACCAGGCGTTCCTCTTCAAGCGCACGGCGCGCGAGGCCGCGCTGCGCCACAAGATGTACGCCACTTTCATGGCGAAGCCGCACGCCAAGGAACCGGGCAGCGCGATGCACATCCATCAGAGCATCGTCGACAGCAAGACGAAGAAGAACATCTTCTCGAAGGATGACGGCACGCCGACGCCGCTGTTCTTCGCGCACATCGCCGGCATGCAGAAATACCTGCCGGCCGCGATGGCGCTGCTCGCGCCGAACGTGAATTCCTACCGACGCATCTCGCGCTTCCAGCTGGCGCCGATCAACGTGCAATGGGGCTACGACAATCGCACCGCGGGGCTGCGCGTGCCGGCCTCCGATCCGGATGCGCGGCGCGTCGAGAACCGCCTGGCCGGTGCCGATGCCAATCCGTACATCGCGCTGGCCACCTCGCTGGCCTGCGGCTATCTCGGCATGGTCGAGGGGTTGCTGCCGTCCGAGCCCATATCCGGCAGCGCGCACGACCTGCCGTTCTCGTTGCCGCGCTCGCTCGACGACGCCATCCGCGAGCTGCGCGAATGCGAGCCGCTGGTGCGCATCCTCGGCGATCCGTTCATTTCGGCCTATACCATCGTCAAGGAGGCCGAGTACGAAGTGTTCCTGCAGGTCATCAGCTCGTGGGAGCGTGAGCACCTGCTCCTCAACGTCTAAGAGGTGCCGGGTGGGGAAAGTGGGGATTAGGAAATGGGGACATTCCTGATTTGCCCGCTTCGCGGGCAAACGGGGACGTACCT
>DASTRL010000046.1:0-4005 GCA_035761265.1 Steroidobacteraceae bacterium
CATCGATCCGGCCGGGCGCGATGCGCGCGAGGTGAACGAGGAAGTGCAGGCGTGGATCGAGAGCCACGTCGATGTCCCGGCGAACCACGCGGCGGCCAGATGATGCGGGGGCGCAGACTCGATGCGCAGGTCAGCGATTTCTTCGATTCGTCAGCGGAGCCGCGCGCGGTGAAGCGCACGGACCACTACTGGCTGCGACTGCCGGCGACGGGCCTGTGTTTCCTCGTATTCGGGCTGGTGACGTTCGTGCTGGGCATCGTCGTGCTGCCGCTGCTGCGGCTCATGAGCCTGGAGCGCGCACGCGGCCGGCGCCTGGCACGGGCCGTCGTCGGCGGAGGCTTGCGGTTTTTCGTCGGCTTCATGCGGACCGTGGGCGTGCTGCGCTATGAATTCATCGGCCGGGAGAGGCTCGGCCGGCCGGGGCAGCTGATCGTCGCGAATCACCCGACCCTCATCGACGTGGTGTTCCTCGTGGGTTTCGCGCCACAGGCCAACTGCATCGTCAAGGCCGGGCACTTCCGCAACGTGATCACGCGCGGCGCGGTGATTGCCGCGGGCTACATCCCGAACGCGCCCACCGAGGACATGATCTATGCGGCCGAGGCGGCCCTCGGCGAGGGCGAGACCCTGCTGATCTTCCCGGAGGGCACGCGCAGCGTGCCGGGCAAGCCCATGGCCATGCAGCGCGGCGCCGCGAACGTGGCGGTGCGCGCGGCCCGCGTGCTGACGCCGGTGTTCATCGGCTGCGATCCGCCGACGCTCTCGAAGAACCTGCCCTGGTACCGGATCCCCTGGCGCCGGCCGAAATTCACGCTGCGCGTCGGCGAGGACATCGACCTGGCGACGTATCGGGGATCGCCCGTGCCGATTGCGTCACGCCGTTTGAACGCGGACCTCGCGGGGCTGTTCGGCGGGGCGACTCCAGTGCGAGACTAGGCGGCAAGCCAAGGTCTCGTCACATGAAGTCCCGCCAGGAAATATTCGACATCGTCCGCAACTCGTTGATCGAGCTGTTCGAGCTGGACGCGCCGGTGGTCGTGCCCGAAGCCCGCTTCGACGACGACCTCGAGATCGACAGCATCGATGCCGTCGATCTCGTCGACCACCTTTCGCGGATCTTCGAGCGTCGCGTGAGCCCGCGCGACTTCCGCTCGGTGCGTACCGTGCAGGACCTGATCGACTGCATCGATCGCCTCCAGACGCAGTGACCGACGGACAATTGCGCGTCACGGGCGTGATCCCCGTGTACAACCACGAGCTGGCGGTGCCGGCGGTGGCCGCGAACCTGCGCGCGCAGGGCTTGCCGGTGGTGTTGGTGGACGACGGCTCGAACGAGAGCTGCCGGCAGGCATTGGAGCGGCTTGCCGCGCAGACCGGCGACGTGCTGGTGCGGCTCGCCGTGAACGGCGGCAAGGGCGCCGCGGTGATCGCCGGCCTGCGCGAGGCGCAGTCGCTGGGATTCACGCATGCGCTGCAGGTGGACGCGGACGGCCAGCACGATCTGCGCGATGTGCCGAAATTCCTCGCCGCCGCGCGCGCCGAGCCGCAGGCCGTGATCTGCGGCCGCCCGGTGTTCGATGCGTCCATTCCCAAGGTGCGGTTTGTTTCGCGCTACATCACGCATGCGCTGGTGTGGCTGCAGACCCTGTCGTTCAGTGCCGTGCGCGACTCCATGTGCGGCTTCCGGCTGTACCCGGTGAGCACCGTGCTCGAGGTCGTGGACCGCGACGGCGTCGGCACCCGCATGGATTTCGACGTGGAGCTGCTGGTCAAGCTCGTCTGGCGCGGGCGCACGCTGCGCTGGATCGACACGCAGGTGTCGTACCCCACGGACGGGATTTCCCATTTCCGCATGCTGAACGACAACCTGCGGCTGGCCGGCATGCACGTCCGGCTGGTGCTGGGCATGCTGTGGCGCGCGCCGCTGCTCCTCTGGCGCCGGATGCGGCGAGCCTGATGTCGGACGCGCGGCGCGCGGGGTTCTCAGGCGCGGGATGCGCCGTTGGCGTATTCGCGCGCGCGAAAGAGCGCGCGAAGCCTGCTCCGCCGTAGAATCCGGCCCCGATGCGAAAACACTCGGATATCAGCGCCAGGATCGACTGCGAAGTCGCGTTCGCGGACGTCGACCTGGCGCAGGTGGTCTGGCACGGCCACTACCTGCGTTACCTGGAAAACGCCCGCTGGGCGTTGATGCGCGCCATCGATTTCGACCTGCAGGAGATGATCGACTCCGGGTATCTGTGGCCCATCGTCGACCTGCGCGTGAAGTACCTGCGTGCCGCACGCTTCGGCGACCGGCTGCGTGTGCGCGCCTCGCTGGTGGAATGGGAGCAGCGGCTCGCCATCAACTACCTGGTCACCGACCTCGCCGACGGCGGGCGCGTGGCGCGCGCCCAGACCGTGCAGGTGGCGGTGCGGCCGCCGCAGAACGAGCTGCTGTTCGTCATGCCCGATTGCCTGACCGGCCGCGTGGCTAACTACCTGCACAGGCATGCGACGCGGAAGGAAGCAGAGCCGGCATGAGCGGCACGGTGCTGGTCACGGGCTCGAGCCGCGGCATCGGCCGCGCCATCGCGCTGCGCCTGGCGCGCGACGGCTTCGACGTCGTCGTGCACTACCATGCGCGCCGCGATGCCGCCGAGCAGGTGGCCGCCGAGGTCCGGGCGCTCGGCCGCGGCGCGCGACTGCTGTGCTTCGATGTCGCGCAGCGCGACTCGGCCTCGCAGGCGCTCACGGCCGACATGGACACACACGGCGCCTACTACGGCGTCGTGTGCAATGCCGGCATCGCGCGCGATGCCGCGTTCCCGGCCATGACGGGCGAGGAATGGGACGCCGTGGTGCACACCAACCTCGACTCCTTTTATAACGTGCTGCAGCCGGTGGTCATGCCGATGGTGCGGCGGCGTGCGCCCGGCCGCATCGTCACGCTGGCCTCGGTGTCCGGGCTCATCGGCAACCGCGGCCAGGCCAACTACTCGGCCGCCAAGGGCGGCGTGATCGCGGCCACCAAGGCGCTGGCCGTGGAGCTCGCGAAGCGTGAGATCACCGTGAACTGCGTGGCGCCCGGACTCATCGACACGGACATGATCGATGCGAACACACCGATGGAGAAGATTCTCGAAGTGATCCCCATGCAAAGGATCGGCAAGCCGGAGGAAGTCGCGGGAGCGGTGAGCTGGCTGATGTCGCCCGACGCGAGCTACGTCACGCGCCAGGTGATCTCGGTGAACGGAGGGCTGTGCTGATGCGCCGCGTCGTGGTCACCGGCATGGGCGGCGTCTCGGCGCTGGGCAACGAGTGGGAAAGCATCGAAGCCGCGTTCCGCGCCGGCAAGAACGCCGTGCGCTACATGACCGAGTGGGAGCGCTACGGAGACATGGGCACGAGACTCGCGGCGCCTTGCGACTCGTTCGCGCCGCCCCATGCGTGGACGCGCAAGCAACTGCGCGGCATGGGCCGTGTCTCGCAGCTCGCGGTGCGCGCCGCGGAGTTGACCATCGGCAATGCGGGCCTGGGCGGCAGCGCGCTGCTGTCCGACGGGCAGATGGGCGTGGCCTGCGGCTCGTGCATCGGCAGCACCCCCGACATGCTCGACTTCGCCCACATGCTGCTCGACGGCAACGGCAAGGGTGTGAACGCGAATTCGTACATCCGCATGATGCCGCACACGGCGGCAGCCAACATCGGCATCTTCTTCGGGATGAAGGGGCGCGTGATCCCGACCAACAGCGCGTGCACTTCCGGTAGTCAGGCGATCGGCTATGCGTACGAGGCCATCCTGCACGGCTCACAGACGCGCATGCTGGCGGGCGGCGCGGAGGAGCTCTGCCCCACGCAGGCCAAGGCCTTCGACACGCTGTACGCCACCAGCCGGCGCAACGAGGAACCGAAGCGCACGCCGCGTCCCTACGACGCCGAGCGCGACGGCCTGGTGGTCGGCGAAGGCGGCGCGTTCCTGGTGCTCGAGGAGCTCGAGGCGGCGCTGGCGCGCGGCGCCCGCAT